>NZ_JAVRIA010000009.1:0-84559 GCF_031846265.1 Microcosmobacter mediterraneus | reverse complement strand
AAGTTATTTGACCTTCTTCATCATTATCTAAAGAGTCATTAGAATTGTTGTCCGATGGTTCTATCTGGCTTTTTACTTCTTCTATCTGTGATAGATCTTGTACGTCTATAACATCAATTTCTTCAGCAGGTTTTTCTTCAGGTGCTTCATAGGGTATTGGATCAAGTAAATTTATTTGATTGATTTTATATTTTGTTAATTGATTACCAAGTGCATTAATTCCTTTAATTGAAATAAATTCTTCAAGATTTACTTTTTCATTTTCTTTTCGATCTTTACCACGTTCTTTTGCATAAACAATTTCTGCAACTGGTTTCCAATCTGTGGAGACTATTTCTAATTTACTGTTTACGTGATCTGAAATAAAAGTATCTTCTTTACCTTCTTGATCTATAAGAAAACGTTTAACATAATAACGTTCTTTTTCGCCATCAAAATAAATAGCTGATATAGGTTTCTTTGGTACCCATTTTTCTAATACTATCATATCACTATCAAAATGAGTTGTGAGTTCTGGGGTAATAGTTTTTAGAACACCTGATTGTTTAATGATGAGTAATTTATCTTCACCTCTAAACTCCCCTATTAAATCACCTCTTTCATCAACATTCAACCTTTGAACAGTATCATCAAACCAAATCTTACGAGGCTTTAGAGTAGATACACCTTTTTCTTTAAGTTCAATTCGTTTTATAGAATACTTTGTTACTAAGTTACCTTTAGAAGTTCTGCCTTTTATTAAAATATCTGCAAAATTTAGATCCCATTTTAATTTTTTAATACTACCTACTTGGCGTAATAATACTGTTACAACTTCTGCTTCACCATTTGGGTTTGCAGAAAAATGCCATATAATTGAATTTTTATTATTATTAGTTAAGTCGTATTCTTTATCTCTAGTTATACTTGTAACGGCAAATCGTTTTACATAAGACGGACCTCCTTTACCATCTCTATAAATTAGGTTATAAATGGTACGTTTATCTTTCTTTTTAAATACTGCAACATGAATAATGTTTTTACCTATAAAGGTCTTTGAACCAACTTTGGTTACCATCATTTTTCCTTCTTTTGTAAATACAATAATATCATCAATATCACTACAATCACAGACATACTCATCTCTTCTCAATGATGTGCCGATAAAACCTTCTTCTCTATTTACATATAATTTTGTGTTTCTTATAACCACTTTAGTTGCATCAACATCATCAAAAATCTTGATTCCTGTTTTGCGTTCTTTTCCTTTACCATAATCCTTTTTTAGTCTCTGAAAGTATGCAATTGCATAATCAATTAAATGGTTTAGATGGTGCTTTACTTCTGCAATTTGATCATCTAGAGCTTCAATCTTTTGTTGGGCTTTATCAATATCAAATTTTGAAATTCGTTTGATTCTTATTTCAGTGAGTCTTGTAATATCTTCTTCTGTAACAGTTCTTTTTAGATGTTTAATATGAGGTTTTAGGCCTTTATCTATTGCAGAAATTACACCTTCCCACGTCTCTTCCTCTTCAATATCTCGATAAATTCTATTTTCAATAAAAATACGTTCGAGCGATGCAAAATGCCACTGTTCTTCTAGTTCGCTTAATTTTATTTCTAATTCATTCTTTAATAATTGTACAGTATTATCTGTTGATCGACGTAAAATTTCTGAAACACCAATAAAAATTGGTTTGTTGTCTTCTATAACACAAGCTAATGGTGAAATTGAAGATTCGCAATTAGTAAAGGCATAAAGCGCATCTATTGTTTTATCTGGAGAAATACCTGAGGGTAAGTGAACTAAAATTTCAACCTCTGCAGCTGTATTATCCTCAATTTTTTTGATTTTAATTTTCCCTTTATCATTAGCTTTTAATATTGAATCAATTAGTGAGGATGTTGTCGTACCAAAAGGTATTTCGGTAATAACTAATGTGTTTTTGTTTAACTGTGAAATTTTGGCTCTTACTCTTACTTTTCCTCCACGATTACCATCATTATAATTAGTAAAATCTGCCTCACCTGCAGTAGGAAAATCAGGGACTAACTTAAATCGTTTTCCTTGTAAGTGTTTAATGGATGATTCAATAAGCTCAATAAAATTATGTGGTAAAATTTTTGTTGATAATCCAACAGCTATTCCTTCTGCACCTTGCGCAAGCAGCAGAGGAAACATAACTGGTAAATTTATGGGTTCTTTTCGTCGACCATCATAAGAAGCTTGCCACTCGGTTATTTTAGGATTATATACTACGTCTAATCCAAATTTTGATATACGAGCTTCAATATATCGTGATGCAGCTGCACGATCTCCAGTGAGTAAATTTCCCCAATTCCCCTGGGTATCTATCAATAAATCTTTCTGACCTATTTGTACCATAGCATCAGCAATACTAGCATCTCCATGAGGATGGTATTGCATAGTATGGCCTACTATATTAGCCACTTTATTATAACGACCATCATCTAAATCTTTCATGGAATGCAAAATACGTCGCTGTACAGGTTTAAGACCATCTTCTATAGCTGGTACAGCACGTTCTAAAATAACATAAGACGCATAATCTAAAAACCAATCTTTATACATACCAGTTACTTTTGTAATGGTTTCATGGTTTTCGTTATTTAAATTTTCATCCGACTCTTCACTCATTAATCTCTAACTTTAATTTTCGATTATATTTTATCATTTTACTAAGCGATTGTTTAATATATTTTCTCTTTTTTTTACTTACTAGTGTTATATTAAAAACTTCTCGTCTTTTACTACCTCTTGAATTTTTAAAGTTTACAACTAAAGTTTTATAAAGGATGTAGTTATTAATTTTGAATGAAATAAGATTCTCTTTTTCAAACTCTATTTGATGTTCTCTGTAATTAAAGTAATCTGCTAGTAATAGACCTCGATTTGTAATTACTATATTTAAACCGTCAGAGTCGTATTCAAAATAACGAGCTATCCAATACAGAATAACCAATAAGAATAAAAAGAAGCTTATTATTATACCAACAGTTAAAAAAGGACTACCAGTTATATCTTTAAAAAAACTAGAGAATGTAGCAGTTGTAATAGCAGTTAATATCAAAATAAAATAAACTGATATAATTACATTTTTTACCTTACTATTGTTTGTTCTCATTCTATTCCTCTACAACGTCTAATTCTACTTTTAGGTTATTAATAATAAATTCTTGTCGATTTGGTGTGTTTTTCCCCATGTAGAATTTAAGTAACTCCTCAATCGTCATATCTTTATCCATCATTACAGGATCTAGTCTTATATCGTCACCTATAAAATGTTTAAACTCATCAGGTGAAATTTCCCCAAGTCCCTTAAATCTTGTAATTTCAGGTTTAGGTTTTAGTTTTTCTATAGCGTTAACACGCTCATCTTCAGAATAACAATAAATTGTTTCCTTCTTATTTCTTACTCTAAAAAGGGGTGTCTGTAAAATATATAAATGACCTTCTTTAATTACTTCTGGGAAAAACTGTAAGAAAAATGTAATCAGAAGTAATCTAATATGCATACCATCAACATCTGCATCGGTTGCAATAACAACATTGTTATAGCGTAAATCTTCTAAAGATTCTTCTATATTTAATGCAGCTTGTAAAAGATTAAACTCCTCATTTTCATACACAATCTTTTTACTTAAACCATAACAGTTTAGAGGTTTACCTTTAAGGCTAAAAACCGCTTGTGTATTGACATCTCTAGACTTAGTGATGCTTCCAGAAGCTGAATCACCCTCTGTAATAAAAAGTGTAGTTTCAAGATTGCGTTCATTTTTAGTGTCTCCAAAATGTACGCGACAATCTCTAAGCTTTTTATTATGAAGGCTTGCTTTTTTTGCACGTTCTTTTGCTAATTTTCTAATACCAGAGAGTTCTTTACGCTCTCGTTCAGCTTGTAAAATTTTACGTTGAATCTTTTCTGAAGTATCGGGGTTTTTGTGTAAATAATTATCGAGCTTTCGCTTTACAAAATCATTAATATAGGTTCTAACAGTTGGTAAATCACCTCCCATATCTGTAGAGCCGAGTTTAGTTTTTGTTTGACTTTCAAATACAGGTTCCATTACCTTTATAGCTATTGCAGTCACTACAGATTTACGTATATCTGAGGCGTCATAGGTTTTTCCGTAGAATTCTCTTATTGTTTTTACAATTGCTTCTCTGAAGGCAGATAAATGCGTACCACCTTGTGTTGTATTTTGCCCATTAACAAAGGAGTGGTATTCTTCGCTATACTGTGTTTTGCTATGTGTTAATGCTATCTCAATATCATCACCTTTAAGATGAATGATTGGATAAAGCCTATCAGATTCATTAATATTTTCACTTAATAAATCTTTCAGCCCATTTTCACTGTAATACTTTTCGCCATTAAAAACTATAGTTAAACCAGGATTGAGGTACACATAGTTTTTAAGCATTTTAGAAACATACTCGTTTCTATATTTATATTTTTTGAAAATTGAATTATCTGGTATAAATGACACCTTAGTTCCTTTACGTCTAGAGGTATCATCTAATAACTCTTGATTTGTAAGAGTTCCTTGTTCAAACTCAGCAGATGCAGATTTTCCATCTCTTGTAGACTCTACTCTAAAATATGTAGATAAGGCATTAACTGCTTTTGTACCTACACCATTTAAACCAACTGATTTTTTAAACGCCTTAGAATCGTACTTTCCACCAGTATTCATTTTAGACACAACATCTACAACTTTACCTAAAGGAATTCCTCGGCCATAGTCTCTAACAATAACTTTTTCGCCTTGAATAGAAATTTCAATGGTTTTACCAGCTCCCATTACAAATTCATCAATAGAGTTATCTAAAACCTCTTTTAAAAGAATATAAATACCATCATCTGGAGACGATCCATCACCAAGCTTACCAATATACATTCCTGGACGCATTCTAATATGCTCTTTCCAGTCTAGAGAACGTATATTATCTTCAGTGTATTTGGTTTGTTGCGACATAAACTTAGGGGAATTGCATAAGAAGCTAATATAGCATATAACCTTAAAAAATAAAACCCATAAACATTAAGGTTATTAACAATGTTTTAAAGGGGTTATGTAAAAAAGAGAATCTAATTTTACCTTGAAATATTAGACTAGTTTTGTTCTAATTTCCGCCTCCTTTTTTAGAAACGTATTTCTGGTTTTTAGTAGCCTGGTTAAATAGCGTTTTAGAACTATTTTATCTGCTAATTTTCCTAGGATTCCAAAAGGCGAAACATACATAAATTTATCAGTTAAGATGGTGTTATTTTCAACACTCTTAAAGTGATGCTCATGCCTGAATGATTTGAAAATACCTTTTACCATTTCGTCAACAAAATAATGAGGAGGATTCATTTCTGTAATTTTTGAAGTCAATTTTTGATTGATACCAAAATGTGTTGCTTGCCACGTTACAGATTCGCCAAGCTTAATTAAACCTGTCGTTTTACCAGCGATAGCTTTTTCGTTAGAATGCTTTAGTGATCTAGTATGGAAATCAATATCTAGAGATAAATCAAAACAGGTTTGGATATCAGCCTTAATCCTAGTCTTGATAATTATTTCTGGCATCTTTTAATATTTAAGTCTCGACTTCACTCGACTAGACTGAAAGGGATAAACTGTTTTATGCTATACGTTGAATAAAAAATGCATTACATCGCCATCTTTAACAATGTAACCTTTTCCTTCAACACGCATTTTACCAGCTTCTTTTACTTTAGTTTCACTACCATAGCCTACATAGTCGTCATAACCAATAACTTCTGCTCTAATGAAGCCTTTTTCAAAATCTGTATGGATTACACCAGCAGCCTGAGGTGCTGTAGAGCCAACCGTTACGGTCCATGCTCTAACTTCTTTTTTACCAGCAGTAAAATAGGTTTGTTGGTTTAGTAATTTATAGGCTGAACGAATTAATTTTGCTGCTCCAGGCTCATCTAAACCAATATCTTGCAAGAACATTTGGCGTTCTTCGTAGTCGTCTAACTCATTGATATCTGCTTCAGTGCCAACAGCTAATACTAAAACTTCTGCTTGTTCGTCTTTAACAGCCTCACGTACTTGGTCTACATAAGTATTACCAGAAACTGCTGATTTTTCATCAACGTTACAAACATACATTACTGGCTTTTCTGTTATAAGTTGTAATGGTTTTACATAAGCTTCGTAATCGTTTAAATCAAACTCTAAAGCTCTCACAGATGTGCCAGCTTCTAAAGCATCTTTAATTTTGGTAAGAACATCATATTCTTTTTGTGCTTCTTTATTTCCAGTTTTAGCTGCTCTTCCAATTTTATCTGCTTTTTTCTCTACCGAATCTAAGTCTTTAAGTTGTAATTCTATATCAATAGTTTCTTTATCACGTATAGGATCAACACTGCCATCAACATGGACAATATTATCGTTATCAAAACAACGTAATACATGCAAAATAGCATCAGTCTCTCTTATATTAGCTAAAAACTGATTTCCTAAACCTTCTCCTTTGCTGGCACCTTTAACTAATCCTGCAATATCTACAATCTCAACGGTTGCAGGCATTACGCGCTCAGGATCTACGAGTTCTTCTAGTTTTTCTAAACGAGGATCTGGTACATTAATAACACCAATATTAGGTTCTATAGTGCAAAACGGAAAGTTTGCACTTTGTGCTTTGGCATTAGAAAGGCAATTAAATAAGGTCGATTTTCCTACGTTTGGTAATCCTACAATTCCGGCTTTCATATGTGTTTTCCGCAAGTACGGAATCTTATTAATTAGACATAAATTTTACAAGTGCAAATGTAATTAATTAGCTCGAAAAAGAAGGGAGAATTCAATGTAATGCTCTTTAGAATGTTGTTTATATTTATTTTTCTAGCCAGACTTGTACTTACCAATTATTTATTCAGTAGTAGAACTCTTGCTTTTCTCTTCAATGGCCCAAATTTGCTTATATAATGTACCACGAAACTTATCATTTAACTCATAACCTGGTGCACGCACTTCGTTATTTTGTGACATGATAATTCCAACAAAATTTCGTTTTGGGTCTGCCCAAAAGTAAGTGCATTCATAGCCACCTCCAATCCAAAGCCCAGCTTCACCTTGTTTTTTAATTTTCATTGAATCACCACTAATCCATAAGTTGTAACCATTATACCCATAAGGACTATCTTTTTGGGTGTGAGGTGCATATATATCCTCAACTGTTGTTTTTTCTAAAAACCTATAATCATTTAATATACCTCTCTTTAACAACATTCTTAAAAAATCTGCATAAGCATCTGCTGTAGCTACCATTCCCTCACCACCTAAATATAATTGATGATTTGAATCATAATCAGGAACATCTGGGCCAAAAATATCTAACTCACCTCTTTTAGCTTCACGTAAAGTAGAATCTCTACCTGTGAATTTTGGCAGTAGTTTTTCATTGGGAGGAAGTCTGTATTGTAACCCTTTAATTTTCATCGGATCAGTTAATCGTTCCTCAACCAGTTGATTTAATTTTTTGCCTGTTGCTCTCTCAGCAACTAGACCTAAAACTGTCGTGTTTGTTCCATAAAAATAATCAGTACCAGAGTGTTGAATCAAAGGTAAATGGGATAGCTTTTTAATTAAATCATCAGAGTTTTTTGCCATAGGTAAATTTTGTTCAGCGATTAAAGAATCGATACAAGCGAAACCTGTGGTAGCATAGTAAAATCCTGCTTGATGATTAATAAGGTGAAGAACAGTCATTACAGAATCATTGCTTACAAACTTTACAGGGCAAGCATTCTCTCTTTCATTCCATTCATACTCTGTTAGATTTCTATCATCATTAGATACTGCAACTTTGAGGTTTTTGAACTCAGGAATATATTTTGAGACTGGGTCATTTATTTTTAATATACCATCTTCAATTAAATCTAAAACAACAGATATGGTTACTATCTTACTCATAGACCAAATTCTAATCCAAGTATCTCCATCGATTTTAGTGTTTGGAAGTAATTTTTCATTTACAGCGCTATGTTCATAAATAACATTGCCATCCAAATCTTCTAACCTCGCATAAACAAATGGATAAAAGTCTTCCTCAACATAATAATCCAATACCATGTTCAATTGATCTGTATTACCTATTTCCAAAGTTGGTTTACTGTTCTTTTTTGAGCAAGACTCAATTATAATAATGAACGAGAGTAAACAAAATAAATGGTTAATTTTAATTCGCATAATATTAATCTTATAGTTATTAATCGTTACGATCTTTACTTTTTAGTAGTTGTAGTCTATAATTTAATAAATAATTATTAAATAGAGCATCCTTTTGGCTATTGTGCCTATTAAAGTGAGGTTTTTTTAAGTGATACGCTGAGTTTTCAGGGGTTTAGAATTACATTAACTTAGTATTATACACGTTGTTGTAAAACTTTTTTAACCAATCCAAAATCTATTTAAATTATTTTTGTCATTGCTTATTTGGTTATTATTTATATTAATAATGTAAGGCTTGCCTTTTAACTCTGGATTCCAACCTGATTTCAAACTACAAGTTATTATTATCGAGATTTCTAAGGGTGTTAAAACTGGATAATCTTCTTTGGATGTTATGTCATTTGGAAAATCAAGCCAATAATCCCTAGTTATCAATCCTTTTACTTTTAATTTACAACCTTCACCTGTCGCGAGTTGTACAGTTATATTCAAATCAAACTCCCAGTTTTCATTATACTTTCCAGCAGAAATAACGTATCTATATTTTTCATTATTTACGGTTATCAACCTGCTCTTTTTCTTAGGTAGTGCCATATTTTTTTTAATGTTTTATACACATTGTTGCAAAACATTTTTAATTCAGCTATTTTTATTTCAATTCCGTTTATCTCAAGAATTACTTTAGTGTTTTCAGCAAACAATTCCGCTTCTTCAGGAATTTCCGCAATTATTTTTCCGTTAATTACTCCATTTTGAGCAACACAGAATGAAATTCCGATGAAGATTAATATTGTGATAAATGTTTCTCTAATATTGTATACACGTTGTTGTGGTGTCGTTATTTATTTAATATACCCAAATAGTTTATCCAAGGACCAACTTCGCTTTTATATTGTTTTGCCATTACTCTAGAAATTTGTGCAATATGCCCTAAATCATGAACGGCCCAAGTCGAAATCAGTTGTTTTAAATTGACTTCTCCAAACTCAGGATGAATTCCTGTTCGATTAAGATCTTCTTGCTTAATATTCAGTGATTTCAGTCTATTTAAATTCTCTATTCTTACTTCTTTGAACTCAATAATTAGTTCATCGATTGACTTTTCTTGATTTTCTTTTAATTGAGCAAACCTATCAAAAGGTTCAAAAAGTTTGTTATCAGATTCGCTAAGTATTGTTTTTATTCTTAAAATCCAATCTGTTTTTTCTCCAAAAATTAAATGCCCAACAATATCATATGGGCTCCAAGTGTGATCGCCTTCATTACTACGAACCCATTCTTGAGATAGACCACTTAATAAGACTTCGATAACTTCAGGTGTTCTTTCTAAAATTTCTATTGATTTATTTAGCTCAAAATTCATTTTCAGGATTTAGGAATGATGCACCACAATGTGTTTTTGTATGGTTTCTTTGCGAATTCAGCTGGAGCACTTTCGCTTCAGATGAGCCGCTTGCGGCGAAAATTCGCAGTGAGAAAAAGCGCAACAGCTAAGCTGTTTGTACTTTTTCCGATTAGTTAAATATACAAATTGTAGGATAATTTCCTCGCCTTAACCAACGATGCGCAATGAATTATACACGTTGTTGTGTGTTGTTTTTAGATTATTTTTTCATCCTCGTAAATACCGCACTTAGAACTAGAATTATTCCGATTAAAGAAGGCGCCCATTCCCCATCACCGACTGCTAAGTGAGCGCAAAAAGCAAGGATAACATCATAAAAGAAGCCAGCATAAGCCCAGTTAGTTAATAATTCAGAATATTTTGACCAAATAGTTATCATTCCTAATATTTTAGCGATAGCTAAGGGGTACATTAAATACGATGGATAACCTAAGTCAGTAAAGATTGTAGGTTCACCTGAGAATATATACATACCAGCGGAAAATGACATTAATATTGTCAACAATACCTTGGATGTTAAGTGAACTTTTTGAATGTTTCCTTCTTTCATGCTAAATAGAATTATTTCACCAAATTATAATTTGTCTTTAGAAAATTACACACAACGTTAATGTATAAGATTAATTGCGTGATTTAAGCACTAAAGTTAGAAAATAAATCACAGATAGAAAGTCTGCGAGGACTTTCGTAAATTGGCTAAAACCAGCAATTAATTTTATACGGTGTTAGCTCTCGTTTTTATACTTTAATTCATATGCTTTAAGCGTTTTCCATTCTTTACCAATTTCCTGTTCAATTAGACTGATTTTTGAGATACCTAGTTTTTTAGGCAATTCAAAATTCTGTATCTCTTTAAATTTAGTGTCATCGCAGATTGAATTTCTTGGATGCATTATTGTAATATGCGCTATATGTTCTCTTGGATTTGACACTTCATTTTGTAAAACCAATTCTCTTAGTTTTTGGAATTTTTGCTCTTTATCTATTATGGATATTAAAAGACCTTTTCCTCCGGAAAATCTGATGAGTCCATTTGTTAGCAACACAAATTTATACACATCAAGGTTTTCTAAATTGCGTTTGATATGTCTTATATCTTCAATTTCATCTTCTCGACAAAGAGTTATATGACTTTTAATCAATTCATATTGTCTCGGATTATATTTTTTCCGTACGGTCTCAATTATTTTACTTTCTTTTTCATCCAAGAATAGTGTCAACTGTTTTCTCTTCATTTTCATAAAATAAATTGAATTACGTTTACAATGCTTTTTCAGTTATCTCTTACGAATCTTACGCTTTTTATAAGTCCGTTTTCAACTTGGTATATGGACACATATTTAGTTAATAAACCATTTTCCGTAACTATTTCGTGATTGACAACATGACTGCCGTTTTCAATCTGATTTATTATTTTGACAGATATTGATTTGGTCTCAAATTTTGGTTTGAAAATAGAAATAATATTTTCAATACCATCTCCAAGAAGCTTGTCAGGATAAGTATAAACTTTTACATCTTTAGCATAAAGTTTTATAAATTGGTCAAAATCGTGTTGATTATACAATTTCATTCTCTTGTTCACAACTTCAAGAGGGCTTTTTTGAGCTTTTTCATCTTGTCCAAATGCTATATTTATAAATACTAACATTGAAAGTAATAGAAGTCTTAATTTCATTTGAGATGATTTTGTTTTTTAATGAGAGCCAACGGTCTAGTGTATGATTTCGTTGCGTGTTTAAGCAATAAATTTAGCAAATAAATCACAGATAGAAAGTCCGCGAGGACTTTCGTAAATAGGCTATAACTAGCAATGAATTATACACATTGTTGTACTTTCGTTATTTTTTATTCTTTAATTCTGAATTTATTAATTTTTTCATCGTTTCTATTTCTTCGAGTATTTCTTTTAAGAATTGGCGTGTTTGCCTTTCGGTAAAATACTTAACTCCAAACGCACTTTCTGCTGCAAGAATTGCTTCAATTGGTTTAATGTCATTTTTTATAGCTTTTTTCAAGTCGGGTTGTTCTTGCAATCTTGAAGAAAAACTTCCAATTCCTTTTTCGGTATATTTTAATAAACCATTCAGGTAAATATTTAAATTGCCATTATTTATAATTGTCCATTCGTCAATTTTACTTTTATGTGTTATAAGTTTATTTCTAATATTTTCGGGAATAATTTTAATATCTCCTGTTGATTGTAAAGTTTCCATTGTATTAAAGCGAAAAGATAGATATATTGAGGCAAATTTCACCTTATTAAGGGCGTCTATGACATCATCAGTTGCTAAGTTTTTTGTTTCAAAAAGATTTTTGTATTGAACATAGGATGCAATATTGGAATCTAATTGGGTAATACCAGAGTTTGAATATATTTTTTGCTCATCTAAATCTGAAATTATTTGTTTATAGTAGATTTGCAGTTGATTTTGTTCTTTTCTATTTTCATTCCAATTATTTATTGAAAGAGCAATCAAAATTCCAATAACAACTAATACAATTTCTCCAAATGCATATTTGAAATACTTTCCTGTTTTGTTTTCCATTAGTAAGTTTTGTCTAATTTTTCTAAAGAATTTTATCATTGGTTAGCGTTTGGTTATAGTGAAGCACAACGGTTTTGTGTATGGCTCGTTGCGGGAAGTCAGCTATGATTTTCCACCATAACCGAAAGATAGCAAATTGCAATGAATTCCGATTAGGAATTCAGCCGCAATGAGCTATACACGGTGTTGTGCTTTCGTTATTGATTTTCGAATTCAGCTATTTTCGTTATCACAACTTTTGCCTGTTCAGCATAAATTGACGTTGCAAGTTTCAATTTCATTGCATCATCATAATATTCCAAAACATAGTTTTTATAAAATGGGTCTCCCATATAATAATTAATCATTTCTTCATCTGAATTATCACCCATAGCTAGTTTATGAAACCAAACTTTATTATCTCTTAAATAGTCAGAGAAAATTCTCATCTTCTCTTGTAATTTTGATTTTCTTACATCTAGGTTTTCACCATGCACTTCATATAGTATATTTAATTCTTTGTATATCGATCTATATTTATCAGGAATATCGCTACTAATTAAGACCATGTTATTATAAGCGTTCTGATTAATACTTATAGCATTCCAATTCATGATTGCATAATTCGGATTATGAACACCTGAACCTGAAATATAATCTTCTTTCTTGAGCTTGTCCAATACCACTAATTTTAGTACTGAATCTCGTTTAACATAAAATTCAACCACTAATTCAGATCGATCAATCTCATCCTCCAAATTCAATTTAATTTCTTTTAGATAATTTGATATTTTTTTGTCGATTAATTTATTCTGGTTAACAGTATTGACTTGTAAAGCAATCAAAATCCCAATAACAACCAATATAATTTCTCCAACTGCATAAATGAGATATTTACTGAATTTGTTTTCAGAGAGAAGTTTTTGTCTAATTTTTCTAAAGAATTTTATCATTGGTTAGCGGTTTCTGATAATGAAGCACAACGGTCTCGGCTATGATTTCGTTGTGGAATCATCCGCAGGATTATTCCGCTTAGAAATCAGCTTTTGATTAATGCTTTTTATTTTGGTGTGGCACAAAACCACAATGAATTATAGCCATTGTTGTGCTTTCGTTTATTTTTTTAGTCCTAATTCTTGGTTAATAATCTTAATGAGATTTTCTGCATCAAACTTGATTCCTTTGTATACATTAATACAGGTCAATTTTCTTGATATAGCATATCGTATGATGTTTCTACTTTTCATACTAGAAACTAATTGGACTAGTTTAGTCTTTCTTATGATATCGCCATCTCTGTAACGCGTGATAATCGTATCATTTAAAATGGGACCTTCAAATTCATTACCAAGTCTCCAAAAATCAGTTGCTTTTAAAGAATAATCAAAGTCCCATGAGTTTACTGTATTTAATATATCAGCATTGTCAGTATAATACGCACTAATTGATTCATAGAGTTCATCAGAATCTAGAATATTGTTTATCCCTGAATTTTTTAACTTTTCAAAAGAATGTCTGTTTAAGCTATAAGAACTGCTATTTGTCGGTAAAAGATTGTACAATGAATCTTCAGTTATTCGATCAAATTTTTCTGAATTTAGAACAATCCTACTTTTCTGTATATCATTCTCGAAAAATACGATGTCACTTTCGAGATTACTTATGTCCGATTCTAAATCAAGAATCATACTATTTAAAATGGTTTTAGTCTGCTTAGTTTCTATGCGATTAAGATTCCAATTATTTATTCCCAATGCGATTAGAATTCCGATAACAACCAGTATTATTTCTCCAATAGCGTATTTAAAATACTTTCCTGTTTTTCCTTCGGAAAGCAAGTTTTGTCTAATTTTTCTAAAGAATTTTATCATTTGGTTATTGATTGGTCATAATGAAGCACAACGTTCTCGGCTATGAGTAGTTGCGTGGTTTAGCACTTAACTTTGCAAGTACACGATAAGCTGAAAATTCCACAGGAATTTTCAGGATAAGCCTGTAATAGCAATTGTTTATAGCCATTGTTGTGCTTTCGTTATTTGTCAATTTGTTTTTCTATTAATTCTACTAAATTGTCGGCTTTCGACTTGAAGTTTTCTATTATTCGAATACCATAAACATCGCGACTCAAAGCGTTTTTTAGATAGTTCCTTCCAAGAGTTGATTCAATGAGTTGTACCAATTCCTCTTTTCTTTTTATTGAATCTTGTTGATATGGTATAGAAGTTGAATTAACTCGTTCAAGAATTCCAGACTCAAAATTATCGGCATAATTCCAAAATAAGTCATCTCTATTAGTCATTTCTGCATTCCAATTCACATAATAATCGAAATGAGTTGTCGATTCTCCGTAGTAATCATTTACTGCATTATCTATTTCGACTGTTCCTAGAATGTCCTGTAATCCTGTGCTTTTTATCTTTTCGTAAGTCTGAGTTTTTATCAAATTAGTACCCCAAGTTCTGGTTATAAGAGTATAAATGGAATCAACTTTTAATTGCTTGTATTCACTATTTGATAAGACTTGACTAATATTTTCAATGTGTTTTTCATATGTATCTATACTTAACTGGTATAAACTAATATCAGATTTTAAATCTGTTGTAATACTCTTAAGATAAGTATTCACTTGTATTTTTTTAAGTCGATTTTGATTCCAATTGTTTATTTGAAGTGCAATTAAAATTCCAATTACCACAAGGACTATCTCTCCGATAGCATATTTAAAATACTTTCCGGTTTTGTTTTCCATAAGCAAGTTTTGTCTAATTTTCCTAAAGAATTTTATCATTGGTTAATAGTTGGTTATAATGAAGCACAACGGTCTCGGCTATGAACAGTTGCGTGGGTTAGCACGGACTTTTGCAAGTACACGAAAAGCTGAAAATTCCGCAGGAATTTTCAGGATAAGCCTGTAATAGCAATTGTTTATAGCCATTGTTGTGCTTCCGTTATTTTTTTATTTTCAGGTTAATAATTTCTGTAATTTCCCTTAATTCTTTTTCCATTTCCTCAAGTCCTTCAATAGCATCCTTCTGAGCAAGATATATCCAGTTATGCGCGCCTTCATAGGCTAAAACTAATTGGCTCATATTATTCTTCATTCTCAATTCATTCAAACTATTGTGCTTTTCCAGGTTCTTCTGCAATGGAACTGAGCCTATCATTGAAGATATATTTTGAACAATTCCCGATGCACCATTATTGGTAAAGTCAAAATCTTTTATTGTTAATTCTTGCAATCTTCCTAAGTCTATTAGCTTATTTCTTAATTTGGGTTCAAGTAATTCAATATCTCCACTACTAATTAATGATGTCATTGTACTGGAATTAAATCTTATCTGGTATGCTTTCAGTTTTATTTGACGATAATTATTTAGAAGTTCACTCAGGGTAATGTCTTTGTTGGTGTAATTATTTAAATTGTCTAAATACTGTTGGTTGTGTGTCTTAAATTTAGTAATGATGTTAGTTGTTATTTCGATATCCTTATTTATGTCCGATATCAATTGATTATAATATTGTTGCCTTTTATTATTCAATTTGCCTTCTTCATTCCAATTGTTTATTCCCAAAGCAATTAAAATTCCAATCACAACAAGAACTATTTCTCCAATTGCATAAATCAGATATTTACTGTACTTATTTTCAGTCAGCATTTTTTGTCTAATTTTTCTAAAGAATTTAATCATTGGTTAGCGGTTGGTTATAATGAAGCACAACGTTTTTGTGTATGATTTCGTTGCGTGTTTTAGCAACTAATTTAGCAAATACAAACTGAATAGAAATTCTGCGAGGATTTTCGCAATTAGGCGATTACTAGCAATGAATTATACACGTTGTTGTGCTTTCGTTATTTTGCTCTATTCAATAATTACAAATCCACTTATTAAATTATTGTATTTTACGGCACACTGTCCATTTTTAAAAATTTTAATTCCATCATTTTTTCGTCCACTTATTACTTCTATACTATTTGGCGCTATGAAACCATTAGGTTCTTTTCTATTCCATGTTGCGATTTGAATAGTATCTTTTGTTGAATTGTAAATCAAATTCCAAATAATAAAGGATGGTAATTTATTTTCTTTAAAAATTTCTGAACAACTTACTTCAGATAATTTTGTCAGATTCATTTTATTTAGTCCATTATTTAAGCCATTTAAAGATTTATTTGGACTAAGAATTTCTACCTCAAGCCATATTTTAGCCTTTAACATTCTTAACCTATTTACCTGAGATGCATACCCGTCAAAGATCTGCGTATACTCAAATAGTCGATTTTGAAATAATGAATCTTTAACAAAATATTCATGCCTTTTAATTAGAGCTTCAGGGCTATAATCATCGTACCAACCAAATCGGTTACTTAATATTTCGTTGTTCCTTCTTTCAATACTAGTTAATTTATCTAAATAAGGTAGAGTGTTCTTATATATGTTTTTAGTGTATTTAATGCTCTTAATGACACTATTGTATTTGACTGGAAATGATTTTTCATGATTCAATACTAAATCAAAATTTTCTGTCATGGTATATTCTAAATCTCGACCATTTGAAAAAGGATTTTTATCATACCACCTTGTATAATTGGGATAAATAGAGTCGTCATCATTTCTTAATGACTGTATAACACTGTCTTGAATTTGTAGAAAAAAAATCTCACTATTGTTTAAATTCGTATCGTATAAATTTTGACTTAAATTCTCAACTTCTTTTACAGCGAAATCAATCTCTTTGGCTTTTTCGCTCCAATTGTTTAAGGCCAATGCAATCAAAATTCCGATTACAACAAGAACAATTTCACCAATAGCATATTTAAAATACTTTCCAGTTTTTCCCTCGGAAAGTAGTTTTTGTCTAATTTTTCTAAAGAATTTTATCATTGGTTAGCGGTTTCTGGTAATGAAGCACAACGTGTTTGTGTATGATTTCGTTGCGTGTTTAAGCAACTAAATTAGTAAACTAAAACGAACCAGTGGAAATTCCGAAGGAATTTCCAAGTAGGCTAGAACCAGCAATGACACGAGCACCATGTGCGAACTGGCGAAGCAATTATACACATTGTTGTATGCAGTTTTATTTCATTCCCTCAAGATATTTACCATCATTATGAATGTCAAAAATAAAATTTTGTTGAGATATTAGAATCTTAACACAGCCCTTATTTTTCCTAGTGAATTCATTAATCAGGATTATTTGTTCCTCATTACTGTTTTCGATATAATCTGTGTAGAGTTGTTCAGTTAAATCAGATTTTCTTTTTGAAAGAACCCAAAATGAATAACTAAAGCAAAGCTTACAATCTTTTTTTGAAAGTTCCAATAGTTCATTTTCATTAGCTATTTTGTTTAATTTATTAGCAAGTCTTAAGCTCTTTTTTTTCAATTCATAATCATCGAATAAATATTCTTGATTTTCAATCTTGGTTATTATTCTATTTAACTCTTTATTATTATCATTTTGTGCAATTGAATATATTCCAAATGAAACCATTATTAAACAAAATATTATTTTTTTATTTTTTATTCTCATTTTCATAAGTAGGTTAGAACCTAGCAATTAATTATACACTTTGTTGTAAGCAGTTTTTATTTGTTTATTATTCGTTTTTCTTCTGTGATCGGATTTGTTGAAGTCAGAAATTCAATCGTATTTTTATTAATTCCAATTTCAATCTTTCTCCAAACATTTCCTTTTTCTTTGTGCGTTTCGATTAAGTTAAAAGTTATATTCTTTTCTTCGAATATTGTGTTGCTAAAATCAAGATTGATTGAACCAGTAAGCAAAACTTCTTGTAGTTCAAAAGTAAATAATTGTAGCTCCTTTTTATTTTCGAATTCATAACCAATAATCATTTTAATCAGTACAGGACTTATTTCATCGTACCAAATTGGGTCAATTATCACTAATTTCCCGCTATCAGAATCCAATAAGACTAAGCATCTGGAATGTTTCTTGTGCCAACCATAATAACCTTCTAAATACACGCTGTAAAAATCATATTCAGGCATTACTTTATTCAGCGTTTCTTTATTTATTTCTTTAATGTCAGCTTTTTCAGGATTGTAATACCATTTATCAGATTCGTACGAGCCATTTTCGTCAATCTTTAGTTTTTCCAACGACGTTTTTATATCAGTCAGGTCTTGTCCGAAAGTGAGAACAGAAAATAGAAGAAGTGTAAGTGTAATCGGGAATTTCATTTTTAGTTCTTTAGTTTCTCAAAATTAATCCATCTAGTTTCTCTATAAAAGTTATAATGAGTGAACGATGTCTTTGGTTGAGTAACGAGCTTTCTCAAATTGCATACAACGGTCTCGGCTATGATTTCGTAGCGGCGATTCCCAACGGGAATTGTCGGACTGAAATCCAGCCGTATTAAAAGTAATTATTTTTAAGCTAGCAGAATGTAGCTATAAATTATAGCCATTGTTGTGCAACGTTTTTTTTAGGGTTTCTCTTCGTAATCATCCAACTCAAATTCTCTCAAATTTGCGTTTTTATATTCGGTAATTATTTGGTCAATTATGTTTTTGTTTCCAACCACTCCAAATTGATGTTGTAAATCGTGATTTGTTGCAATTAAATAATCTTCATCATCCATTAGGTTCTCAAATCCAGTAAATGTCTCGTCAATATGTCCAAATCTACTTGGAAACTCTTTATCAAGCCAATTTTCAAAATCAACTTTTGTTCTGTTCTGTTTTGTGAAAATATATAGATAAGAGCCGAATTCGTATGGATAATAAAAACTCTTATCTGGCATAATTAAAAAATCAGTTACAGTCTTTTTTGATAGTCCAAACCACGTTTTAACTTCACGTAACAATTTTTCGAACTTGATATTCTTCATTTCCAATTCTTCTGCGGTCATAACATAATTATTTCCGCTTTGAATATATTGGTACATTTTGTAACCGTTAAGTTTAGTCAGTTCAATAAATTCCGTTGCTGGCTTTTCAGAATTGAAGTCCATTCGAGTAATTAGTTTTGACCCTAAACTTTTGAAATTTAAAATAAAATTGGTCATTCTCGATGTTTTTTCAAATGTTGCACAACGGTCTGGTGTATGATTTCGTTGCGTGTATAAGCAACTAAATTAGTAAACAAAAACGAACTAGAGGAAATTCCGCAGGAATTTCCAAGTAGGCTAGAACTAGCAATGAATTATACACATTGTTAGCTACTGTGCTTTTTACGTGTTATTGTTTATTCTAACAATCAATTTTCTATTCGGACAAAGAATGTAAAAGTCGATGTTTCCAATTCCATAACTGTGCATATAATATTTATAAGCATAGTAATTCCCTTTTTCATACAATAAATCTTCTAATTCAAATTCCAATTCGTCAAGAGTGCTGTGAGCAAAGTCCAAAAACTTTATCTCTTGCTTGTCAAATGGTGTTTTTTTCCAAAATTCAGGTTCCCAATGACTCCTTAATTCCGTACTTGGATATTTGTTAAAGAATTCCACTTTTGGATTTTTAAAATATTCTGCTGTTCGGTCGTCAATTTTGTAAATCGAAATCGAATATCCATCTCCATTAAAAGCTCTTTCAGTTTCATATTCATAAATCAGTTCGCCATCATTAAATTCAAATCCAGTTAGTTCCACATTATAATTCCTTTCTTCTGCTTTTTCGATTGGATTCCAAAATAGATTTGAACCTGGCAATATTTTCCAGAAAAATCCTGGAATCAAAATCAGAATTAATAGAATTGCTGAAAGTCGATAAAATTTCGGTTTGTTTTTTGACTTAAGAGCTTTGAACATTTTCCACGCCAAAACAGGATAAATCAGAACTATAATTAAGGTTAAAAACAGAAATAATAATATCATCTATAAAGTTTGTTTCGGCATTGTAGCTAACTAGTTATATGATAATAAATATATACTTTTTTTAGTGATAATCACGGGATAACAGAAGGTTTGTTAAAGTTTTTAGAGTAAAAAAAAATCCTAAACATAGGTTTAGGATTTATTAATACGTATCAATTATCGTTTTAGTCATCAGGATGCATAAAACGTTGCTTACCTAAAAGTTCTTCTTCTGTTTCAACAACATCTTCATCTGGTACACAACAATCTACAGGACAGACTGCTGCACATTGTGGCTCTTCATGGAAACCCATGCACTCAGTGCATTTATCTGGAGCAATGTAGTAAACTTCATCACTAATAGGCTCTTGTGTGTCGTCTGCATTTACTGCTTTTCCGTTTGGTAAAATAACATCACCAGTTAAGCTTGTGCCATCAGCATATCGCCAATCGTCTGCACCTTCGTAAATAGCAGTATTTGGGCATTCTGGCTCGCATGCTCCACAGTTAATACATTCGTCTGTTATAATGATAGCCATAGTAGTTTTCTTTTTATCTTTGCGATTGCAAAAATAAAGCCAAAACCAGTATTACGCAAACTTAGGATGCAATTACAACATAGAATTAACGCATTTGTAAAATTAGGTCAGTTTTTAGATCAGTTCTCAATAGCCGAGCCTATTAAAAATAATACAGTTGCTTTTAACGATGTATTTTTTGATGGTTTTAAACATCAGCTTAAACTAGCACAAGAACACAATGGTTGGTTTACTAAAGCTAACCTTTTGTATGCTATACAAGGTTGGGCTAAGGTATTAACGGATAAAAAGCTAACAGAATGGTTGTCTCATTACGATTTTTGCAATAGTACTCCCAAACAGGTTGCTATCATAATGGCTGGTAATATTCCAATGGTTGGCTTTCATGATTTTTTATCAGTACTTATTTCTGGTCATCGCGTATTGGTAAAACAATCGTCTAATGATAAACACTTAGTTCCTTTTTTAGCTAAATATTTAGAGTATGTAGAACCAGCGTTTAAAGGAAAAATATCTTTTACCGAGCAAAAACTAGAAGGATATGATGCTGTTATTGCCACAGGAAGTAATAATACTGCACGTTATTTTGAGTATTATTTTAAAAACAAACCATCAATTATACGTCGTAACAGAAATTCTGTAGCAGTTTTACAAGGAAACGAAACCGAAGAGCAATTAGAAGCTTTATCTAATGATGTCTTTAGATACTATGGTTTGGGCTGTAGAAGTGTTTCTAAATTATTTGTGCCTAAAAACTATAATTTTGATGCTTTTTTTAAAGCTATTTATAAGTGGCATCCTGTCATTAATGAAGCTAAATACGCTAATAATTACGATTATAATAAAGCAGTGTATTTAATGAGTGAGTTTGATATGTTAGAGAATGGGTTCTTAATGATAAAAGAAGATAAAAGTTATGCGTCTCCTATAGCAACAGTGTTTTATGAACATTACGAATCTAAAGAAACACTTATATCAAAACTAGAAAAGGATAAAGAACAAATTCAGTGTGTGGTATCTAATGGTTTGATATCTAATGAGGTAAATTTTGGTGAAACTCAAAATCCTGAACTTTCAGATTATGCAGATGGTATAGATTCTATTTCATTTTTGTTGAAAATTTAATAGAAAAATTATCGATTTAATAACACCAAATCTATAAGAAATTAGCAACTTTGCACTTTGAAAAATTTAACTTAAAATGATAAAGAAACACAACTTTAGCGCTGGTCCATGTATATTACCAAAATCGGTAATGCAGAAGGCTTCTGAGGCAGTATTAGATTTTGATAATGGCTTATCTTTACTAGAGATATCGCATCGAAGCAAACCATTTGTCGATGTTATGGAAAAAGCTAGAAGTTTAGTATTAGAACTTTTAGGTTTAGAAGGAAAAGGGTATAAAGCGTTGTTTCTGCAAGGTGGTGCAAGTTCACAATTTTTAATGGTAGCTTTAAACTTATTAGAAAAGCGTGCTGGTTATTTAAATACAGGAACCTGGAGTGCTAAAGCCATTAAGGAAGCTAAGATTTATGATGATATATATGAAGTAGGAACTTCTGAAGCGGCAGGTTTTAACTACATACCAAAAGGCTATGATATTCCTGAGGATTACGATTATTTTCACTGTACCTCTAACAATACCATTTTTGGAACACAAATGAAATCGTTTCCAGATTGCCCAATTCCTATGGTATGTGATATGAGTAGTGATATTTTTTCTCGTACTCTAGATTTTTCAAAATTTGATTTAATCTATGCTGGCGCACAAAAAAATATGGGACCAGCAGGTACAACACTTGTTGTGGTTAAAGAGGATATTCTTGGTAAAGTATCGCGTAAAATTCCGTCAATGATGGATTATAAAGTACATATTAGTAAAGGCAGTATGTTTAATACACCTCCTGTTTTTCCGGTTTATGTAAGTATGCTTAATCTGGAATGGTTAAAAAACTTAGGAGGCATAAAGGCCATTGCAGAAGAGAATGATAAAAAAGCACGACTTATTTATTCTGAAATAGATTTGAATCCATTATTTAAAGGGTATGCTGTAAAGGAAGACCGCTCACAAATGAATGCAACATTTACACTTGAAAATGAAAACCTAAAAGATACTTTTGAGGCCATGTTAAAGGAAGCTGGTATTAATGGTCTTAATGGTCATAGAAGTGTAGGTGGTTACAGAGCGTCTATGTATAATGCGTTATCACTAGATAGTGTAAAAGCACTAGTTGAGGTGATGAGCGAATTAGAAAGTAAAGCTTAAAAAAAGTTAGCAGTAGACAGTATCGGTTTACAGTTAGTTGTACTAAAAAAATTAACAATAAGGTTACAGTTTCAAAGTTGTTAAGACTTTAAACTTTAAACTTTAAACTTTAAACTAAAACATGAAAGTATTAGCAAATGATGGTGTATCACAAAGCGGAATTGATGCACTAGAACAAGCAGGATTTGAAGTGTTAACAACAACTGTTGCACAAGAGCAATTAGAAAACTTTATAAACGAAAACAGTATTGATGTTTTATTAGTTCGCAGTGCCACAAAGGTTAGGAAAGATATTATTGATGGTTGCCCAGATTTAAAGATTATTGGTCGTGGAGGTGTTGGTATGGATAATATTGATGTGGAATATGCTCGTGAGCAAGGTAAGCATGTTATCAATACACCTGCTGCTTCATCACATTCTGTTGCAGAATTAGTTTTTGGTCATTTATATGGCTTAGCACGTTTTTTACACAAGTCTAATAGAGATATGCCTTTAGAAGGTGACACTAACTTTAAAGGTTTAAAAAAGGCCTATGCTAAAGGTACTGAGTTAAAAGGAAAAACACTTGGTGTTTTGGGCTTTGGTCGAATAGGACAGGCTACTGCTAAAATTGCTTTAGGAGTAGGCATGAAGGTTGTTGCATTTGATCCTTTTATGGAACAAGCTCATTTAGAGCTTGAATTTTTTGATGGTCAGAAAGTTAATTTTGAAATCAAAACGATGTCTAAAGAAGACGTACTCAAACAAGCAGATTTTTTGACTTTACATGTTCCTGCACAAAAAGAATATGTAATTGATGAAAAAGAGTTTGGTATGATGAAGGAAGGTGTCATATTGGCCAATGCAGCGCGTGGTGGTGTTATAAATGAAATGGCATTAGTTAAAGCGATTGAAAATGGTAAAGTTGCCAGAGCCGCTTTAGATGTTTACGAAAAAGAGCCAAAACCTGAGATTCAGTTATTAATGAACCCTGCATTATCTCTAACACCACATACAGGAGCAGCAACTAACGAAGCACAGGATAGAATTGGAACCGAATTAGCGTCACAAATAATAACCATTCTTAAATAAGTTTTTTGAGTTTTAAATAAAATGTGACCAAATAGTAAATTAAGAGTCCTAATATATGTTAGGGCATTTTTGTACCTTACAACAACTTAAAATAATTAAATTCAATTAAAAATTATGTCAGGAATTTTAGACTTATTAAACAGTGATATTGGAAAAACCATCATTAGTGGTGTTGCAGGATCTACTGGTCAAGACGAAAACAAAACAGGCGGTTTGTTAACTATGGCGCTTCCAGTGTTAATGAAAGCCATGGAGCGTAATGCTTCTACACCAAAAGGTGCTGAAGGATTAATGGGAGCTTTAAACAAACACGATGGTAGTATATTAGATAATTTAGGAGATCTTTTTGGAGGAGGAGTAAATGATGAAGTTGTTAATGATGGTGGAAAAATTCTTGGTCATGTGCTTGGTAATAAACAACAAGGTGTAGAAAAAGTACTGAGTGAAAAATCTGGAATAGATGCAGGATCTGTTGGAAATATCTTAAAAGTTGCTGCACCAATTCTTATGGGAGTTTTAGGAAAACAGACTAGACAACAAAAAGTGCAACAACCTTCTGATATGACTAGCGTTTTAGGAGGTCTTTTGGGTGGAAATTCTGCTCAAAAAGAACAAAGCTTTTTAGAAAAAATACTTGATGCAGATGGTGATGGAAGCGTTATTGATGATGTAGCAGGTATGGTTCTAGGAGGTGCCAAAAAGAAAGGTGGACTAGGTGGATTACTTGGTGGACTTTTTGGAGGTAAATAATAATTAGTATAAACTAACAGCAAAAGGTTTGATTATATAATCAAACCTTTTTTTGTTAAAGCGCTGTACTATTGTCTGTTGTAAAAAGGTATTTTGTAACTTTATATCAATATATAATTATGAGAATCGTTTTTTGTTTTTTTATCTTTGGTATAGTTACATTAAGTTGTAAATCTAATTACAACAAAGACGTTACTAATGAAAGCGAAATTGCATTAGCTCAAAATGATACCGTCAGAATTGCAAATCCTAAAACTGAGTATGAGATAATTATTATTGAACCTGGATTTAATTATTGGTTGCAATCTACAGCAAGACCAGAAGGATATTACTCTCAGAATTATTTAGAAAACAGGAATATTGTATATGTGCGCGAGTGGAATTTAAGAGTTATGCAACCTCAAGGATTTGATCCAAATCTATATGAGTTAAGAATTGATTATAATAGAAATACAGATTATGGTTATGAAGTTAATTATAAACTGTATAATTACTTCATCTATTTTCAGCTAAAATATAAGCAACAATTAGGTACTCGGATTCCTCGAATTTAACCTATCTTTGCAACGCTAAATTTTGTTATGGAAAAGCTAAAAAAGCGTTGGGGAATTTCTTCAAATCTTCAAGTAATACTAATTCTTATAGTATTTGCAGTTACTGGATCATCATCGATCTATGTTACCAAGCCAATTTTAAACTTTTTCGGTATAGTAAAAACAAATTTCGATTATACAGCGTTCTATTATTTTCTTAAAATTTTGTTAGTATTCCCAGTTTATCAGGTTTTATTAGTTTTCTTTGGTTGGATTTTTGGTCAGTTCAATTTTTTTTGGAACTTTGAAAAAAAAATGCTGAGCCGATTGGGTTTTAAACGTTGGCTAAAGTAGTTTGAGAGAGAGAATATTACATATTTCAAAACTAATAATAGGATTATGCCTTGTAGCATCAGTTATGATGCCTACATTGGTAAAGTTCTCTCACGCATTCAACCATCACAAGCATGAGGTATGCGAAGGCGATTCTGCGTTACATTTCCATGAGTTAGATTTAGAATGTGATTATTTTAAATTTAAACTTAATAACCACTATTATTCTTTTACCGAAAGAGTTGTAAATAATGAGGATATATTTGTTAAAGAAAACTTAGATAAACACTATTTCTTTTACAATTCTTACCAATTTTTTAGTTTTTATTTAAGAGGCCCACCTTCAGTTGTTTAAGTTCTTCAAACAACATTTATAACCTTTTATATAACACTATGCGACATTTATGTATCGCTATGACGATTTTGTGTTTTGCCTATGGTAATGCACAAGATTGTAACTATAAACTTACTGGTACAATCCAAGATTTTCATGATGGCACTCCAATTGCTGGAGCAACCATTTACATGAAAAATCTTAAAACTTATACCACAACTAATATTGATGGCTATTTTGCTATTGAAGATTTGTGTAAGGGTACTCTGATACTTGAGATTTCGCATTTAGCTTGTGAAACTAAAATATTGGAGATAGATATTAAAGGTGATATGGTGAAGCTTATAAAGTTAGAACATCATCTGGAAGAACTAAATGAAGTTACAGTAAAAACAGAGGAAAATACCGAAACTAATACAGCTCAAGAAACTATTATTAAATCAAAAGTTATTAATAGATATAGTAGCTTAAGTCTCGGAGATGTACTAAAGGAAGTGCCCGGAGTATCTTCAATCAATACTGGTAATACGATTGTTAAACCTATGATAAACGGCTTGCATAGCAGTAGGATATTAATACTTAATAATGGTGTGCGCCAGCAAGATCAAGAATGGGGAATTGAGCATGCACCAAATATTGATATCAATAGTGCAAATCAGATTTCTGTAATCAAAGGTTCTGGAGCATTGGCTTATGGAGGTGATGCTTTAGGTGGTGTAATTATTATTAATCCAAGTAAGTTTGTTAAACGAGATACACTTTATGGTAATACTATAGTTGGTGGACAAAGTAATGGTAGAGGTTATCATATATCTACTGCTATAAATAAAGATTTTATTTCAGGTTGGTTTGCTCAATTTCAAGGTACCTATAAAAGACGAGGTGATTTTGAAGCTCCAGACTACAATCTTACAAATACTGGGTTAGATTCTAGAGGATTTTCTACTAGAGTTGGTAAGAAGAAGTTTGAGTCTGGTTTTGAGTTATTTTACAGTTTTATAGATAACACCATAGGAATCTTAGGAGCTTCGCACATTGGAAGTGTTTTTGATATTGAACGCGCTATAAACTCTGGTCAACCATTGCTTATAGAAGACTTTAGTTATGATATTAATGCACCAAAGCAAGATATAACGCATCATTTAGCAAAAGCAAACTACTATAAACGATTTCAGAATTTTGGTAAGCTAAGTGTACAATACGACTATCAATATAACAAACGTCTAGAGTTCGATGTTAGGATAGGTGATAGGCGTAATATACCTGCTGTAGATTTAACATTGCAAACCCATACAATCTCTGCTGATGTAAATTTAGATAACAACCTAGAACGAAAGATAAATTTCGGAATAATGGGTCGTTATCAAGATAATTTTGCAAATCCAGATACAGGTGTTAGACGCCTTATTCCAGATTATAATAAGTACGATTTTGGTACTTACATTACAACAGAATTAAAGTTAAATGCTAATCTATTGATAGATGCTGGTTTGCGATATGATTTTAACCGAATCGACGCAAAGAAGTTTTATCAAACATCAAGATGGGAAGAACGTGGATATGATAACGATTTTTCAGATATAATAATTGAAGAATTACCAACGCAGTTATTAACTAATCCTGTATTTAATTATCATAATATTTCTGCCTCTATTGGAGGAAAATACACTGTTAATGAAAAAAACGAAATTCGTTTTAATTATAACTTGGCTAGTAGACCACCTAATGTATCTGAATTATTTAGTGATGGATTACATCACTCTTCTGCTAGATTTGAATTTGGTGATTTAAGATTTGATACAGAGATAGCTAACAGAGTTTCCCTTTCGTATGCTTACAACAGTCCAAATTTTAGCTTAGTTACAGAGTTATTCTATAACAGGATTACAAATTTTATCTATCTGAGACCTTTTGATTTCATTTTAACAGGAAGAGGACCATTTCCGTTATGGGAATATCAGCAAACCAATGCAGAAATGCTAGGTGTTGATCTTACTGCAATATACAATATCAGTAAGTCCTTGGAGTTTCAAAATAAAACAGCCTTTATTAAAGGTTACGATTTAGAAATGGATGTACCACTTATAGATATTCCTTCTTTTAATACCATAAATCAATTAACATATACCAATAGCAACTGGTATAATTTTTCAGCCAGTTTAAGATCAGAATGGGTATTTGAACAAAATGAATTCCCAGATTTTAATTTTGAAGTTTTAGATCAGCTCAATGAAGAAATGATCCTTATAGATATAAGTACACCACCAGCTGCTTATCATCTTTTACATTTTTACACTGAAGCTGCATTCAGTGTAAGTGAAAACACAACTTTAAATGTAGCTCTTGGTATAAATAATCTTTTTGATACGTCTTATCGTAACTATTTAAACCGTTTACGGTTTTTTGCTGATGACCTAGGACGTAATATTACTTTACAATTAGAACTCAATTATTAATAAAAATAAATGAACACAAATAAATTAAACTTTAAAACAATGAAAATCAATAATTTAAATTTGAATATTATGAAAACTACTAAATTTTTTATAAGCGCACTCTTTTGTTTAGCATTAGTAACGTCTTTTACCTCATGTTCTGATGATGATGATCCAACTCCAGTACTTGAGGAAGAGTTAATTACAAATTTAACCTTAACCTTTACAAACACGGCAAATGCTTCAGATGTTGTTGTAATGACGAGTTTAGCACCAGATGGATTGGAAGATGGTACTACTACAGAGTTAGTTACTGGTAGTTTTTCTGCTGGAGCAACTTATGAGTTAAGATTAGGATTACTAAATGCATCAGAAGATCCTGCAGATGATGTTTTAAATGATGATATAATCCCTGAGGCTGATGAGCACTTTTTTGCATATGCTGTAAATGGACTTAATTTTACTTTAACGAGAGATGCAAGTGATGTTGATGGTCCTGATGGAAGTAAGTTAGGTGTTTTTACAACTTGGGATGCTGGTGCAGCTAGTTCAGGAAATTTACAGATTAGACTTATTCACGAACCAAGTTCAGTAGATGATTCAAATGAATTTGGATCAACTACAGGTGGTTCTGAAGATTTCAATATTACATTTAACAATGTTGCAATTAATTAATAAATTAAATTGAGTTTTACAAAAAGGCAGCTTTTATAGCTGCCTTTTTCATTTATGCCTAGCGATTATGTATTTTTGAATAATGGATTTTATTAAAACTACAGAGTCAGAGTCAAATTACACAGATTTAGAGAAGAAATCAGTAGCAGAGTTATTAGACTATATCAATACAGAAGATAAAACTGTACCATTAGCTGTTGAGAAAGCCATTCCGCAGATTGAGAATTTAATACTACAGATTGTAGATAAATTAAAAAGTGGAGGCCGTTTATTTTACTTAGGTGCTGGTACAAGTGGACGTTTAGGTATTGTAGATGCTAGCGAGTGTCCACCTACTTTTGGTGTGCCTCACGATTTAGTAATAGGTCTCATTGCAGGAGGTGATAATGCCATTAGAAAAGCTGTTGAGTTTGCTGAAGATTCTAAAACACAAGGCTGGGAGGATTTACAGTCTCATCATATTACAAATGATGATGTTGTTATTGGTATTGCTGCATCAGGTACAACACCATATGTTATTGGTGCCTTGGAAAAATGTAACTCTAGAGACATTATAACGGGTTGCATTACTTGTAATCATAATAGTCCGTTATCTAATACTGCTCAATTTCCTATTGAGGTTATTGTTGGTCCAGAAGTTGTTACTGGAAGCTCTAGGATGAAAGCAGGAACAGCTCAAAAGTTAGTTTTAAATATGATTACTACTACGACGATGATTCAATTGGGTCATGTAAAAGGCAATAAAATGGTAGATATGCAACTAAGTAATAATAAATTAGTTGAACGAGGTATTAATATGATTATGAATGAAATTAATGTAGACACTGATGAAGCTAAACAATTACTAGAAACTTATAAAAGTGTTAGACAAGCAATACAAGGCTATTATGGAAACTAAACGAACAGATAAAGACCTTTTGATAAAAGGCGTTAAGATTATGATATTAACTGCATTGTTGATGTTTTTAGGACCAACTTTAGTTTATATGGCTCTTGGAAATAAAGCGTCTAATCTTTACGAGCTAACTTTAATTGTTGGTATATTAATTTGTATTGGAGCAATTTATGCAGGGTTTTTTGGTATCAAAACTATTATGAAAAGTATGTTTGATTAAAACCTCAAGGCAAAATGGCCAGTAAAAGTTCGTCCATCTTGGAGTTTAACGGAGAACCAATAATCTGTGCTTGGCATAGGCAATCCATTAAAAGTACCATCCCAACCAGGACCAAGCGGATCTAATTGTGATAATAATTTTCCGTACCTATCATAAATATAAATTACAGAGTTAGGTTGAAACTGAGCAGATATACCTTTAACCTGCCAGTAATCATTTACAGTATCATCGTTTGGTGTGAAGAATTTTGGGAAGCCAATGACTGAGACCAACTCCGATACAATACCGCAACCATTTTTATCTCTAACATGGACATCATGAAACCCAAAGCTCACATTTTCAAAAACATTACTGTCTTGGTAAGGACCAACACTATTATCTAATGCAAACTCATAATCACCTTCACCAGAGACTTGGAGCGTTATCGAATTATTTTCAGAAGCATCAGTAACGATAATATTATCTATAGTTGCTGTATTAGAAGGCAGTACAGTAATTGTTCTTGTTTTAGAACAGCCATCAGTATTTGTTACAGTAACAGAATAGGTTCCAGTGTCGTTAACTTCAATTTCTGATGTTGTTTCACCAGTAGACCAATTGTATAGATAATTACTTGGATTATCATCTATAATTCCACCTGTTAGGGTTATTGTTTGTGGAGATGAATTTAGGCAATATAAGGTCTCAAATTCAGTTTCTATATTAGGTGGTAATACTATTGACAACGTAACTTCACTAATACCATAACAATTAAAACCGTCTTCTACACGAGCGTAAATTATTTGTGAGTAAGGAGTAGTGTTATTATAATCATTGGGTAATGGATTGTTTTCTATTAAGGCATTATTATAAGACTCGTAAAATGCAATTGTAAGCTCATTAGGTAAGCCAGATAAAATAGTATTAGATGCATTAGATAGATCAAAACTACCTATTCCATCTAAAATGCTATCATCATCACAACCAGATAAAAAAGTATTGTCTACACCTGTATTACTTACGTGTAACATCACTTCAGAAATTGCTGTACAACCAGAGTTTGTATTTGTAACTACTGTATAAATTGTTTGTGGATTAGCAGTATTATTATAATTACTTCCATCTATTGGAAATGTTTGGGTTTGAGCATTTGAAAACGATTCATAAAATGCAACACTTCTATCAGCCTCGTTATTGGTAATATCTTCAATGAGATCAGTAATATTAAATGCTGTTAAACCATCAGAAATTCCATCTTCATCACATTGAAATATTGAGATATCTAATGCAGAAGGTACAGCATTTGATTGTAATACAGTAGCATTACCGAAGAATGGACAACGACCATCATTAGGTTCTATAAATACCTCGTAAAAACCAGGTTCAAAAATTTCAAGTTGAAAGGTATTTTCTCCTGCTAAAACATTACCATCTTTAGACCAAACATAATCAGCTCCACTAATATTTTCTGCTGTTAAGAACTCACTTTGGGTACCACAAATAAACAATTCACATTTACTTAATCCGTTTTTAATTATTTCTACACGTTTGTTAAACCAATGGTTGTTAAGTTGAGGTAAAGGACCTCTAGCTGTATTTTCAAAAATTGTACTAGGATCGACCAAAATACCATCTGCTTGTAAGTTTATATTTGGAAGTGTAGCGTCTGGATTATTAATTACTGCGAGGTAACGACTTGCTTGACCAAGAAGCTCGCTTCCTGAGGCATTATTATTTAAGTAGATTTTATTATCAATACCAAGTTGAATATTAGCATTATCATAAGCTAAAGACTCATCTATTATTTCAACAGATTCTGAAATATTAGTAGCTTGTAAATTCCATCTTAGAAAACGATTAGAATCGAAACCTCCATCATTGTTTACTAAAAAATCATAGGTAAAACCATATAAATAATTACCAGAAGGAGAAAATTCAATCGCAGCAGGATATTCATTATCATCTACTCCTAAAAACACAGGAGTTGTATTAGATACATTACCATTTGAGTTATTAAAATCATACACATAAATAAAACCTGGTTCCCCAAAAACATCATTTTTAAAAGCATGTGAAATAGCTAATTTAGAACCATCAGGTGACGATTTAAAAAATTTTGCACCACGATACCAAATTGAATTAGAATTTGTGATTTCTTGTGGCTCTATTAAAGGTGCAACAGTAGACACTACAGGATTATTATCTAAGCCATTTTCATCGAATTTAAATGCATAGAAACTGGCTCTAAAGTGTGTGATAATCCAATATGAGTTACAATCATTTCCTCTAACTACAGTTAGTTTTCTTGAGCATTTAATTGCTTCTTCAATAGTGTCATTAGGATTATAAGTAAGCAAAGGAATATCTTTTAGACCTGGAATAATATCACCTAACCCTCCATTTAAAGTTGTATCTATAACTGAATAAGTAAAACCATTATTAATACCATCATCATCAGTAACAGGACCAGGTGCATCTGGATAGGTATTCCAAAAAGCACCATTATCTAGCGCAAATACATAATATATATTTGGATTATTTGGCTGAGGTAAAATGATAACATTTCCCTTTCCCTGTATTTGAGTGTCATCATATTCACTGGCTTGTGGAATAGGTTGATGGTTTCTGTGCCAAATTGAACGTCCATCTGAGTAGAACATTAAATTACCATCTTTATCTGAAATAGTAGACATGCTATAACCTGTTTGTATTTGGTTATTATCAACAAACGCTTGTCCTTCTGTAACAATGTCGTATGTTTCTGTACACCAATTGTATTTTATGCCACCATAATTTTGAAATTGCCAATGGATTGCTTCCATCTGTGGAAATACAGATAAACTAAAACTGCAGAATATGTAAAGTGCAATTTTTTTTAGCATACTAATTTTAGATTAATAGAGAGGTTAACGTCTCAACGCAAAATGGCCATTAAAAGTTCGTCCATCCTGTAGTGTTACATTGTACCAATAATCGTCACTAGGCATTGGTAAACCATTGTAAGTTCCATTCCAACCAGAACCTAGCGGATCTAGTTCATTTAATAGTTTTCCATATCTATTAAATATATAAATCACTGAATTTGGTTGAAACTGAGATGAGATTCCTTTCACTTGCCAAAAGTCATTAACAGTATCATCATTTGGTGTGAAGAATTTTGGGAAGCCAATGACTGAGACCAACTCCGATACAATACCGCAACCATTTTTATCTCTAACATAGACATCATGAAACCCAAAACTCACATTTTCAAAAACGTTACTGTCTTGGTAAGGACCAACACTATTATCTAATGCAAATTCATAATCACCTTCACCAGAGACTTGGAGCGTTATCGAATTATTTTCAGCAGCATCAGTAACGATAATATTATCTATAGTTGCTGTATTAGAAGGCAGTACAGTAATAGTTCTTGTTTTAGAACAGCCATCAGTATTAGAAACAATAACAGTGTATGTGCCAGGCTCATTAATTTCTATTTCAGATTCATCATCAATGCCATTAGACCACTGATAGTAATAGTTGCTAGGATCATCATCGATGACACCACCAGTTAGTGTTATGGTCTCAGGAAAAGCGTTAAGACAGTAAATGGTCTGAAACTCTGTTTCAATATTAGGCAATTCAAATACTGTGAGTTCTACTTCACTAATACCAAAACAAGCACTCATGTTTTCAACACGAGCATATATGGTTTGAGAATAGGTTATGGTATTGGTAAAAGTCGTTGCAAGAGGATTAAGCTCAAGGAGAGCTTCATCATAAGTTTGGTAGAAGACCACCTCTAAATCTGGAGAAATACCTTCTAGAATTAATGTTTCTGCATCTGTAAGATTAAAGGCCACAAAACCGTCTTCGTTACCATCATTATCACATTCTTGTAGAGTAACATTTCTAGAGGATGTTGCGCTAATCTCTAAACGGATTTCGGCAATGTTAGAGCATCCAGTAGTATTATCAACAATAAGAGCAAAGACTGTTTGCGGATTAAAGAAGTTATTGAAATTAGAACCATTGATAGGATCTTCTTCGTTTATTGCATCTGTAAAAGACAAGAAATAACTAAATGTTTTATCCTCAGGATTATCTGTAATTTCACTTTGATAGTTGTCTAAATTAAACAGGGTGAAACCTTCTGGAATACCATCTTCATCACATTGTAGAATATTTATGGTATTTGCAGTTGGTGCAGCATTTGTAATCAAATTAAACGAATCGATTACAAAACATGTTTGATCTAAGTTATTTTCTAATCTAACAAAGATCTCTTCAGAGGGATCTGTATTTGTAAAAAGTGATGATATTGGGTTAGTGTCACTCTCAGCATCGTTAAAAGTTTCATGATAAGACAATGTATAATCGGTGTCATTTTGATTGCCTAGTATGTCAGCATTTAAAGTAGATAAATCAAACTCTGCAATACCATCTGTAGGATCTAGATAAAAGTCGCAATATTCAATATCTTCTAAATTGTTGATGGTAGGTGTTGAAAACCGTGTTATTGTAAATTGAGTTTCATCAAAGCAATTTGAGTTTCCACTATTACTAACAACAACATAAATGGTTTGAGAATTACTATTGGTTGTAAATGGACCTATAATCTCGTTTTCATTAAGGTCAGCATCTTCTTGTGAGATAAAATATTTAACATCATAAATACTTGGATCTAAACTACCAAGAATTTCGGAGTCTTTATCGGTTAAAACAAAAGTGTTTTCAGTATCACATACTTCTATATCTGCTGGTTGAGTTGCTATGATCGGAATTTCAAAAACTTCAACAAGTGCTTCGCCTTCAATTGGACATTCACCGTTATTTGGCTCAATAAAAACTTCATAAAAACCAGGTTCATCAATAAGCAACTCAAAAGTTTCTTCACCAATAATTTCGTTTCCATCCTGAAACCAAGTATAGTCTGCTCCAGGAATATCATCTGCAGTTAGGGTATAATTTGCACTATCACATAATAATAATTGTGTGGTACTTATTCCATTACGAATAATATCTATTTCAGAATTAAATAAAGATTGTATAAAAGGTGGTAAGCCAATTTTGCTTAGGTTTTGAGTAGTACCATTAACATCAACTAGAATACCATTTTCATCATACGCTACGTCTTGTCCAAGACTTTCAGGGTTATTTATAACTCCTAGATGTCTTCCAGTATTAAAGAAGTCAGAAAAATCTACAAGAGCTCTATAAATACGTTTATCTAGACCAAGCTGAATGGCTCCAGCACTTAGATTGTTAGAGAAGTCAATAATTTGAATTGACCCAGGAATATCAGTAGCTTCTAAATCCCATTGTAATAATTGACTTGCGTTATTTCCATTAGCCCCTAAACCTACAGTTGCATAAACACGTTTGTTTTCTGAAGAAAATTCTACACCATATGGACTGTTGCCATTTTCAGGACCATATAATTCTAAACTATTGCTTACTTCGCCAGTCTCATTATCAAAATCAAACATATATACACCTCCAGGAGAGTTAGTATTAAATGCAGAAGCAAAACCAAAATGTGCGACAACTAATTTAGATCCATCTGGTGAAGCTTTAAGATAACCAAGTGCATTACGTCTGTAACCACTCACTGGAACTTCTGGACCAACTTCTGAAATTACAGGATCTGAATTTACACCATTTACATCTACTTTAAACGCATAAAACTTATTAGTAAAATGTGTAATTACCCAAAACGAGGAGCAATCATCCGCTTTTACTGCAGTAATTTTTTCTGAACATTTGAACTCTACCTCAGTAGGATTAGTTTCATCGTAAGTAATAAGTTGGATATTTTTTTCTGTAAGGTCTACATCACCATTACCAGAATCTAAATTCATATCAACTAGTGAGTACATAAAACCATCATTAATACCATCACCATCTGTTTCATTTGGGAAAGCAGATGAATTTGAATGATGCGGTTCATCAACTGTAAACATATAATATTTTGTTGGGTCTTGAGGTTTTGGCACAATAAGACCAGATGAGGTGCTTGAAGGATCTCCTTTTAATCCAGTACCATTTGGCATGACCTGATGATTCTGATTCCAAATGGTTATACCATCTGAATAAAACAGTAGATTACCATTAGTATCAGAAATAGAGGTGCAACCTTCTAAGGTGTCTAATTGACCGTTAGTTAGTGCTGTAACAGAACCAGATGCCACATCAAATTGTAATCCTGCATTCTGCCCAAAGTACCAAAAAGAGGCTTCATTTTGAGAAAAGGTAGCTAAACCGCAAAGCAGTAAAATTATTGTAAATATCTTTTTCATAGCGATAACCCGAAGGTTACCAAAGATATTATAAATCTCTTTGTTTTAATAATCTGTACGATAAAAATACAAATAGAGCAGTCCAACCTAAAACAACAGCAATTTCATACCAATGTACTCCATAGTCATATACAAGTTCTGATTTTTCAGGGAATTTAGTCATCATAATTCTTTGGAAAGGCTGATCAATAAGCTTGTACATTGATTCTAAAGGCATGAAATTTTTAACTTTGAATGCACTATCAGCATTTCCAAATGCTTCATAAGCTCCCCAAAACACCATCCATTCTAATATCCATAAAACAAATAGAAAAGCAAGGGCAAAAGCGGAGCGTTTTAGTAGCATACCAAAGAATAAACACAAACTAAAGAAACCAACTAGTTTTATAAAATATGCTAATAAAAACTCAATATCTCTAAATATTATTGAAGCTTCTGTATAGCTAGAGTAATACATACCAATTAGGAAAGTTGCTACTCCAATAAGAACTGTTGCTGCTAATGAGAAAAAGACAATAGTGTAAAACTTAGAAAGAATAAATTCCTTTTTACTTAGACCATCAATAAGATTTTGTTTAATCGTTTTATTACTATACTCATTGCCAATCATACTAACCACTACTATGGCGAAAAAGAATTTAAAGTAAGAGGCAAAAAAAGTTGTAATATGCCAAATTATTGGAAAGTTAAATATACCTAGCTCGCCTAATTCTAGAGTAAAGAACCCAAAAAAATTAATCTTAATAGAGGAGAGTATAAGTACTGTAAATGGTAATATAAATGATATAAATATTAAAACTTTACTCGTTTTATTGAGCCATAATTTTTGAAGTTCTAAACCTATTAAACGTAACATAAGATTGATTTTTTTGATTGATTAATTTTGCTCTAAGTTATCAGTAAGCTGTAAGAACTGCTCTTCTAAACTTTCTTTACGTTGTACTAAGTGGGATAGTACTATACCTTTATTAAATAATAAGGTATTGAAATCACTAGCATTCATGGGTTCATTCAAAAACGCAGTAATAAGCTCTCCTTCTTCTTTAATTTTTGAAAACGAAGCATGAGACTCTATCAATGCTTTTAATTCGGATGCTTTATCAGTTTTGAGTTCAAAGAAACCATGACTACTAATCATTTCATCTACACGACCAGAATATAATTTCTCACCCTTACGAAGCACTACAACATGAGAGCATACTTTTTCTACTTCATCTAAAAGGTGAGAGGCGAGTAGTATGGTTGTCCCATCTTTTGCAATGTCCTTTATTAAGGATCGTATTTGATGAATTCCTTGCGGATCTAAACCATTTGTAGGCTCATCTAGTATTAAAATTTCAGGATCATTTAAAAGTGCTGAGGCAATAGCTAAGCGCTGTTTCATACCTAGCGAGTAGGTTTTAAACTTACTATTTTTTCGTTCTTCAAGCCCTACAATTTCTAGCTTCTCATCAATTTTACTGTAATCAATGCCTTTAATTTTACATACTAATTTTAAGTTTTCGTAAGCAGACATGTAAGGATAAAAATTTGGACGCTCAATGATAGCACCAACTTTTTTTAAAGCATCATGTGTTGTTGTATTGCCATCAAACCAATGAAAATTACCTTCGGTTTTATTGACCACATTCAGCACAATACCAAGGGTTGTAGATTTACCACTTCCATTGGGTCCTAAGATGCCATAAACATTACCTTTATTAATAGTAAAAGACAAATCTTTTACTGCAGTGAGATAACCAAACTTTTTTGTGAGGTTATTAATTGTAAGAATAGTATCCAAAATACTTATGTTTTGATCGGTTATAAAGGTAAGACGAAGCAGATCATTATTTGTTACACTTTGATAGAAATTTGGATATAAAAAAACTCAGAATAGAATTCTGAGTTTTTTATTATTCTAAGACCTTAATTCCAATTTTCATCAAAGTCTAATCCTTGGTAATCATCAATATCTATATCATCTTCAAATTCATTAAAATTATCAACACTTTCACCTTCAAATGCTTTTTGAGGTGCTTCATCAGGAATTTGACCATGAACAAACATAAGGTTTGGGTAATCTACACCTTGAGCTTCTTCAACAATTTCTGCTAACTCTACAAAAAAGGTCCACATATTTAAGAAATCATAAACGTAAATTAGCTTAGTTTGTGCCTCGTGTACGATATCTTTAATTGAAGTTTCATTCATTAATTTTACCTGGTCGTCGCCTTCACTTACATCAAACATAGAAATTTCTTCGCCCTGGTTCCATTGCTCATCACTAATATAGAATGATGCCATTTCCATACCATCAAATCCAAAGGATTGTGTAATGATATTATGAAGATCCTCCATAGTATCTGATTCTCTAATCTCTAGATCACGAAACACATCATCTTCAGTGTCATTGTCTAATATTACTCTAAATCTGTAAATCATGCTGCAAAGTTAAGTGATTTTCAATTATTTACTAAAACGATGAAGGGTGAAAATCATAAAGCTTAAAAGTACAAAAGCACCAACTTGATGTAACACGCCTAACCAAACCGGAACACCATAAATTAAGGTTAATACTCCTAGTAAAAATTGAACACTAACCATAATTAGTAAACCATTTAAACCTTTGTTTTGAAGTTTTGAAACACTCAATTTTTGACCTTTAAACCAAATGACTAAGATGCTAATAACTACAAAAAATGCAAGTATTCTATGCACAAATTGCACACCACTTTTTCCTTCAATAAAGTTAAGGTAGATTGGGTTTTGTTCAATATAAACTGTTTCATGCATAAATTTACCTTCACTCATCATTGGCCAATGATTATGAATAAATCCAGCATCTAAGCCTGCCACAAAAGCACCATAAATAATTTGAAGTAATAAAACGACTAAGCTCAATCTAATGAGGTTTCTAAATTTTGCATCAATATCTTTTCTGTTAGGAAATATGAGGTCTAGTGCTACCCAAAACGTGTAAGCAAATGTTAGAAAAGCAGTTGTGAGGTGAGCTGCTAATCTATAATGACTTACATCTGGTCTATCTACTAGACCACTTTTAACCATATACCATCCTAAAAATCCTTGAAAGCCACCCATTATTAGAAGAATTATCGCCTTCTTTATAGTTGGTTTTGAAAGTCGTTTTTTAATTAAGAAGTATAAGAAAGGAACTATAAATACTAAGCCAATAAAACGACCAATAACACGATGTAGCCATTCCCAGAAATAGATATCTTTAAAATCTTCAAGAGTGAACTGGTTGTTTAGTTTTTGGTATTCAGGATATTGCTTGTATAAGTCAAAAGCTTCTTGCCATTCTACCTCATTCATAGGAGGAATGGTCCCAGAAATTAATTTATAGTTAGATATGGAAAGACCTGAATGCGTAAGTCTGGTAATACCTCCTACAACTACCATTGTAAAGATTAACACACAACCAATAAGTAACCAGTAGACTACAGTTTTGTTATCTTTTTTCATTTTCACAATTTTTTTTCAAAGCACAAACTATTTTTAATACCAATATATTGGCCATAATTAGGAATTATTTTGTATGAATTTTTCTTATAAAATTTTACTGCTTCCTTTTGACGAATTCCTGTCTCTAAAACAGAATGTTTGTAGTTTAATTCTTTAGCCCAAAGCTCCAACTCATTTAATATTAATGATGCAATACCAAGACCTCTTTGTTTAGGTAAGGTAAACATTCGTTTAATCTCAACACAATCCTTTTTAAATTCTTTGAAAGCACCACATGCGATAAGTTCGTTATTATTGTAGGCGATAACAACATGATTTAAGTTGTCTATTGCATTGAACTGATTATAAAATGCATGTTCATCACCATCAGTTTTTTTTAAGTAACTATCAAGTTCTTTCACCAAAAAGATGAAATCTTTATGTTTAGAGTTAGTTCTTAATAGCCTTATCATTTAATGCTGTATTTTTAAGCCTAGTTCCTTTCCTTTTTTTAGCATTAGTAAAAGAGCAGCTTCTTTGTCATTAGGAATCTCACCTTCTAAAATAGCTTCTTTAATTGTTTCTTTTATGATGCCAATTTCTTTGGAAGGTTTTAAATTAAAAGTTTTCATAATGTCTTCACCCGAAACAGGTGGTTGAAAATTCCTGATTTGATCACGCTCCTCAACTTCAATCATTTTTTGCCTTACGATCTTAAAATTATTATGGTATTTTTTGAATCGTTTAGGGTTTTTGGTTGTAATATCTGCTTCGCATAGTGTCATTAAGTCATCAATATAATCTCCAGCATCAAACACCAAACGTCTAACGGCAGAATCTGTTACCAAATCTTGTGAGATTACAATGGGTCTAGAACTCATAAACACCATTTTTTGCACAAATTTCATTTTATCATTTAATGGCATTTTTAATCGCTTAAATAAATGATATACCATTTTAGAGCCTTCAAACTCATGGCCATGAAAGGTCCATCCAATTCGTTTTTTAAAACGTTTTGTTGGTGCTTTACCAATATCATGCAGTAAAGCAGCCCAACGCAACCAGAGGTTATCTGTAGATTTAGCAATATTATCTACAACTTCTAAAGTATGGTAAAAGTTATCTTTATGTTTTTGTCCTTCAACTTCTTCAACACCTTTAAGCGCTGTTAACTCAGGAAGAATATAATGAAGTAGTCCTGTTTGTTCTAATAATAAAAATCCTTTTGAGGGTACGTCACTTTCAAGAATTTTGTGTAACTCTGTTACTATCCTTTCGTTAGTAATAATTTTAATTCGTTCCTTATTTTTTACAATAGCATTTAAGGATTCTTCCTCAATCATAAAATTAAGTTGCGATGCAAAACGTATAGCACGCATCATTCTTAAAGGATCATCAGAATAGGTTATGTTAGGATCTAAAGGTGTTCTAATTATTTTTAGTTTTAAATCTAACAAGCCATTAAATGGATCTAATAATTCTCCAAAATCTTCCTCATTAAGATTTAATGCTAAAGCATTGATGGTAAAATCTCTTCGGTTTTGATCGTCTTCTAGAGTACCGTTTTCAACTATAGGATTTCTACTATCGTTATGATAACTTTCTTTGCGAGCTCCAACAAATTCTATATCAATATCATCGTATTTAAGCATTGCAGTACCATACGTTTTAAAAATTTGAACCTTAGGCATATTGGGAAGATTTTTTGATACTTGCTTAGCTAAGTCAATACCACTTCCTATGGCAACAATATCGATATCTTTTGCAGTACCTCGTTGCAATACAAAATCCCTTACATAACCACCAATAACGTAACTATCTATATTTAGATCTTTGGCTGAATTGGAAATTATCTTGAATATGTTGTGCTTTAACGCGTCTTTGTAGTTCATTAACTGCAACGTTTAAATCCGTTAAATTTTATAAGAAAATTTGAATTTACTTTCTAATAATTTTAACCATACCATCATTACTTAACTTAATAATTGTTGATGGTTTGGCCTTTTTATTTTCGTTTTGCAAATTTACGACATAGTCCACGCCTTTTAAAATCTCTTGGCTAATTTCTTTGAAGGATTTTGGTGAAGATTCACCAGAAATATTTGCTGAGGTTGAGACTAATGGACGTCGTAATTTTTTAATGAGCTGATGTGCAAATCCTTGCCTAACGATACGAATGGCAAGTGTATTATCTTTAGCAATAAGATTTTCTGCAATACCTTTTGGTCTGTCGTAAATTATCGTAGTAGGTTTGTTGGCATATTTTAAAATATCGTAAGCCATTTCGGGAACGTCTTCAACATATTGTTGCAACATTTTAAAATCTGAAACTAAGCATATGAGAGCTTTAGTTTCTTCACGTTTTTTAAGTTCATAGATTTTTTTTACAGCATTGTAATTTGTAGCATCACAACCAATGCCCCAAACTGTATCAGTAGGATAGAGTAGTGTTCCGGATTTTTTTAAAACACTGATACTATGTTCTAATAGATGCTTCATTTATTTAGAAAATAGAATATCATCGGTTTCATTAGCTGCAGTTAGGTTGTTTAAATAATTGAGTACTTCAGAACTGTCAGAATTATAAGTGATTACCTTTTTATTTCTTACAAAATTGGCTTTTGTGAAATGTGGCGTAATGCCTTCTAAAAATTGTTCGTTAGAAATATTTGACACATTTTTTAAATGATGAGGCACGTACTCTATATATAGAAATTTAAGTTTAGATAAGGTGTTTGGCATACCTTTAAGTGCATAGTATTCAGCACCTTCAATATCCATGAGCATGGCGTTGGGTTGTGATAAATTCTGTTGAGTAATGTGCTCATCTAAAGCAATCATTTGCACCTCAACTTTATCAGGATTATCATGATTATACATAATGTTATCCTTCTGTGGTGCAATTTTACTTCCTCCTGAGTTTACAGTGTTTTGGTAAAAGGTTACCATTTTATTGGTGTCGCCAACAGCATAATTAAATAATTGAACATTTTTTAATCGATTCATACATAGGTTCATTTCCATGTACCAAAAGGTGTTTTCATTGGCTTCATAACCAATAACCTCTTTCACCTGTTTTGCCATAGGAATCAATAAAGTGCCAACATGTGTACCTATAACGTAAACGACATCGTCTTTAGAGATATATTCTGAGAGGATATTAATTTCTTCCATATCCCAATTTCCATTGAAACCAAGCGATTTCCCAATACCAATATCTTCAATAGGTAAAGCAATTATTCCATTTTCGGTATTATAAATAACACCTTGAGCATGAGGTCCTAATATAGCTTTACGCTTTTTAGATTTCTTATTCTTTTTGAAATATTTAAATGCTTTATTCATTATAAACTGTCTTTATGGACTAGTAAAATTTGATATTTATTTATAAGGATTTCCCAGCCTTTTTCAATCATATAGGCGACTACAGTTTTTCCTTTTCCGCCTCCTGGTAATCCACAATCATCAATAAGTACAATGGTGTTTTTATGAAGTCTATCTTCAATAATTTTAAATTCTTTTAAATGATGCTCCTGACTCTTTTTTTGGATATCTACATCAGTTTTTGAATAGTCATAGCTATCCAAATATAGAAAGTCAATATCGTCTTTAAAATGTTTAAGGTAGTTTAAAGAATCATCTAAATGTACTGTAACAACATCATCTAATCTTTGTTGTTTTACCTCATTTCTAGAACCTTCTACAGAATCTTCACTAATATCAACAGAATGTAAAACAGCTCCATTTTCTTTTGCCCATTTTCCAAAGACAATGGTTGCTGCACCATCACTTTTTGCACCTTCTAAACCTTTTCTTGAGGTTCCTGTTTCAACAATAATTTTTGCATTTCGTTCTGTAAGTAATTTTAAAACTTTAGCAAAGGTTATGCGTCTACGTCTAAAGTTATATTGATATGGCATAAATGGATACAAGGATTTATGCTTTATAAACTTTAAAACGAATGGAAATAAAGCTATAGCAACAACAATTGGAATGATAAATTTTAACATAAGAGATGGTTGTAAATAACGTTTTGCAAAGTTAGATTTTAATTTCAATCAAAATACAATTTCTATAATATTACTAAAGTAGTGTTCTGTAAACATCTGCATATGCTTTTGAGGCATCATCCCAATTAAACGATTGTGCTCTATTAATATAATTTGTTTTAAGCGAATCTGAATGCGTATCAAAATACTCTAAACCTTCTGTTAGAATTTTCGCCATGTATTCGCCGTTATAATGTTCCCAATAGAAAGCATCATTACCACCAATTTCTGGCAAGGATGTATTCTTGGACAAAAAAACAGGTTTGCCAAAACGCATGGCTTCAATTGGCGGAATACCAAAGCCTTCTCTCAAGGATGGAAAAACAAATGCAGTACAATGTTGTAGATAGTATTGCTTATCTAAATCGCTAATTTTCCCAGTTATGATAACTCTATCTTGTAGATTCAGTTTTTCAATCGTAGGTAAAAGTACGTTTTGTGTATATTCAGTATTGTTATTGCCAGATAATACCAAATTGAATTCTTCAATGTGTCTTAGCATTTCTACAAGAGTATGGAAGTTTTTACGCTCTGTAAATTCTCCAATACTGAATAAAAAAGGCTTGCTAGGTTTTAAATTTGGCTGGTATTGATCTGAAATGATAATCTCACGTATTGGATTGCCATTATATATAACATATTCCTCAACATTTGGGACTTTAAAATGTTGATGTGTAGATTGTTTTGCAAATTCTGAAATGTAAGTAATTGCCGAGGCTCTATTTAATTTTTCTGTGAATCTTTTATTGCGATCATGGCTCAAGTCTGAGGATACTTCTTCAATGAAATTTACGTCGTGTATTGTGAGTACATAAGGTATGTTGTGGTGTGGTTCTATCTTTATATTCTGATTCATGGAGTGCCAAACATCATATTTCTTACGTATTCTAAAAAGAGGATATCGTCTGTACGATTTATAAGTTTTGTAATTAAAATACGAACCGAATTCTTCTTTTAATTTCGTAGTATTTTTAGCATGAAGTGTCATTTTAAAATCATCTATTTCGGCATTGTATAATCCTTTAATTAGGTGATAATTAAACTGACCAAATCCGAAATGTAGATTTTTAATGTTATGAGATTCTAAAAAAACCTGCTTCATCATTATTCGATATTTCTATATGTTGTCCAGAGAAAAAGATAGCGCTTAAAAACAGAGAATCCTTGCAAATAAGCTAATATAAAACCTTCTTTACCATCCAAAAATCCTAGCTTAATAAAATATTGATGTAAAAAACGATATAAAGGTCTCACAAAGAAGTGATATAAGTTTGGTCTTACATTCTTATTGTATAAATGTTTTGCTTGCAGTTTACTATACTGCGTTTGTTTTTTGTTATAGTCATCAAAAGTTTTGTAGGTATAATGATCTAATGTATTTTTTAGAGAGCCGATGGTACCATTGACAGAAAGAGTTTCATGCACTAAATTACCATTATAAGTACATTTAGTTTTATTAAAAAGCCTTACTACAGTATCATTTTGAAACCCACTGTATTTAATGTGCTTTCCCATAAAGTAAAAATTGCGCTTCACTCTATAGGCATAATTCTTAGAATTTTCTTTTACTATAGTTTTAATTTCCGAAATTAATTGGTTTGGTAGTGATTCATCTAAATCAAAAAATATAACCCAATCATTACTTGCGTGTTCTAAAGCAAAGTTCCGTTGAGTAGAAAAATTATCGAATTTCCGTTGTATAACTTTAACACCATACTTTTGAGCTAAATCAACAGTGTTATCAGTGCTAAAAGAGTCAATAAAAATAATTTCGTCGGCAAAGGAGAGTTGTTGCACGTAACGCTCAATATAGTCTTCTTCATTGTATGTAATGGCGAGCGCGCTTATCATTAATTAAAACAGTTTCTCTATTTGTTTGTGGTGGTCAACAAAAGTAATAATTTTACTGTGATAAAAGATTCATATTATACGCTATGTCTAAACTTCCAATATTAATGTATCACAACGTTTCAAAGAACGATACTGAAAGTATTGGGTTAACTATTTCTGAAAATAGACTTAATGAACAATTTGAGTATTTAAAAGCAAATAAGTACAATACGTTTCATTTTTCTGATATTATGCTGATGCAAGAAAAAGGTCTAAAACTGCCTAAGAAGTCAGTCATTATTACCTTTGATGATGTTTATGTAAATCAATTAGATTTGGCCTATCCTTTATTGAAGTCTAATAATTTAAAGGCTTGTTTTTATATTCCTATGGCTTATGTTGGTGGAAAAGATGATTGGAATAGTGGAAAGGAAGCCATTATGTCTGTTGAACAATTACAATCTATGGATTCTACTATTGTTGAGCTAGGATTGCACTCTTTTTATCATAAAAACTACAAGGATATATCGTTACAAGAAACACAAGAGGATTTCCAAAAGTGCAAAGCGTTTATTAATGATAATAATCTCGATATTAAAAACGTACTCGCTTATCCTTATGGTAAATATCCTAAATCTAAAATGGTAAAGGCAGATTTTTTTGAAGAATTACAACACCAAAAAATAGCTTACGCTCTAAGAATTGGGAATAGGATAAATAGATTCCCTTTTAAAAATAATTATGAAATTCAGCGTATAGATATTAAGGGAGAAGATAGTCTCAAAACCTTTAAATTGAAACTTAAATTTGGTAAATTGAAATTGTTTTAACCGATTATGTTTGAGTGTTGTACTTTATTATCAAAAACCGCTAACCAATGATAAAATTCTTTAGATTATCGAAACTTAATTTTGTCTTGCGAAATCAAATGTCATGTGGACATTTGGTTGAGACAGCTCCCGAAGTTTCGGGAAGAAAAAAACAGAAACTATGATTAAGTTTTTTAGACGAATAAGACAAAACCTCATTATAGAAAATAAAACTGGAAAGTATTTTAAATATGCTATAGGAGAAATTATTCTTGTTGTAATCGGAATTTTAATCGCACTTCAGATTAATAATTGGAACGATAAACGAAAAATCACCGATAAAGTAGATTCCTTAATTAACAAAACAGAAAATGAAGTTATCGAAAACATAGAATATGCTAATGGTAAGATTAAATTTTTACGACATCAAGATTCATTAATGAAGCGTGTTATAAACAAACAAGTCAATGAAAAAGATTACGAGAATTTTAGATATGCTGGCTTACTATTTAATTATTCAGACTACAAAAATAATACGGAAAATATGGATAAACTTCTTAAGTTAGAAGAAGACGTACTATCAAAATACCATCCAATATTAGAAGATATTAAATTTTTAAAACAAAGATATCAATATACCAATTTAGCATGGGAAGATTACCAAAAAGCGTTTACAGCTAATATAGATTATTACTCTTTGAATGGTTTTAATCATTTATTCAGAAGAGACCAAGAAAGTATAAAGAAGAACGTGAATTTCTATTTAACCAACGAAGACTATCTAAATAGACTTACAAATTATATTGGTAAAAATCATAATATGCTCTATGAAGCAACAATTAATAGAACACGGCTTATTTCTTTACTAGGTAGAATTAAAATTATTAAAGAGAGTTTTAATAAAACCCAACTCGTAAATCTATTTGTGGATTTAGAACAAAATCATTATGAGCAAATAGACTGTAATACAACAGCTGATAATTACAAAGATTTAGTTGGTGAAAGACAACGTTTGTTGATTTTTAATTTGACTTCTGATACACTTAAAATTAAGGCTTCAGATAAATTTGATAATGTTCTTTATGAATTAGAATCTAAACCAGGTATTTTAGAGGAACACGATAATTGGAGAGGAGGACTTCTTGGTGGAGGTGACTATTCTAAAGTTATAACAGTCTATAAAAACAATGAGTGTATCGGAAAATTTACTGAAAACTCAAATGGATTTATAATTATTGAATAAAATAACTTAAGCATAAAAATGTATGTAATTAGGTGCTAGTTTTAGCTTACTTGTGGAATTCCGGAGGAATTTCTCTGTACATATGATTAACCAAGTAAATAAGTTGTTTAAAAAACAACTAATCTTATACAGCCAAGTTATTATTAAAATATAAAGAGCAACAATGTATCTCTATCTCTAATATATTCTTCCTCTTAATGACATTAAATTTAGCGTATTCCCTTTTTAAGAAGTATTAGTTTAGCATAACGAGAAAATACGCCATAAGCATTTATGCCTGCAATAGCTAAGGCAGGAACTCCATCTCTAAAACCACCTTTGATAATAAAACTGTGAAAAAATCTATAAAAAGGTTTAAAGGCCAAATGAAAGTAGGTTACCTTTTTTCCTTTATCTAACATTTGTTGAGCCTGAAACCAAGCATAACTATCTTTTTTACTGATGTAGTGTTCTAAACCTTTGTAGGTGTAATGTAAAACAGGGTTTTGTAATTTTCCAATACTACCATTCACAATCAGTTTCTCGTGGACAGAACCTTCAAAATGACATTGTTCTCTTACCACTAGTCGAGTTACATTATGACTGTGATGAAACAAAAAGCGATTCATGTAAAAGTGTGGAAAATTCAACTTATATGCTGTGTGTTTTTCTGTGTTTATTGCATCTATCAGTTCTCTTTGTAATCCTGTGGTTAATCGCTCATCAGCATCTAAAAATAAAACCCAATCAGATGTTGCGTATTGTAATGCATGGTTTTTCTGATTAGAAAAATTATCAAACTTTCGTTTTAATATTTTACAGTTAAACTCTTCAGCTATTTTTAAAGTATCATCAGTGCTATACGAATCTATAACTATAATTTCATCTGCAAATTTTACGGAGTATAATGCTCTCCACAAATAGTCTTCTTCGTTATATGTTGGTATGATTACAGTTAAGGTTTTCATGCTATGGCAAATTTACAAAATTAATAAGGTTAAGTCGTTCTTATTATCATAGTAAAGAAGTGATTTAATATGGTTAAATTTGCAGCATATTAAACACATGTATGAATAATTTACCTATTTCAGTTATAATAAGTACTTATAATTCCGAAGATTGGTTACGAAAAGTATTGGAAGGTTATAAGCATCAGATGTATGATAATTATGAGGTTATTGTGGCAGATGATGGTTCTGGAGCATCTACAAAGGCTGTTATTGAAAGTTACCAAGCCGATTATCCTGTGCCTTTAAGACATATTTGGCACGAGGATGAAGGTTATCGTAGACAAGAATTACTTAATAAAGTAATCATGCAAACGGAATTCGATTATATTTTAATGACTGATGGTGATTGTATTCCAAGAAACGATTTTATTGCTGTACACGCTAAGTATGCTGAGAGAGGTTATTTTTTATCTGGTGGTTATTGTAAATTAAATATGGCTCTAAGTAAAACCATCACCACAGACGACATTGCTAATGAAAATTGTTTTGATGTAAAGTGGTTAAAACAACAAGATAAACTTGGTGCAAAACAAGCTATTAAAATTTCTGCTGGTGATACCTTAGCCACGTTTTTAGATTTTATTACACCAACAGGAGCTACTTTTAATAATTGTAATTCTTCAGCTTGGAAACAAGATTTAATTGATATCAATGGTTATGATGAGCGTATGCAGTATGGTGGACCAGATAGAGAGTTAGGTGAACGCCTCATGAATTTTGGAATTAAAACTAAGCAAATACGTCATAAAGCAATATGTCTTCACTTAGATCATAAACGAGGTTATAAGACCAAAGAGTCTTTAGAGCGTAATCTAAAGATTAGAAAAGACGTTAAAGACGAGAATAAGGTTTGGACAGATTACGGAATTGTAAAAAAGTAAGTGTGCAACCTAAAGCCTCAGTAATTATTAGTACATACAATCAGCCTGAGTGGTTGTATAAAGTATTTATAGGTTATGAGCAACAATCCTTCAAAGATTTTGAGATCATCATTGCAGATGATGGTTCTGCAAACTCTACCAAAATATTAATAGAGCAATATAAAAGCGAAACCGATTTAACCATCACTCATATTTGGCATGAGGACGATGGTTTTAGAAAAACTAAAATTCTTAACAAAGCCATAAAAGCTTCTGCATCTGATTACCTCATAATTACTGATGGTGATTGTATTCCGAGATTAGATTTTGTTGAAAAACATTTACACCTAAGACAACTACGTTGCTTCCTTTCAGGTGGTTATTTTAAGCTACCAAAATCAATTTCAGATCAAATATCTAGACAAGATATTGAAAATCAAAACTGCTTCGATATAGATTGGCTTGTGAGTAAAGGACTTAAAAAAACGTTTAAAACTAATAAGCTTTCGTCTTCTGGATTAAAAGAAAAACTTTTAAACAAGTTTACACCTACCAAAGCAACTTGGGATGGAATGAACGCCTCAGGCTGGAAAAAAGATATTATTGCAGTTAATGGTTTTGATGAGCGTATGGCTTATGGAGGAGAGGATAGGGAGTTAGGAGAACGATTAATGAATTATGGTATAAGGCCAATTCAGATTAGGTATAGTGCAATTTGTGTTCATTTATACCATGAGCGTTCCTATAAAAATGATATTGCATTAAATCTTAATTTAGAGATTAGAAAAACTACGAAATCTAAAAAAATAATCTGGACAGATTACGGCATTGTAAAACCGTCTTAGCTTTGTTTTTTATAAGCGCCAACCATCCAATAAGTACCTTCTTTTGGAGGATCTACCTTTTCAAAACTCAATTTTTCTAATCGACCAATATCAAAGTATTCCCAACAACCAATACCTTCTTTATAAATTGAAGTAATTAGAAGTCCACCAATATTGAGATGGTCTAAGATTATATTTAAAACTCTTGCTCTTTCAGAATCATGTATGTAATAAAAAGCCTCATTAAAAATAATAATATCAAAGTGTCTGTTTGGTTTATAATGATGCAAATCTGCTACTGTAAACGTTGAGTTTCTTAATTGTTTTTTATTAGCCTTATCAATAGAAACTTTAGAGTAATCCACACCTTCAAAAAAGCTGTAGTCAAAATCGATAAAGTGTTCGTTGAGTACGCCTTCACCAGCACCTAAATCTAAAATACTTGGATTTTTAGTGCCATAGGTTTTTACATAGTCTATGATTTTACGATACCTGTAAGCCTCAGTGTCGTTTTTTAAGTAGTCCCATTTTCCTTTTTTATATTGTCTATCCCAACGCATTTTTCTGCGCCAAATATGAAATCTGTCAATTAAACCTAGGCTCATATTAAAAATGTTGTTTTAAAAAGTTGTTTAATTTAGGAATTATTAACTCTGGTGATAACTGGTTGTATAAGAAGCTAGGATCTTCCTCTATTTTTTTTCTAGCATCTCTATCTGTTGAAAATAAATCTGGTTTTTCATCTAATAAATGCACAGATGTATGCATTTTACCATCTTCAAAACTCGCCCAATGCTCTTTTAGAACATAAGGTGAAAAAATTGTAAATGTTGGTTTATCTAAAGCCTTAGCAATATGTACTGTTCCACCTTCATTAGCAATAAGTAGTTTGCATTTGTTCATAAGCGTTATAAAACCTCTTATATTGTCTTCGTAGATATCAAATATAATACGATCCTTGTGTTTACAGGCTTCATAGATAGATTTAGCATCATCCTTTTGATGTGGAGAATAATTAAATAAAGCATAAACATCAAACGTTACAGTAACAAAGTCAATAAGCTCAGTAATGTACTTGTATGGCATGGATTTTTGAGGCGTGCTCCCTAAAATTCCAAACATAATTACTGGTTTATCATAACTCTGTAGTTTAGAATACTGCTGCTCAGTTTCTGTTAAATAAATTTTAGGAACATAAACAGGTTGGTCAATTGGATAAACAGAGGTTACTAAATGTACTCTATCCTCTAAGGATTTACCACAAGGATGACTTTTCTCTTTTAGAAAACTAACATTATGAGTATAAAATTTTAATGGTGGATTTTTGTCTTTTTTTTTGTAACCAATTCTTTGAGGAGCACCAGATAGTAAACACATTATTCGACTCTGAAATTTTGCATAAGGATCAAGGATAATATCGTATTTAGCCTTTCTAATTTGTAAAGCTGTTTTAATGAGGTTTGGAATTTTCTTTAGTTCCTTTTCTTTTATTAAAATGATCTTATCAATTAAAGGATGGTTTTCAATAACACCAGCAGTGTAATCATAAACCATAAATTCTATGGTCGATTCTGGATATACCAATTTTATATTTTCGGCTATTAAAGAAGCTAGTAAAACGTCACCAATACGTTTGTTTTGAATGACAAGTATTTTTTTCATTTGGTAGTTAGAAGTATATTCGCAAAGTATTATATTTTCTATACTTTTTAAAACATATATGCATAAAATAAAGCTTCATCCTAAATATAAACACTTAGAGGAATCTATCTTAGCGTATTTAGATCAGTTTGATGCTTCTGGCACGTATGTTCTGAAAGGTTCTAGAAATAGCATTAAAAAAGTAGAATTAGAAGGTGTAGAGCTTAATGTTAAGCAGTTTAAAAAACCAAATCTGTTTAATGCTTTTGTGTATAAATACATCAGAAAATCAAAAGCTAAACGTTCATTTGAGTATGCAAATTTATTGTTAGAAAAAGATATTCTTACACCATTTCCTATCGCTTATTTTGATCGTACTAATGCGCTTGGATTACAAGATGGCTACTATGTGAGTTTACAAGTTAATTACGATTTTGATTTTAGAGTTTTAATTCATCAACCAAAATTTCCAAATAGGAATACAATTTTAGAGCAGTTTACAGCGTTCACTTTTAAGCTTCACGAAAATAATATCAACTTTTTAGATCATTCTCCAGGTAATACTTTAATTGTGGATAAAGGCGAAGGTAATTATGACTTCTATCTAATTGATTTAAATAGAATGACATTTGAATCTTTAGACTTTAACAAACGCATGCATAACTTTAGACGCTTGTGGTTGTCTAAAACCATGATAAAAATAATGTCAGCCACCTATGCTAAGCTTTACGATAAAACCTACAAAGAAACACATGCATTAATGCTAAAGCACAGTAGAGATTTTCAATGCAAAGTAGATGCTAAAAAGTTACGACGTTCTGGTAGGAAAATGAAGTTTGGGAGTTGAGTTATTACTCTTTAGTCTTAGGCTCAAGAAACATCATTATAATACAGGCTAAAAAGACAATACTATACACGACAACAAGTGCAGGTTTCTCAAAGGTTAATTGTTCAAAGTCAAATTCCCTATAAATACCACTACCAATAATAATAGCAATTACCATTAGAAATAAGCTAGGTGTTTTTCTCTTTTTCATAAAAGCTTAATTTTCTCTCACTTTTAAATCTTTATCAATCATTTTCTTCTCAGCCAAACGCTCTCTTTTCCAAAAAAACGTTTCCCAATTTTTCTTAGATGTTTTCTCCATTCAGGATCTGAGGTTAGTTGGCCTTTTCTTTTATGAGACATTTCATTAATTAAACAGCGACATTATATTCTCTTAAGGCATCGTTTAGCGATGTCTTTTTATCTGTACTTTCTTTACGTTGTCCTATGATTAAAGCACAAGATACATTAAACTCACCAGCAGGAAATTCTTTTTTATAACTACCAGGAATTACTACTGAGCGTGAGGGTACAATACCTTTCATTTCAACTGGTTCACTTCCTGTTACATCAATAATTTTAGTTGATGCAGTAAGCACTACATTAGCACCAAGTACAGCTTCTTTTTCTACGCGTACACCTTCAACCACAATACTTCTAGAGCCAATAAAGGCGTTATCTTCTATAATTACAGGAGCAGCTTGTAGAGGTTCTAAAACACCACCAATACCAACGCCTCCAGAGAGGTGTACATCTTTGCCAATTTGAGCACAACTGCCAACTGTTGCCCAAGTATCTACCATGGTGCCAGCATCTACATAAGCACCAATGTTAACATAGCTTGGCATCATTATAACACCTTTAGATACATATGCACCATGACGTGCAATAGCATGAGGTACTACTCTAATGCCTCTCTCTGCATAACCACGCTTTAATGGAATTTTATCATGGTATTCAAAAATACCTACTTCAAATGTTTCCATTTTCTGAATCGGAAAATAGAGTACCACAGCTTTTTTAACCCATTCGTTTACCTGCCATCCATTGGCTGATGGTTCTGCAACGCGAAGTGAGCCACTATCTAACAAATCAATGACCTCTCGTATTGCTGTTATAGTAGTTTGGTCAGTTAAAAGAGACCTATCGTTCCAGGCCGCTTCAATAATATTCCTTAATTCTGTCATGGTTATGTTTTAAAGCACAAAGATATTTGTTCTGATTAAATCAATAACATTAAAGAAAATTAAATTTTTGTGACTTTTAAAAAAAGGTAGTGTCTTATTAGTTGAATGAAGCAAATCACTTTGCAAGAGGGTTTTTGCAGATTTCGAATAATTAATAGCTAATTATTTATACAACTCTCCTTTTTTCCCCAGAGGAGAGTTTTTTTGTGACCCATTAATAATTAGTGTGTCTAAACTTACAAGTTAGAAAAATTGATATTATAGAGGGTAAAATCATGGATCTAATTAATAGCTAATTAACAAACTCTTCTTTTTTTAAAGAAGAGTTTTTTAGTAGTACCTTTGTACAATGGCAAGACTAATGGCAATAGATTATGGAACTAAGCGTACAGGATTAGCAATTACTGATGAGCTTCAGATCATTGCTTCTGGTCTTACCACAGTGTCTACCTCAGATTTGTTAGCTTTTATTGCTGATTATTCAAAGAAAGAATCTTTAGAGACGATTATCATTGGTGAACCTAAACGTCTCCATAATGAAGCTTCAGATGTAGAGCAGGATATTCAAAAATTTATAAGAAAACTTTCAAAGACACTTCCTAAAATAAATATTGCAAGAGTCGATGAGCGCTTTACTTCAAAAATGGCATTTCAGACTATGATAGATAGTGGTTTATCAAAGAAAAAAAGAAGAGATAAAAACTTGGTAGATGAAATTAGTGCAACCATAATTTTACAGAGTTATCTCTACTCTAAATCGTGATAAGGTTGTATTTTTGCAACCGAAAATAACACATTATGATTTTACCGATTATTGCTTATGGTGATCCTGTTCTTAGAAAAAAAGCAGTTGAGATAGATAAAGATTACCCTAAACTATCAGAGCTCTTAGAGAATATGCAAGAGACTATGTATGGTGCTTTTGGCGTTGGTTTGGCAGCTCCGCAAGTAGGTTTGGCAATTCGTATTTTTTTGGTTGACACCTCTCCTTTTGCTGAAGACGAAACGCTTTCTGATGATGAGCAAAAAGCACTTAAAGATTTTAAGAGAGTGTTTATTAATGCTCAAATTTTAGAAGAAGAAGGTGATGAATGGGCTTTTAATGAAGGCTGTTTAAGTATTCCCGATGTTAGAGAAGATGTCTTTAGACAACCTAAAATTAAAATACAATATCAAGACGAAAATTTTGAAACGCATACTGAAGAGTTTGATGGTTTAATTGCAAGAGTTATCCAGCATGAATACGATCATATAGAAGGCATTTTGTTTACAGATAAATTATCGTCCTTTAAAAAACGACTCATAAAAGGTAAATTGAGTAACATTTCTAAAGGGAAAATACGAATCGATTATAAAATGCGTTTTCCAGCTATGAAAAAGAAACGTTAATTCTGTTTGTTTTTTTAGAGTATTCTCTAAATTTGCCATCTTAAAAATATAAAAGCAATGACCTTAGATAAAATTTTATCAATTTCAGGAAAGCCTGGATTATTTAAAATTGTAGCTCAAACTAGAACAGGAGCAGTGGTAGAATCGTTAATAGATAAGAAAAGACTTACTGTTGGTGTGCATAGTAATGTGAGTATTCTCAGTGAAATTGCAATTTATACACTCACTGAAGAGGTGCCTCTAAGAGAGGTTCTTTCAAAAATTGAAGCTAAAGAAAAGGGTGAAAAAACATCAATCAGTCATAAAGATGGTAAAGATGTTTTAGAAGAATACTTTTTTAATGTATTACCAGACTATGATGAAGATCGTGTATACGTCTCAGATATTAAGAAAGTAGTGCAATGGTACAATACACTTCAAGCCAATGATCTTCTTAGCACTTTAAAAGAAGAAACAACTTCAGACGAAGAAGAATAAACAATTAAAGTTTTTTTGCTATTCAGCACCTTTACAAGCCATTTATTGTTTACATATTGTGAATATAAAATGTCTTTTATAAGATGCTAAGATTTCTATTGTTTGTACTTTAGTTTTCTAAATAATTTTTATGGCAAACAGAGCTTCGCAATTACAAGCATTTGATCGTTTATTAACTATTATGGATGAGCTTAGAGCAGGTTGTCCTTGGGATAGAAAGCAAACTATGGAGTCCTTAAGACACCTTACCATAGAAGAGGTCTACGAGTTGGGTGATGCTATTTTAGATAAAGATTTAGACGAGGTTAAAAAAGAACTAGGTGATGTGTTATTACACATTGTTTTTTATGCCAAAATTGGTAGTGAAACTGATGATTTTGATATTGCAGATGTGTGTCATAGTATATGTGATAAATTGGTAGATAGGCATCCTCATATTTATGGCAATGTAAAAGTAGATGATGAAGAAGACGTAAAACGAAATTGGGAGGAGTTAAAACTAAAAGAAGGTAAAAAGAGTGTATTAGAAGGTGTGCCTAAAAGTTTACCAGCAATGGTGAAAGCCAATCGTATACAAGACAAAGTTGCAGGTGTTGGTTTTGATTGGGAACAACCAGAACAAGTCTTTGAAAAACTACAAGAAGAACTCTCAGAATTACAGCATGAAGTATCTCAAAACAACCAAGATGAAATTGAAGCTGAGTTTGGAGACGTTTTGTTCTCTATGATTAATTATGCACGTTTTCTTGGTGTTAATCCTGAGAATGCTCTAGAACGTACTAACAAAAAATTTATAAAAAGATTTCAGTACTTAGAGGAAAAAGCCAAAGCTAATAATAAAGCTTTAAGAGATATGAGTTTGGCTGAAATGGATGTGTTTTGGGAGGAAGCAAAAAAGGTTTAAATATTTTATTTTATTAGACGTCCAAACGCTTTTAATTATACGTATATAAAATAGATAGAAACTTTTCTACAAAAAGTTTCTTAATCGTAAGTAGATAATCTTAATTGTATTTTAAGCGGTTATGATTAAGGTTAAAATTTAGTTTAGTTAGGAATAAACCCAATATGAATTTCATATTGGGTTTATTATTAAATTAAAGTTCAAAATACTCATAAAAAAATCTATTGAAAACAGAAATTTTTAGTAGAGTTCTTTTATTTTTCTGAGCTTATCTTTCCAAATATCTAAACTTGCTTTGTGTTTATTAATATTTTTATGAACGTCTTTTACTAAAGGGTTTTTATCGTCAACATTAGAGAAGAACTGAAGGTTGTTTTCAAGCTGATTAATCTCTGATGAAATCTCATCTATTTTTTTTCTAATAAAATTACGTTCGTTATCTAATTTTCTGGTATCGTCAGGATTATTGAGACTTTCAAGTTTGTTTTCAAACTTTATCATCTCAACTTTTGCTTTATCCATTTTTAGTTTATCAAATAAACCATCGATGGTTTTATAAAATTTACCATCTATAAATCGTTTATTATAAGGCACTTTACCAATAGCTTTCCAATTAGTTATATGCTCTTTTAAGGATGCTATATCACTTTCAGGTTTTTCTGTTAGATCAAAAGCTTTTAGTTCACCTAATAAAGCTTCTTTCTTTTCTAGATTGTCATAAAATTCTTTATCAACAGCTTTACGTTCGGCATGTAACTTATCAAAATAATGATTACAGGCACTTTTAAAGCGTTTCCAGATTTTATCAGAGTCTTTTCTTGGTACGTGCCCAATTTTTTTCCAATCACCTTGAATTTTTTTCATTAAAGGTGTTGCTGTATCAAAATCTTCATTATCCTTATTGTCTTCGGCAATTTTTATCAGCTCTAATTTCTTTTGAAGATTGTCGTACTGTTCCTTTTTTAATCCTTTATAAAAAGCATTTTTATTTCGATTAAATGATCGTACAGCATCTTTAAATTTAGACCATGTGGCTTCGTTAACCTTTATTGGCACTTTGCCTGCATTAAAGAAATCTTGGCGCAAGGCTTCTACCTTTTTTATCTTATTCTGCCAGTTTTGATGTGAATTTCCTTTATCCTCTGCAATGGTTTTAATTGCTTCAATAATCTCTTCTTTTTTTACAAGATTACCTTCGTAAGCTTTATCTAAATCTGCATAATATATCTGACGTTTATCATGAATTGTCTTTGTGGCAGTGCTAAAACGTTCCCAAATTTCCTCACGATGTTCTTTAGCTACAGGTCCTAATTCTTCTTTCCATAATTTATGAAGCACTTGTAGCTCTCTAAATGATCTATTAATATTATCGTCTGCAGCAAGTTCTTCGGCTCTATCAATTATTTTAAGCTTCTTTTCTAAATTATGCTTAAAATCCATATCACGTAAATCGCGATTAAGGTGCAAGAAATCATAAAAACGTTCTACATGATGATGGTAAGTATTCCAAGCATTATTGTATTTATCTCTTGGAATTGGTCCTGCTTCTCGCCATTTATCTTGTAGCTCTTTAAAATGCTTGTAGGTTGTATTAATATTTTCTTCAACATTGAGTAGTCCTTTAATTTCTTCAATGATTTCTAATCGATTTTGAAGATTAGATTTTAAGGCATTTTCTCTGTCTTTATAGTAAGTATTGAGTGTTGCTCTATAGTCTCTGTATGTTTTATTGAAACGTTTCTGTGAATCGTTAGTGTAGTAAAAATCTATAGGATTGCCACCATCATTTACAAACTCTTCTTTCTTTTCATCTAAAAGTGCGTTGTATTTAGAATGAAATTCGGATTTAATTTCATCTACATGAGATTTTATGGTCTGAATTTTTTGATATTTAATTAAGCCTTCAAACTCATCTACTAACTGCTCCATACTCATGGCATGATAGTCTTTATCTTCTAATTTATGGCGCTCAGCATTAGATTCATCTTCGGCATCTTCAGCATTGGCAGCTTCAATTTCTTCAACATGATCCTCTGCATTATCATTAGATGTGTTAGTATCATCAATGTTAGATACTCCAACCTCTTTGGTCTTGTCTTCAGTTTTGATTTCTTCTAAAGGCTCAGCTTCTAGCGATGTTTCGCTTTTTTCAGAAGTAGTTTGTTCGTCAGCTTCAGGAGCTTGTTCAGCTTCTTTATCTACTGAAGTAGTGTCTGATTCTGTTTGTAACTGTACCTCTTGGTCTTTTATAACTTTAGTGTCTTTTTCTCCATCTGCATTTTGCAGGTTATCTTGCTCTGACATTTTACAATGTTTTATATATAAGGAGCTAAATATACTAACAGAAAGCAGAAATACAAAAGAAAGCCCTTATAAAGACTTATTTTAAACTAGGTTCCAGATTTTCCAAGAACGTTCTGCTTGCAATTCTAGCATTTTTAAACCGTTAATTGTTGTAGCACCTTTAAGCTCAGCACATTGAAGAAATTTAGTTTGCTCTGGGTTGTAAATAAGATCATAAATAAGGTGATCTTTAGTAAGATAATCATAAGGAATATCTGGACACGAATTAATATTTGGATGTGTTCCTAAAGGTGTGCAGTTAATGATAATATGATGTGTTTTAATTATAGTTTCATTAAGATCAGCGTAAGTATAATCTGTGTTCTTACTACTTTCTCTTGATACAAAACTATACGAAATATTGAGATCTTTTAAAGCAAAAGCAATTGCCTTAGATGCTCCACCTGTTCCTAAAATAAGCGCTTTTTTGTGCGCTGTCTTTAAATATGGTTTTAACGATTTTTTAAAACCATACCAGTCTGTATTGTAGCCTTTTAATTTTCCGGATTTAGTGAATTTAATAGTATTAACTGCTCCAATTTTTTTTGCTGTTTTACTAATCTTATCTAAATATGGAATAATATCTTCTTTATAAGGAATGGTTACGTTTAAACCTTTTAATAATGTTTCTTTTTTTAAAACTTTATCAAATTTTTTAAGTGATTTTAAATCATAATTTTCATAAACAAACGGCAAGTTTTCTAATTCAAATTTTTCTGCGAAATAAGCTCTAGAGAAAGAATAGGAAATATTTTTTCCTAATAAACCTAATTTAGTTGTTATGTGCTCTGTTTTTTTGTCCATACCATTCTAATCCTAAAACAATTAAGATGCCGATAAATATATATAAAACTGCCCAATAGGTTTCTGAATTAAGTTGAGGAATAAATCTTGTATAATTTTCAACAACTTGTTCGCCTCTAGAGTCTAACATATAACTGCCATCTTCTAAGGTTTTATATATGGTTTTTTTCCAAGGCCAAACAACACCAAGTGAACCAATGATAAAGCCAATAATTGTAGACATGGTTACATTTTTATAATGCTTAAGGATGTAGTTAAGTACATGAGAAAAAGTTACTAAACCAGTGACTGAGCCTAAAGTAAAAACTCCTAGAACTTTTAACATTCTTAGTCTAACAGGATTGTTTGTAAAATCAAAATCACCAGAGAAAATATCAGCAATGGTATCATAGAGAGCATTTACTGAATCTACTAAAAGCAATACGTAATTACCCAAAAGAATAAGAATAAACGATCCTGAAAAACCTGGAAGTGTCATCCCAGAAACACTAATAATTCCACAGAAAAAGACAAACCATAAATTGTCATTTTGCTTTGCTGGATCTAAAAAGCTAATACTTAAACCAATTGCAGCACCAATAAATAAAAATATAATTGTACTAATATTCCAAGATTTAAAACCTTTATTGATGTAGTATATGGAACCGATTATCATTCCGAAGAATAAACTCCATACATAGAGTTCGTAATGCTTAATAAGATAATCTAGTATTTTAGATACACTAAAATAACTAACAATCATTCCTAAGAATAATAGTACTATAAATTTGCCATTAATATACTTGTAAAAGCTATTAAATTGACCTTTCAGTAAGAGCTTTAATGCTTTACCGTTTACACGTTGTAATGAGAATATAAACTCTTCGTAAAAACCTGCAACAAATGCCACAACACCACCAGAGACACCGGGAACTTTGTTAGCAGCTCCCATTGCTAAACCCTTGAAGATTAATAATATTTTGTCTTTAAAAGTTTTAGTTGGCTCCACTATGATGATGTTTTTTTCTTCCCTAAAAATTCTAATATAATAATAGATAGTATACCAATAACCATCAAAACAATAGCCATTGTTAATTGATTATCTCCAACAAATGACAAAGGTGAAATACTTTCTTCTAATAAAGGTACTTGCTCTCCATGCGAATTTGCTCTGTAGGATAAAACGTTTTTCCATGGCCAAATTTTATTTAAAGAACCGATCATGAAACCTGTTAAAATAGCTAACGTGAGGTTTTTCTTGTTTTTAAACATCCAATTCAACAGTTTAGAAAACACTTTTAAACCAAGTATAGCTCCTAAACCAAGCATTAATAAACGGATAAATGCATCTTTAAGTAATTCAAAATTTAGTGACGAAATGCCTTCACGTAAATCGTCAACTGTATCTATCGCAGTAGTGTAAGCGCCTAAAATTAAAAGTATAAAAGCACCAGAGACTCCAGGTAAAATCATAGCAATAATGGCTAAGAATCCACAAAATAATAAATAAAGTAAGCTGTCTGGAGATGCAAAAGGTTCTGTTTTAGTAATAAAGTAAGATGCAATGGAGGTTGCAATTAGAGCAAGGATTAATATAACATTCCAGTTTTTAATTTGTTTGCCAATAAACCAAATACTGGCTAGAACTAAACCAAAGAAAAATGACCATAACAAAATAGGTTCATTAGCTAGTAGCCATTTAATGGATTTTGCCAAAGAAAAGATACTAATAGCAATACCTAAAAATAAGGCTAATAAAAAGTTACCATTTACAGAATTCCATGCAACCTTAAAGCCTTTGGTTTTCCAAGTTTTAAATACACCAACATTAATATTATCAATACTTTCTATAAGTTCTTCGTATATACCAGAAATAAAGGCAATTGTACCACCAGATACACCAGGAACTACGTCTGCTGCTCCCATAGCAATTCCTTTAAAGCTAATGGTTAAATAATCTAGAAAACGTCTTTGCATTAGGTTGTATTAAGAAAGACGTAAAGGTATGGAATTTTAGTTTGAAGCCTTTTTTGTTGCTATTAAATTCTGTGTTAAAATACCATGATTGGCAAGGCTAGGAAATAGCTCTTCAATAATAAAATAATAATCACGATTTATTTTGGTAGCATTTTTTAAATGATAACGTCCTTTGGTAGATTCATTTTGCATAAAATACAAACCAGCCAGTCTATATTCTACCTCTTCATTTTCAGGGTAAAATTCAGCTGCTTGTAACAACGTTTGTGTTGATGCTTCAAATTCTCCTAATTTTATTAGAATATCTGCTCTGCACAACCAAGTATCAATCTCATAGTTGCCAAGTTCTAAAGTGCGTTTGTAACCATGCTCAGCTTCTTCATAAAAAGATAGTTGATGATTAATGTGTCCGTAAAGTTTCCAATACACCACATTCTCACTATCTATATTTATGGCTTTATTTATAAAATATAATGCCTTTTGATAATTCTTCTTTTTTGAGTAAAATTTAGTAATTGCTATCCAGCCTTTGTCTAATAATGGATCTTCATGAACAGTTTTTGTGAAGAATTGAAGTGCTGTGTCATTTTCTCCTAATTTTTCAAAGCAGTAACCCATTCTTAGAAGAGCAAAAGAAGTTGGCTCGTCTAAAGCTAACGTTATTTTATAATTCTCTATAGCTTCTAAATAACGTTTTTGTTTTTCTAATACTTTTCCTTTTTCCAAGTAAGCACCAATAAATGAATCATCAGATATTATGGCAAAATCAAAAGCAGCTAAAGCTTTTTTATAAGACTTCATTGCAAAATATTGTTTACCCAATTGATGCCATGCGACTTCGCAATAAGGATTATCATCTAAATAATGACTTAAGAAATCTATAGCATCTTTGTTTTTGTCCATAAAGTCAAAACAATAAATGATGTTGTACAACGCTGAATAATCTGTGTGATCTAGCTTTAAACACTTTTCAAAACTTTCTCTTGCTTTATCAAATTGGTCTAAGAATAAATATTCCATGCCAATGAGAGAATAGAGATCAGAATCATTTTCTGGAGTTTTACTAATATCTAAGGCTATTTCTAAACTTGTAATGGCTTTTTTGTGCTCATCTTGTTTAGATAAAACATTTGCTTTTTGAATGTAGATTTCTTCATTAGATGGTTCCATATCATAGAGTTTATCTAACAGTTGGTTAGCTTCATCAAACTTATTTTCTATGACATATATTTCAATTAGGAATAATTGAAGATTAACTGAGCTTGGATGTTGCTCCAATCCTAATTTAATGGCCTTTTTGGCTAAAGCTATTTTACCGTTTTCTAGGTAGTGATGAATGATGTTTTCAAATTCATTTGAATCGAAGAATAAGACACTATTGGTCTTTAGCATAGATTCAAATTTAGATAAGGAATAATTTTGGTTGTCGTCGCCTTGACTAAACTCCATAAGTGGTTGTTAGGGTTTGATGAAATAAATTTACAGTTCAATCGTAGGAATTTAGCTTTCGAAGGTTATTGTTTTTAACAAAGTAATTAACAGAATTGTAATCAAAATACAGTTTAGTATTAAAACATTGTAAAACAGTTATATAAAAATATTTATATAAAGTTAAAATTCAATTAAAATGAATCTAAAATTGAAGTTATTATTGCGCAACCTTTAATGATTTCTTCATCTGATATCGTCAAAGGTGGAGTTATTCGTATAGCTTTTGGTTCAAATAGAAGCCAAAAAAGAATTAGTCCTTGGTCTTGAGCTTTTAAAATTACTTTAGACGTAATTTCTGCAGAATTTGTTAATGCAGCTAACATTAACCCCTTACCTCTTATTTCTTTAATTAATGAATGGGATAAATGCTTTCGGATTAATCTTTCTTTTCTAAGAGTTTCTTCAATTAAATTGGATGATGTTATTTCTTCTAAAGTGGCCAAAGCAGCTGAAGCAATAATAGGATGTCCTCCAAATGTAGTGATGTGCCCTAATTTTGGTTTATCACTCAAAAGCATCATATGATCTTTAGAGGCTGAAAATGCTCCTATTGGCATTCCACCACCAAGACCTTTACCTGTAACAACTATATCTGGTATGCAACTGTAATGTTCAAAACCAAAGAGTTTACCTGTTCGTCCTATTCCTGGTTGAATTTCATCAAGAATAAATAAAGCACCAACACTATTACAACGTTCTTGAACCTTTTTTAAATAATTATTTGTTGGTTCAATAAAGCCAGCACCACCTTGAATAGTCTCTAATATCACAGCAGCTGTTTGGTCAGTAATTTCTCCCAAATCTTCTAAGCTATTAAATGAAATAAAATTTACATCTGGCATTAATGGTCTAAACACTTGCTTTCGTTCCTCATAACCCATGATGCTCAAAGCTCCAATTGTATTACCATGATAGGCATGATGTGCTGCTATAATCTCGCTTTTACCAGTAATACGTTTTGCTAATTTAATAGCACCATCAATGGCTTCAGTTCCAGAATTGGTTAGGTAAGTCATATCAATAGTCTCTGGTAAATATTGAGATAATAATTTTGTGAGTTTTACTGCTGGCTCTTGTATATATTCGCCATAAACCATAACATGTAAATATCTGCTGAGTTGATGCTCTATGGCTTTAATGACTTTAGGGTGTCTATGTCCTAGACTACAGGCTGATACTCCAGCAACAAAATCGAGATAGGCTTTATTATTTTTATCATAGATATAACTTCCTTCAGCATAAGAAACTTCCATCACTAGTGGATGAGGTGTAGTCTGAGCTTGGTATGAAAAGAAGTCGTTTTTAGACAAGGATTTATTGTTTTATTTTAACAAGTTTCGGTTCCCAAATATAAATTTCCTCATTATTATCAATATTTGAAATTGTTATCCTAAGAGGATTATTATCTGAATCTTTTTTACCTTCTACAGCATATTCTTGCCATGTGTTAGAAAGCTTAACTGATGTGAAATTATATCTTGTATAATCACCTGCACCTTCTTGTAAATTGATAAGGACACTACCTTTTCCTTTTAGCCATACAGTAAATTTATAATTACCTTCAATTTCATTAGTGTTTTGTCCGATATATCCAAAATCTCTTTCACCTTTTCTTTTGATTAGATAATCCACTGAAATGTTATCAGGTGCTTTTATTTGAGTTTGAATTAATTTAACATCATACTTTTGCCAAACTTTATGTTTGAAATTATCAATTTCTTTCAGTAAATTTTTACTAATTTCTCTGGTCTTTATTTTTGTTGGTTTTTCAAAAGTTTGATTTTCCTTACTATATTTTTCAATAAACACTTTTTTCTTAGATAATTCCATACGTGCCATGAGTTCATCGTCAAAGAATTCTGCTTGAGGTACATATTCGTCAAGCCCTTTTATAACAGGGAGCTTTAAAGGTGGTTCACCTCTAAAAAGATCTTCGACACTTTTAGGTCTTTCTTCATCTCTCCAATCAAAACCTCTAAATTGTCTTGCGTTTTTTGGAAATTCAGATTCAGGAAAAATATCACCATCAATTTGTTTTAGTAAACTAATGATGGTAATGGTATTGTCTTCAATTTGAATATTTATACTTCCGGATTTAGATTTATTAATACCTACTAATTCATTGTCATCATTTCTTGAATAATAAATTTTTTCTGCATTCTTAATAATATCAACGTTATAAAGCTCATTGTCTCTAAATAAACCAATAAGTCGCTGTCCTTTAATCTGATTGAAACCGTCCGAATCTCCTATAGTATCTTTACTAATTAAAAAAGCATTATTAAAAACTTTTAAAGAGTCTAACTGTTCTTTCTCTACATTAGATATTAAATGAATAGAATCTCCAGTCATTTGATTACCTAGATTCCATAGAATTGGTTTTCGTTTGGTACTAAACGGATCACTAGTACCAAAACGTTCTATATTAATGAGTTGAGTTAAACCAGTTTTATGGTCTGCATGTATAGAATCGCATTTACCTGCTAAATCACTTTTATAAAGCTTAACACCATAATAAGCTCTAGTAATTCTATGCTCAGGTTTTCCTGTAATCATAAGTTTATCTCCATGAATATATAGCGAATCGTTTTCTTGTACAGTAATCGCTAATGCACGTTTTGTGATGTAGACAGAATCCTTTTCTCTAAATACTTCAGCATAATGACCAGTGATGATACTTCTATTTATGGTATCTGTTACTTTAATATTATTGGTTGCTGAGGCAAAACTCCGATTTCTATCAAAATACATGCTATCACCTTCTACAATTCTATTATCATAGTTAATCTTAGATTTTTTAACAAAGTAACCTGTATCATCATTGGTGTTGTAAAAACCGCGTTCACAATAAATGGTACTCGTTTCACTTACAATAGTAGAAGGACCAAACAAGTAGGCATGACCAGTTTCGGTGTAAAAATCGAGTTGATTTGTATCTATGGTATATTCTGGATTTACTAATTTTACATCTTTTACAAATTGATACTTTGATCGATCCATGTAATAACGACCAATTTGGCTTGTTATAGTACCAGAACTATCTCTCACTACTTTTCCTTTAGATTTATAAAAGGCTTGTTGCTTAGCTCTGTCCATCCAAAGCGTATCTGTTGTAAGTGTAGATTGTGGCTCTCTTAAAACAACGTTACCTCTTGCAAAGGCCAGTTGCGTTATACCACTATATTCAACATATTTAGAGGTCATGTTAATAGTGTCACCTTGTTTCATACTAACATTACCATAGGCTTCAACAAAATCTTCGGTTTGGTAATAGATAGCTTTATCGCAATACATATCTATACCTTCATGTATAAAATGAATTTGCTGAGTATCATCTCTTATAAATTCTTGAACACCATTGTCTGAAGATTTAGCAAAACCTGAGTATTTAATGTATATGCGTTTTTGTTGTGCATTTATTTGATAGATAAATGAGCAACAAATTGTTAGCAGTAAAACATAGGTAAAACGCTTCAAATTATTGTAATTACATTCAAAAATAACTATTAGAAATACGACTTAGTATGTGTTAACATATAATTTAACAATAGCTATGCCTGACTTATTGTTATCCTCTATTTATGGTCTGAGTTCTATCAGGACCAACAGAAACTATTGTAATTGGAATTTCTAATTCTTTCTCTAAAAATTCTATATAATCATTTAATTCTGAAGGAAATTCTGATACATGTCGCATCTTTGTTAAATCTTCTTTCCAGCCTTTAAATTCTGTATAAATAGGAGTGACGTTTTCAGACTCTATGTTGTATGGTAAATGCGTAATAGTTTTACCTTTATAATTATAAGCAGTACATACTTTTAAAGTTTTGAAACCAGATAGTACGTCGCCTTTCATCATGCTTAATTGCGTTACTCCATTAACTTGGCAAGCGTATTTAAGTGCAACCAAATCTAACCAACCACAACGACGAGGTCTCCCAGTAACAGCTCCAAACTCATGACCAATACGAGCCATTTCGGCTCCAGTTTTATCAAATAACTCAGTTGGGAATGGTCCAGAACCAACTCGTGTCGTATAAGCTTTAAAAATTCCGAAAACTTCTCCTATTTTGTTAGGCGCTACACCTAATCCTGTGCAAGCTCCTGAAGCTGTAGTGTTAGATGAAGTTACAAAAGGGTAAGTGCCAAAATCGATATCTAGTAAAGAGCCTTGAGCGCCTTCTGCTAAAATAGGTTTTCCGTTTTTGATTGCTTGGTTAAGATACTCTTCGCTATCTATAAATTGTAATTTTTTAAGACGTTCAACAGCACTAAAGAACTCTTCCTCCAATTCTTTTAGGTTGTATTGAATATCTACATTGTAGAATCCAATCATAGCTTCGTGTTTATTGGCTAAAGCTCTATATTTATCTTTCCAATGATCCAATTCTAGATCACCAACTCTAATGCCATTACGACCAGTTTTGTCCATATATGTTGGGCCAATACCTTTTAAGGTTGAACCAATCTTTGCCTTACCTTTTGAAGTTTCTGAAGCAGCATCTAGTAAACGATGTGTTGGTAAAATGACATGCGCTTTTCTTGAGATTATAAGTTTTGATTTATAATCTAAGTTAAATTGATCTAAGCCATCCAACTCTTGTACAAAAACCACAGGGTCTATAACTACACCATTTCCAATGACATTGATAGATTTGTCATGGAAAATTCCAGAAGGAATAGTTCTTAAAACATGTTTTATACCATCAAATTCTAAGGTGTGACCAGCATTTGGTCCTCCTTGAAAGCGTGCAATAATATTATATTTGGAGGTGAGCACATCAACAATTTTTCCTTTGCCTTCGTCGCCCCATTGTAATCCTAGTAGTAGATCTACTGCCATAAAAATTTAGTTAGTTTCTTTTTTGTTTCCGTAAAAGTAGAGTGAATGATTGTGGATTTCTATATCAAAAACTTCTTCAATAGTTTTTTTTATAGATTGAATTCGTGGATCACAAAACTCTATAACTTCTCCTGTATCTGTAAGGATAACATGATCGTGCTGTTTGTCAAAGAATGATTTTTCGTAGTGCGCTTGGCTTTGACCAAATTGGTGCTTGCGAACCAGAGCACAATCGAGTAGAAGTTCTATAGTATTGTATAGTGTAGCTCTACTAACACGATAGTTCTTATTTTTCATTTTAATGTAGAGAGATTCTATATCAAAATGCTCATCATTATCATAAATTTCCTGAAGTATAGCATAGCGTTCAGGTGTTTTACGATGACCATTATCTTCGAGGAATTTTGTAAATACATCTTTTACAATTTCCTGATCCGTATCCTTTGCTTTTTTACTCATAAATGCGCTGCAAATTTACACAAATTTTACACTCTAGTTACTTTGTGAATACCATTAATTTTTTTGAGGTTATCTATAAGTTTTTTTAGCATGTTTTTATTTTTTACCACTACAGTTATTTTACCTGAGAATACGCCATCATCACTTGTAAAACTTATACTTTTCATGTTAACATGCATGTTAGAGGAAATCATTTTAGTTATGTCATTTACTAAGCCTAGATCATCTATTCCAGAAAGTGTAATCTGAGATGTGTATTCTTGTTTTGAACTGTCTATCCATTTGGCTTGCATAATCCTATATGCGTAATTTGACTGAAGGCTTAATGCATTTGGACAATTATTCTTATGTACTTTAATACCATCATTTATGGTAACAAAACCAAATACTTTGTCTCCAGGAATTGCACTACAGCAGTTAGATAATGTATAGTTTAGACGTTCTTCTTCTTTACCAAAAACTAACATATCGTATTTTGAGGTAATTTCCTCTTTATCGATATCTTTAGGTGTATCTGGTTTTCTAATTCTATTTTTAATAAAACTTACAATAGCATTGCTTCTTGATGCTGCAAATTCTTTGAGCATCTTATTATCTATTGAACCTATGCCTACACGATAAAATAAATCTAATGAGGTACTTAATTTAAAATAACTTACTAGTTCATTTACAGTTTTTTCATTGAGTGTAAGCTTTAGTTGTTTTAGCTTTCGTCTTAAAATTTCTTTTCCATCTTCTGCAATAGCTTTGTTTTCATCTTTTAAAGATGATTTTATTTTACTTCGGGCTCTAGCTGTTTTGGCATAATCTAACCAGTTGGAGTTTGGTTTGGCACTATCTGAAGTCAAAATTTCAACTCTATCTCCACTTTGAAGTTCATGACTAAGCGGAACTAGCTTTCCATTTACTCTGGCACCACGTGTATGCATACCAACTTCTGTATGTATACTAAAAGCAAAATCTAGAGGTGTTGCACCTTTAGGTAATTTTTTTAAATCGCCTAGAGGTGAGAATACAAATATTTCTTTAGAGTAGAGGTTTAATTTAAACTGTTCTACAAAGTCTACAGCATTAGTTTCATTGTTTTCTAACGCTTCTTGTAGTTTATCTACCCAAGTATCTAAAGCATCATCTATATTTGCCGATGTGCCTTGTTTGTATTTGTAGTGAGCTGCATAGCCTTTCTCGGCAATTTCATTCATACGCTCACTTCGTATTTGCACTTCTACCCATTTTTGTTGAGGTCCTACAACAGTGATATGTAAGGCTTCGTAACCCGTTGATTTTGGTGATGAAATCCAATCTCTTAATCGTGTTGGGTTGGGTGTGAAATGGTCTGTTACTATGGAATATATCTTCCAAGCTAAAAATTTCTCATTGGCTTCATCAGATTTATAAATGATTCTTACAGCAAATTTATCATAGACTTCATCAAAGACTACACCTTGCTTTATCATTTTTCTTCTTATAGAATAAATAGATTTTGGCCTTCCCTTTATTTCATAATTTAAACCTTCACTATTAAGAGAATCTTCTATAACTTTACTAAAGTCTTTTATGTATATTGATTGATCCTCTTTTGTTTCCTCCATTTTATTGAGGATGTCATTATACACATCTGGTTCAGTGTACTTTAGCCCTAAATCTTCAAGCTCGGTTTTAATGTTGTAAAGTCCTATTCTATGTGCAAGAGGAGCATATATATATAAGGTCTCTGAAGCTATTTTAACTTGCTTGTTAGATCGCATAGAATCCATAGTTTGCATGTTGTGCAAACGATCCGCTATTTTTATAATAATAACACGAACATCGTCATTTAAAGTTAGCAGCATTTTTCTAAAATTTTCTGCTTGAAGAGATACATCTGCTTCTTTTTTTAAGGATGAAATTTTAGTAAGGCCATCAACTATTCTGGCAACAGTTTCGCCAAATAAACGTTCAATATCAGCAATGGTATAATTTTCGTTGTCTTCTACAACATCATGAAGTAAAGCTGCTGCTATTGAGGTAGCATCTAGTCCGATTTCTTGAGCTACGATTTTTGCAACAGCTATGGGATGAAAAATATAAGCCTCACCAGACTTTCTTCGCTGATCTTTATGTGCATCTACAGCAACATCAAAGGCACTTCTTATCAGTTTTTTGTCTTTTGCAGAAAGTGATCTATAGCTTACTTTAAGGAGTTCTTTGTAAGCTTTTGCAATCTCAGCGTTTTCTTTTTCAATAGCCTCTTCAGTCATAAAACTAAAGTAGCAATAACAAATGTATTAGGCAATAGTAATAATTGAAAATATAAAACTGATTTTAAGGAGTTTCTTCCATGGTGTGGTAGACATTCTGCACATCGTCGTCGTCTTCAAGCTTTTCTATGAGTTTTTCAACATCCTCTACTTGCTCTGGAGTTAATTTTTTTGTGACCTGTGGAATACGTTCAAAACCAGATGAAATTATTTCAATAGTGTTGTTTTCTAAATAGGATTGAATACTTCCAAAGCTTTCAAAAGGTGCATAGATCATAATACTAGTAAGTTCATTTCCTTCTTCGTCTTCGTCTGTATCTTCAAAAATTTCTTCAACGCCAAAATCAATAAGTTCTAATTCTAATTCTTCAAGATCTAATTCCTCACCTTTAATTTTGAAATTACAGGTATGATCAAACATAAAAACTACAGAACCAGATGTACCTAAACTACCATCGCACTTATTAAAATAAGAACGAACATTAGCTACAGTTCTTGTATTGTTGTCTGTTGCTGTTTCAATAAGTACAGCTATACCATGCTGTGCGTAACCTTCAAAAATCACTTCTTTATAATCGCCCTGATTTTTATCGCTAGCACGTTTTATTGCACGCTCAATATTATCTTTTGGCATATTAACAGATTTAGCATTCTGTATAACAGCTCTAAGTCTAGAATTACTATCTGGATCAGGACCACCTTCCTTTACAGCCATGACAATGTCTTTGCCAATACGAGTAAAGGCTTTACTCATGGCAGACCAACGTTTCATTTTTCGTGCTTTACGGAATTCAAAAGCTCTTCCCATAGAATTTAGATATTATTGATTTATAGGCCAGTATTAAATTTGGCTTTAGGCAAATTTAAAACGATAAGACGTAAATGCAAATTATTCTTGAACTTCTACTATGGCTTCAATGGCTTCGGCAAGTTTAAAGTCTTTAATAGTAACACCATTAGCATCGTGAGTAGACAAAGAAATGGTAAGCACATTATAAGCATTACTCCAATTAGGATGATGATTTAAGGCCTCACATTCAAAGGCAATTCTACTCATAGCACTAAAACAGTCTTTAAAACTATCAAATTCAAATTCTGCCCAAATTGCATTTTCATGGTATTCCCAATCTGGGAAGTGAAGTAATTTTTTTTCTATAAGGTCTTCTGATAATGCTTCCATAATTTGAGTTTTGGTTGTTTAAAGTTACTTAAAAAAAAGAACTATAACTCATTATTTGTTAAGTTCTTCTAACACTTTTGAACTTGTAATTTGTAAATGTTTTGGAAGTTTATTGTATTTAGGAAGAACTGCTAAATAGCGATCTTGATTGGTGGTATAAACTTGTTTGTAAGTAACTTTTTTAGGTGATACTAGTTTAATGATGTCTTTAATAAACTCATCATGATGCACTAAATCTATACTACCTAGATGAAATACTCCATATTTTTTTCTGTTAATGATATAATGTATCTGCTGCGTTATTTTAGAGTCTAAGGACACATTCATAATAAGATTAGGGAAAATTTCTACAGCCTCATTCTCAGCAACGCGTTGTTTTATTTCTCTAATCCTTGGGCATTGCTGACCAAAAACCATAGGTAATCGTAAAACTGCTACTTTTTTCTTCGGAAGACGAAGTAGCATGTTTTCAATTTTAATTTTAAAATGTCCATAAATACTATGACTTAATGTTTTATCTATTTCATAGCTTGGATATTTACTGTAAGCATCAAAAGCATTGGCAGATGAGAGAAAAATTATTTTACAATCGTGCTCTGATATATATTCAGTTACATGCTGATGTGCTATGGTTTGTGCATGAAAATCACCACGAAGAGAAGAGATAATTATGCTTGGTTTAGTGATGTTTAGAATTTCATAAATATCGTCTTCTTCGATATTAAAATGAAAGAAATGCTTATTGTTTTCAAAACTAGTATTTGGTGTAAAATAAGTGCCAAAAGTTTTAAAATAGGAGCAAAGTTCTTTATAAATAGCTTGACCTAAAAAACCACTTGCTCCTAGTATAAGTATACGATGTTTTTGTGTGTTCTCCTTCATTTATCCTTCTAAAAAAACGTTGTTCTAGCCTTTGTAAAATGGAAGTTTTACGACTGTAGCAGGAATGGTTTTCTTTCGTATCTGAATGTTTATTTTACTTCCGACATCAGAAAAAACCATTGGGACATAACCTAGTCCAATACCTTTATTCATACTAGGACTCATTGTGCCTGATGTTACATTGCCAATAGTTTTACCTGAGCTATCTACAATATTATAACCTTGCCTAGGAATACCACGATCATCTAACTCAAAAGCGATAAGCTTACGTTCTGGTGTTCTACGTTTTTCATTTTCTAAAGCTTCAGAGTTTGTAAAAGATTTATTAAACTTACAAATCCAGCTCAGCCCAGCTTCGATTGGAGAGGTAGTATCATCAATATCATTGCCATATAAACAATAACCCATTTCTAGTCTTAAGGTGTCTCTTGCTGCTAATCCTATAGGCTTAATACCTAGATCTTTTCCAGCTTCTAAAACGTTATCCCAAATCTGTTTTACTTCAGAATTTTTACAATAGATTTCAAATCCTCCACTTCCTGTATAACCTGTTGCCGAAATAATGACATGGTCTATACCTGCAAAATCTCCAACAATAAAATTATAAAATTTAATTGCTGATAAATCATTAGAACTAAGAGTTTGCATGGCTTCAACAGCTTTTGGACCTTGTATGGCTAAGAGGGAATAATCCTCAGATAAGTCTCGCATTTTTGCGCCAACGTCATTTTTTGAGCTAATCCAGTTCCAGTCCTTTTCAATATTACTTGCATTAACAACGAGCAAATAAGTTTCTTCCTTTACTTTATAGATAATGAGGTCATCTACGATTCCACCAGTATCATTAGGCAAGCAACTGTATTGCGCTTTGCCAACTATTAATTTACTAGCGTCATTACTGCTTACCTTTTGAATAAGATCTAGAGCATAAGGTCCTTCTATCAAAAATTCACCCATATGACTAACATCAAATACACCTAGAGCATTTCTAACGGTTTCGTGCTCAATGGTTACGCCTTCGTATTGTACAGGCATGTTATAGCCAGCAAAAGGAACCATTTTTGCGCCTAAAGTTTCATGTGTTTTAGATAATGCAGTGTCTTTCATGACATATAAATTTTTGTTGACAAATTTACTGAAATTTTGAATGTTTATAGAAGATGAAATAAGTTAATTTGATTCGGTTTTTACCACCACACGACAAAACATTTTGAATAATTATTGTTAGAATGTTTAATCCAACATAAAGACGAGCGATGTGCTTTTAGTGAAATTTCTACTAGTTTTTTAAATTCTTCAAAGCTTAACCAATTTACTTGAGGATTAATTTCTAATAACCAATCAAGTTTAGTAGGAATATAGAAACTACAGCCCTCAAAAACATCTAGGTTGTTTCTTTTTATGTAAATACCTTGAACACAATCGGTATTTAGTAATTCAAATTTTGGAAGTTCTAAATCATATGGCACAAATAATTGCGCTTTAAAGCATAGTTGTTGTAAAAAATCATCTGCTTTATAACCTAAGTTTTGCAAATATGGTTTCGTGTTTTGGTTGTATAAGAGCGGGAACTGTTTGGTTTGTAATTTCTCTAGTTTTTTAATTAGAGTATCATTACGATTTGGACCAATCCAACGTTTTAATTCAGTATTACCAAAAGTATGCTCATAGAGATAAAATTTATAAACAATTTCTAAATGTATTGGTTTATTTTTTTTGATAAATAGGCAATCAATTTCACCTATGGTGGTTTTATTTTGTTGTATTTGTAGACTTTCAGCGAGTAACTTAACCGAATCATCTTGTTTTAGGCAATGGATTACGAATTGTTCTGCAAGTTTTCCTAAACGATTTTTTTTTTTGATTATTAGATTATTACAATGATAATTTAAGTTTAATTCTAAATTATTTACACCTAATGGGTTTTCTTTTTTCCAGAGGTTTGGAGTATTGAGAAAACCATTGAATTGTAATTCAGTAGTGCTATTAATAGACATAATTTATGTGCCAAGTAAGAAGTCCTTTAATTCATTATAAGATGCAATTTTTGTTGCTACTTTTTCTTTATGTATTATAGCTTTAATCTGCTTTGGTAATTCTTGCTTCTCCTTAATAACCTCTTCTACAACATCTAAAAATTTCACAGGATGTGCAGTTTCCAAAAAGACACAATGCGCATCTGGATTTGTCTTTAAAAATTCTTTTGATCCTAAATAGCCAACTGCACCATGAGGATCTGCTACATAGTTGTATTTATTAAAGAGTTCTAACATGGCATTTTTAGTGTCTTCATCCGAAAAATGATAAGATGATAAATTAGATTTTAAGGTGTTAAAGTTGTTATTGTAAATCTCTTGAATACGGGCAAAATTACTAGGATTACCAACATCCATAGCATTGCTAATGGTTGCTGTCGTTGGTTTTGGATTATAGTCTTGTGTTTGAAGATAATCTGTAACAACATGGTTGGCGTTATTGGCAGCTACAAAATGCTTTACAGGCATACCTAATTGTTGCGCAATCATACCTGCACAGATATTTCCAAAATTTCCACTAGGTACTGTGAAAACGATATTTTGATGGGTTTTATATAATTTTTTGTAAGTAAAAAGAAAGTAAAATAATTGTGGTAACCATCGAGCAACATTAATAGAATTTGCTGAGGTTAGTTGCATTTTATCAGTCAAATCTTCGTCTAAAAAAGCACGTTTAACCATATTTTGGCAATCATCAAAAACGCCATCGACTTCTAATGCAGTAATGTTCTGGCCAAGGGTTGTTAGTTGTTTTTCTTGAATATCACTTACTTTACCTGAAGGATAAAGAATGACAACGTTTACGCCTTTTACGCCAAGAAATCCATTAGCTACTGCACCACCAGTATCACCAGAGGTAGCTACTAAAACGGTTACCTCTTCAGTGTTATCTTGGTTAAAGTGCCCTAAACATCTTGCCATAAAACGTGCACCAACATCTTTAAAAGCCATCGTAGGTCCATGAAATAATTCTAAAGTTGAAATTTTATCATTGATTTTAATAACAGGAAATTCAAAGGACAAAGTTTCATTGATAATATGTTTAAGCTCCAGTTCCGAAATTTCAGGAAGCACAAATTGTTTGATAGCTTCAAAAGCAATTTCGGTATTACTAAGTTGATCTATATTTTCAAAAAATGAATTAGGTAAAGATTTAATAGATTCAGGGAAATATAGCCCTCTATCTGCCGCTAAGCCTTTAATTACAGCCTCTTTAAACGAGGCTATTGGCACTTTTCTATTTAAGCTATAATAGTTCATATTAACCGAACACCTTTAGTGCTTATTTTAGAATTAAATATATTAAAGTCTATACCTTTGTTTTTATAGGATTGTCCCATTGCTTCTAAAACCTCATAGCTGAGTTTTTCTCCTTTAGACAAAGCAAAGATTGTTGGACCTGCACCAGAAATTCCTGCGCCTAATGCACCAGCTTGAAGTGCAGCTTTTTTTAGGTCATCAAAGTGAGGAATTAATTGCTTTCTGTAAGGTTCAACGATGTAATCTTTTAAAGCTCTTTGGAGTAATTGATAGTCACTAGAGTATAATGCACTAACTAATGCACCAACATTTGCCCACTGATTAATGGCATCTTTTAAAGGAACTTTTGTTGGTAAAATAGTTCTAGCATCTTCAGTTTTTATTTCTATCTGCGGATGCAATGCAGTGATAAATAAGTCATCAGGAACAGGAAGAGAAATAACATCTAAAGGGTCAGTACTTCTTACTAAAACAAAACCACCATAAATAGCGGCAGAAACATTATCTGCAATTGGTGATCCACAAGCTACTTCTTCACCTAAACGAGCATAATTAACAAGTTCTAGAGTGTTAAATCTACCTTCTAATAATACATTTACACCAAACGCAGTACCAGCAGCACTAGCAGCACTTGAGCCTAGTCCACTACCAGGTATAAAACCCTTATATATTTCTATGTCCAATCCAAAATCAGCTTTTGATTCGTTGAGCATTTTTTGGGCAATAACACCGACTAAATTTTGATTTATATCATAGGGCAAATTTGCGCCTTTAATTTTGGTAATAACAACCTTGTTCTTATCAGTTTTTGTAAAAATCATAGTATCACCTTTTCCATCTAAAGCGACACCAAGTGTGTCAAAACCACAAGATAGATTTGCAACGGTTGCTGGAGAAAATATTTTTACAGATTTTGGCATATTAGTTATTTCCTATTCTAATAATATCTGCAAATAATCCTGAAGCAGTTACATCAGCACCAGCACCTGCGCCTTTAATAATCATTGGCTGTTTAGGATAACGTTGGGTGTAGAACATAACGATATTATCTTTTCCTTCTAAATTGTAAAATGGATGATCTTTTGCGATTTCCTTCAAACCAATTCTAGATTTTCCTTTTTTGTATTCTGCTACATATTTTAGACGACATCCTTTTTGTTTTGCAGCCTGAAATATCTTTTGAAAATGTGGTTCATCTGCTTTTAATGTTTTGTAAAAATCATCTACAGATTTTGCTTTGAGATTGTTTTCAGTTAAAAATGAATCATTTGTAACATCGTCTACCTCCATAGGAATACCACTTTCTCTAGCTAAAATTAAGGTTTTACGTGCTACATCAATACCGCTCAAATCTATTCTTGGATCTGGCTCTGTGTAGCCTTCAAATTGAGCTTGTTTTACAGTATCGTGGAAATTTTTACGTTCATTGAAGTTGTTGAAAATAAAATTTAGACTTCCAGATAAAACGGCCTGAATTGACGTAATTTTATCACCTGAGGCTACTAGATTATTTAAAGTATCTATAACTGGTAAACCTGCACCAACATTAGTTTCGTATAAAAACGGCGCATTATATTTTAATGATAATCTCTTGAGGTTTTGATACAAATCAAAATCACTAGAACAGGCAATTTTATTACATGCAATAACAGCAATATTGTGTTTTAAATAGTCTCCATACATATTAGCTACAGCATCACTAGCTGTGATATCTATAAAAACACTATTCCTTAAATTTAATTCTACTGCTTTTTTTAAAAATCCTTTTAATGATGAATTTTCACCATCATCTCTGAGTTTAAAAGGCCATTGTTCTAAATCTAGACCGTCTTCATTAAACACCATTTTTTTGGAGTTAGAAAGTCCAACGATTTTTATCGTCATTTTTAAATTATCGTGAAGATATGTTTCTTGCTTACGAATTTGATCAATAAGACGTTCTCCAACGTTACCTACACCAGTAATAAAGACGTTCATGCGCTTAATATGATCCTCAAAAAAGCGTTCGTGTAAACAATTGAGTGCTTTCTTAATATCATTACTGTCAATAACAGCCGAAATATTTCGCTCAGAAGCGCCTTGAGCTATAGCTCTTATATTAATATTATTTTTACCAAGACTACTAAACATTCTACCACTTATACCTTGATGATTTTTCATGTTATCACCTACTAATGCGATAATAGAAAGATCAGTTTCAACTATTAATCGATCTATTTTGTGCTGAGAAATTTCAAATTCAAAAGTCTTATGAATAGCATTTTTAGCACGTTTAGCATCTGCACTTTCAATCCCAAAACATATAGAATGTTCAGAGGACGCTTGTGTAATAAGTATAACGTTTATTTTTTCGTTTGCTAAAGTTTCAAAAAGGCGCTTTGATATACCAGGAATACCAACCATACCACTACCTTGCAATGTTAATAATGCAATATCACTTATATGGCTTAATCCTTTTACAGGAGAACTATTAACTAATGCGATATCATCTGAAATTAAAGTGCCTTCCGCTTCTGGATCTAATGTGTTTTTTATGACAATAGGAATCTTAGCGTCTAATGCTGGCTGAACCGTTGGAGCATATAAAACTTTAGCGCCAAAGTGTGACAACTCCATGGCTTCTTGATACGATAAACTTTTAATAGGAATAGCCTGCTTTACCAATTTAGGATTGGAGGTAAACATACCACTTACATCTGTCCATATTTCTAATTGATTTACCTTTAAAGCAGAAGCTACAATCGAAGCTGTAAAATCAGATCCACCTCGACCTAGAGTAGTTGGTTCACCATATTCTGATTTTGAAATAAAGCCAGGTAAAACGGTTATGGATTCCTTTGAGTCATTAAAATAGTCGTTTATAGCTTTATGAGATATCATATAATTAACATCTGCTTTTGTAAACTTGTTATTAGTTATTATGAGATCTTGGGAGTTTTTCCTTGTGGCTTTAATTTTATTAAATTTTAAAGCTTCAGCAACAATTAATGATGACATTAACTCCCCAAAACTTGTAAGTTTATCTGATGTTTTTGGAGATAATTCGTTAATTAGATATATACCATCGAGTAGATTTTTAAGCTCAGTTAAAAGCGCTTTAATCTCTCTGGTTATGGTGTCATTAGACTCAGGAATTAATGCTTTAATTATAGATAAATGCTGATCTTTTATAGCTTTATAATTATGAATATAATTTTCGTTTTTATCTTTAGCTAAATGACCTGCAGCAATTAGTTTATCTGTAATTCCGCCAATGGCAGAAACAACACAGATTACTCTATCCTTCTTGGCATAGGTTTGTAAAATAGAGATAACATTAGTTATCATCTCTGCAGAACCTACCGAAGTTCCGCCAAACTTTAACACTCTCATGCTTTCTTGTTTTTTTGATTTGGAGCATAAACACTTTAGAATATAAGAATTTTGAAATGCCTACACGCACTAGTTTTTTATTATCTATTGCATCTCAAATGTATTATTTTTACCATTATAAAAAAATTTAATGCGGTTTTTTAGAACGAATCACAAATAATATCGTTTAAGCGTATTAAAATCTGAAAACAAAGCATTTACTTATGAAAATATTTTCTAAAGAACAGATATATGAAGGTGATAGATTAACAGCAGAACGCCAAAACATTACCAGCACCGAACTTATGGAGCGTGCAGGTATTCAGATTTTTAATTGGCTACATACGAGAATGCAAGGCGCACAAGTTCCTGTTCATGTGTTTTGTGGTATTGGTAATAATGGAGGAGATGGTTTAGTATTAGCAAGACATTTAGTAACGCATGGTTACAATGTTAAAACCTATATTGTAAATTATAGTGATAAACGATCTAAAGATTTTTTAATTAATTATGATCGTATTAAAAGTACCACTAAAGATTGGCCTGTACTATTAAAATGTACTGAAGATTTTCCGCCAATTCAAAAAGAAGATATTATAGTTGATGCGGTTTTTGGTATTGGCTTAAATAAAGAAGTTGCAGATTGGGTTAAGTCCTTGTTTAAGCATTTTAAGGCTTCGGCTGCTTATACTTTGTCTATAGATATTCCTTCAGGATTATATACAGATAAAGTTACAAGTGATCAAGATGCCATTGTAAAGGCAAATTATACGCTGAGTTTTCAAGCACCTAAATTGGTGTTCTTTTTACCAGAAACAGCAAACTATACACAACAGTGGGAAATACTAGATATTGGTATAGATCCTGAATTTTTATATACAACTGAAACTGAGGCAGAATTTATTGGTAAGTTTGAAGTTTTACCGCTTTACAAACCAAGAGAAAAATTTGGACATAAAGGTACTTATGGTCACGTTTTGATTATTGGAGGAAGTTTTGGGAAAATAGGCTCTGTTGCTTTAGCTTCAAGAGGTGCATTATCAACGGGTTGTGGTTTAGTAACATCTTACGTTCCTAAGTGCGGAATTCAAATACTACAAACTAATTTACTAGAAGGAATGTGTATTTCTGATTCTGGTGAAAATAGTATAGAAAATATCAATATTGATATAGAGCCATCTGCTGTTGGCTTAGGAATAGGAATGGGTACTGAGGCTAAAACTTTAAAAGCTTTAGAGATTTATTTAAAAGAAACCAAAGCACCTTTAGTCATTGATGCTGATGGTTTAAATCTTTTAGCTAAAAAGAAGATACTCTTAAAATTAATGCCAAAAGATAGTGTGCTTACACCACATCCAAAGGAGCTAGAACGTTTAATTGGCAAATGGTCTAACGATTTTGATAAGCTTAAAAAAGCTAAAGCTTTTTCAAAAAAGTATAGTTGTATTTTAGTTATTAAAGGTGCACATACGATTACGGTTTACGGAGAAAAAATGTTTGTAAATTCTTCTGGAAACCCTGGTTTGGCAACAGCAGGAACAGGTGATGTACTAACGGGAATCATAACATCACTAATTGCTCAAGGCTACGAACCTTTGCATGCTTCAATCTTTGGAGTTTATTTACATGGAAGATCTGCCGATTTAGCTTTAGTCGATTATGGATACCAAAGTTTGATAGCTTCTCATGTTATAGATTATTTAGGAGAAGCTTACATAGATTTATTTAAACAGCCTGAGCAACCAAAAACTGAAGCTGAGGAAGAAAGCTAAAATAAAAAAGACTCATTAAATTAATGAGTCTTTTTTTTAAGTTAATTTCTGGGATTTATATTTTTAATTCTTCAAACAGTTCAATTAATTTTGGATTTGAAGGTCTTGGTGCATCTGCAGTAACGATATTTCCATCAGGATCAATTAAAATAAACCTAGGAATGCCTTTAATATTATAATCTTGAACGAATTGAGATTTCCAATCTTTATCTGCAAATAATTGCACACCACCAAGTTCTTTGTCATTTACCATGTTTATCCAAGCTTCATGATCTTTTGCTCTATCAATAGAGGTGCTAACAAATGTAATATTCTTATCATGATATTTTGATTCCACTTCTTTAAGCGAAGGAATTTCAACTTTGCATGGACCACACCACGTTGCCCAAACATCTACATAAACATACTTACCTCTTAAATCTGCTAGAGATGTTGTGCCACCTTTATGATTTTCGTAATCTACAAATTTAGGCGAAGGTTTACCTCTTACTAAGTCTTTTACTTTTTCAAAGTTCATAGCGAGTTCTTCTTTGAACTTTTCATCTGTAGAATTTGAAGTAAAATAGTTAAATAGGCTTTCCATATTTGGATTACCAGGCGAGATCATAAAACTTGCTAAGTAATTTATGGTTTCATTTTTTAGAGCAGGTATTTTTACATTATCTAGAGATTTTAAATGCTCTGCTGAAGCATTTTGATAATCATCTCCCATATCTTCAAAAATTTTGTCTAGAGCTTTACCCATTGCCATATTTTTGTAAGAACTGGAAGATTCATAACTTTCTATGTTATCAAAAACTAATGTTTTAAGTTTTTCTGGAAGAAAGTTTTCTGAGACTTTAAAATCTTTTTTCTTGGTATAGTAAGCATGTGATCTTTCATAACCATCTAATAAGCTAAAAGTATCATACTCTAGGTTCTGAGTTTCAAGCTTTTTAAAATTTTCATCAACTTCTATAGCCTCAGCTAATAGGTTTTCATTGGCTTTCTGAATGTCACTAACCTTTACTTTAAAGTCTGTTTCTGCTAAATTATAAAATTCATTAGACTGTCCTTTTAATTTTTCATTATTAAGATATTTAGCTGCTAAATAGTTATTTTCAGCAGAGCCTTTTCCTTCATAACTTAGTGATTCGTCAAACTGTTTAGTATCTAAAGTGATGCTAAGATTATTGCCATTTTTAAGATACATGGCTGAAGATTCTCTACCTACTGTAATAGTATAGAAACCTGCCTTTTCTAAGCGAAGCGTATCAGTAAAAAGGCCAGTTTCTTTTTCTACAGTAATTTCTTGATTAAAGTTGTCATTAGCGATACTAAGCTTTTCAGCTACATTATTTTCTATTGTCCCAGAGATTACAGCATAATCTATTTTAGGTTCTTCTTTACAAGTAAACACTAAAAGTATGCCTAATAAAACAGTGAATTTTTTCATAAGAATTATGTTTGTTTAACCAAAAATAACGTATAAAGCTATTAATCACTAAATTTTACTACTTATTAACATTAGTTGCAAAACATAGTCGTATTACAGATTTTTGAACTTATAACTTAATACCATGGACGAATATCATATTATATCTAATAAAAGATTATCTCTAAAAGATATAAACACTCTCTTAAATAGTAATTTGAAATTAAAATTATCTGATGGTTCTATTCAGAGAATTGAAACGTGTAGAAGATATCTAGATGATAGAATGAAAAAAGAAAAAAAACCTATTTATGGTATAAATACAGGTTTTGGTTCGCTATATAATGTTAAAGTTTCTAACGAGAACTTGCAAAAACTTCAAGAAAACTTAGTAATGTCTCATGCATGCGGAACAGGAGATCGTGTTCCTAAACATGTTGTAAAATTAATGCTATTTCTTAAAGTCCAATCTTTATGCTATGGTCATAGTGGTGTACAGTTAATCACTGTTCAAAGACTTATCGATTTTTATAACCATGATATTATTCCAGTAATCTATACAGAAGGATCACTTGGTGCCTCTGGAGATTTAGCACCACTAGCTCACTTAGCCTTGCCATTAATTGGTAAAGGTGAAGTATATCATAAAGATTCTATTGTAAAAGGTGAAGAGTTAATACATATTATGAATTGGGAACCAATTCAATTAAAATCTAAAGAAGGATTGGCTTTATTAAACGGAACTCAGTTTATGACAGCCTATGGTGTTTGTAATCTTATTGAGAGTTATAAGCTATCGTATTTAGCGGATTTAATTGGAACCATTTCTTTAGAAGCTTATGATGGAAGAATAGAGCCATTTAATGATTTAGTGCATTTTGTAAGACCACATAATGGGCAGATTAAAACAGCTAGTCGTATAAAAGAGTTTCTCGAAGGTAGCGAAATTATTTCTCAAGAAAAGAAGCATGTGCAAGATCCATATTCATTTAGATGTATTCCTCAAGTACATGGTGCAACTAAGGATGCTATAGATCATGTAGCCAATCTTTTTAGTACTGAATTTAATTCTGTAACAGATAATCCAAATATTTTTGTTGAGGCCGATAGGATTATTTCAGGAGGTAACTTTCATGGTCAACCGTTAGCTATAGCTTTAGACTATTTAAAGATTGCTATGGCAGAACTTGGTAATATTTCTGAAAGACGTACGTTTCAGCTAGTTTCTGGTTTAAGAGGATTGCCAAATTTTTTAGTAGAAAATCCTGGATTAAACTCAGGATTTATGATTCCTCAATATACTGCAGCAAGTATAGTTAGTAAAAATAAGCAATTAGCTACGCCTGCTAGTATTGATTCAATAGTGTCGTCTAATGGACAAGAAGATCATGTTAGTATGGGAGCAAATGCAGCAGTTCAATGTTATGATTTAATAAAGAACTTGAAAACTATTTTAGCTATAGAATTATTTAATGCTTCACAAGCTTTATTCTTTAGAAAACCTTTAAAATCTTCTACCTTTATAGATTCATTCTTAAATACTTACAGAAATCATATAGATTTTGTTACAAACGATGAAGTTTTTCACTTTCACATAAAAAAAACAGTTCATTTCATCGAAGAATTTTGCATCACAAATAATCTACTTTTCGATTAACTGTATAATACTTTTGATGAAGTGGAAAATATGATAAAAAAGTGATTTTTTTCTTGTAGTATATTGATTTTGATTTTATTTTTGACCTGTATTTGTATCGACGGAAACAAAATACATTCTTCGGAAAGCCCCTCTCTTT
>NZ_JAVRIA010000008.1:0-88962 GCF_031846265.1 Microcosmobacter mediterraneus | reverse complement strand
TTTTACCCTATTTGTTATATGTAGATTATTTAGTACTTATTTTAATCGATTTGAAGGCAGGTATTTAAGTCAATTTACTGAGGTGAAATCATTCATATATATAATTGTAAACCATATTATATACTACTATATTTGTTCCCAAAATATATAACAATGATTAACATTACTTTACCTGATGGTTCAGTTAAACAATATAAAGAAGGTACAACTCCTTTGGATGTGGCAATGTCAATTAGTGAAGGTTTAGCTAGGAATGTAATTTCGGCAAGTTTTAATTCTGAAATTATAGAAACGGTTACTCCTATTAATAATGATGGATCTCTTGTTCTATATACATGGAAAAATCCTGAAGGGAAAAAAGCATTTTGGCATTCAAGTGCGCACTTACTTGCTCAAGCTCTAGAAGAACTTTATCCTAGTGTAAAATTATCTATTGGTCCAGCCATAGAAAATGGATTTTATTATGACGTTGATTTTGGGGAACAAAGTATTTCTGAAAAAGACTTTAAAAAAATTGAAGATAAAATATTAGAGATTGCTCGTGGAAAACATGAATTCAAAATGCGTTCTGTATCTAAAGATAAAGCATTATCACTCTACAACAATCAAAACAATGAATATAAGGTAGAGCTCATTGAAAACTTAGAAGATGGCACTATCACTTTCTGCGATCATTCAACATTCACTGATTTATGTCGTGGAGGTCATATCCCAAATACAGGGATCATAAAAGCAGTTAAATTATTATCAGTTGCTGGTGCATATTGGCGCGGAGATGAAAACAACAAACAACTCACGAGAGTTTACGGCATTTCTTTTCCGAAACAGAAAGAACTTAAAGAATATTTAGAACTATTAGAAGAGGCAAAAAAACGTGATCACAGAAAACTTGGTAAAGAACTAGAACTCTTTACATTTTCTCAAAAAGTTGGACAAGGTTTACCTCTATGGCTTCCAAAAGGAGCTGCATTGAGAGAGCGTTTAGAAAATTTCCTAAAACAAGCCCAAAAAAAAGCTGGCTATGAAATGGTGGTGACTCCTCACATTGGTCAAAAAGAATTATATGTTACTTCTGGTCATTACGCAAAATATGGAGAAGATAGTTTTCAACCTATAAGCACACCAGCAGAAGGCGAAGAATTTCTATTAAAGCCAATGAATTGTCCGCATCATTGTGAGATTTATAATACCAGACCATTTTCATACAGAGAACTACCAAAACGATACGCAGAGTTTGGTACAGTTTATAGATATGAGCAGAGTGGTGAGTTACATGGTTTAACTCGAGTTAGAGGATTCACTCAGGATGATGCTCATATATTCTGTACACCAGAACAATTAGATTTTGAATTTAAAAATGTTATAGACCTTGTACTTTATGTATTTAGCTCGTTAGGTTTCGAAAATTTCACAGCTCAAGTATCTATTAGAGATCCAAAAAAGCCAGAGAAATATATAGGAGATACTAATCATTGGGAATTAGCAGAACAAGCCATAATTAATGCAGCTACAGACAAAGGGTTGGATTTTGTTATTGAAGAAGGTGAAGCTGCTTTTTATGGTCCGAAATTAGATTTCATGGTGAAAGATGCTTTAGGCAGACAATGGCAATTAGGAACTATCCAAGTAGATTACCAGTTACCTAAAAGATTTGAACTCACTTATAAAGGTAGTGATAATGAGCTTCATACACCTGTAATGATACACAGAGCTCCTTTCGGAAGTATGGAACGTTTTATAGCCATTCTATTAGAACATACTGGAGGAAATTTCCCATTATGGCTAATGCCAGAACAAGCTATTATTCTCTCTATTAGTGAGAAATATGAAAAATACACTGAAAAAGTTTTAAATTTGTTAGAAAATAACGAAATTCGCGCCCTTGTTGATAATAGGAATGAAACGGTAGGTAAAAAAATCCGTGAAGCAGAAATGCAAAAAATACCATTCATGATTATTGTCGGCGAGCAAGAAGAAAGTGATAGTAAAATTAGTGTCAGAAAACACGGAGGTGAAAATCTTGGCACTATTTCTGTAGAAGAATTTTCAGATATTATCACTAGTGAAGTAAATAGTAGTTTAAAAAAATTTAAATAAGTAAGTATAACTAAATTTTATAAGTCATAGCAATACGTAGAAACAGAAGAAATAACAACCGTCGTGTTGTTAAAGAGGATCAACACAAAATTAACTCCAAAATTAGAGCTGAAGAAGTGAGGCTTGTTGGAGATAATGTTGAGATAGGTGTTTACCCAACAAGAAAAGCATTAGCAATTGCGGATGAGCAAGGATTAGATCTTGTTGAAATATCACCAAACGCAAATCCTCCTGTTTGTAAAGTTATGGATTATAAAAAATTCCTTTACGAACAGAAAAAAAGAGAAAAAGCTCTAAAAGCTAAAGCCACAAAAGTGGTTGTAAAGGAAATAAGATTTGGTCCTAATACAGATGATCACGATTATGAATTTAAGAAAAAGCATGCAGAAAAATTCTTGAAGGATGGTGCAAAGCTCAAAGCTTTTGTGTTTTTTAAAGGACGTTCAATTGTCTTTAAAGAACAAGGACAAATTTTATTACTAAGGTTAGCTCAAGACTTAGAAGAATTTGGTAAAGTAGAGCAAATGCCTAAATTAGAAGGAAAGCGAATGATTATGTTCATTGCGCCTAAAAAAGCAAAATAAGTTGTTAGTTCAGCAAAAAGATAATAAGCGAAACGTAAATTAAACTAGGAGAAATGCCTAAAATGAAAACAAAATCAAGTGCTAAGAAACGTTTTAAACTAACTGGCACTGGTAAAATTAAAAGAAAGCACGCTTTTAAGAGTCATATACTGACAAAAAAATCTAAAAAGCGTAAGCTAGCTCTGACTCATGATACTTTAGTTCATAAGGCAGACGAAGACAATGTTAAAACAATGTTACGTTTAAAGTAATATTATTTTAACCGGTTAAAACAATTTATAAACCCTGGAGTTAGGCAAAAGTATTTAGCAAGTGTAGATTATCTGCCGCCTACTACAAAAAACAATTTAAATTATGCCAAGATCAGTAAATTCTGTAGCAAAAAGAGCCCGAAGAAAAAAGGTTCTTAAACAAGCAAAAGGTTATTGGGGAAGACGTAAAAACGTTTGGACAGTAGCTAAAAACGCGGTTGATAAAGCGATGCAATATTCGTATAGAGATCGCAGAAATAAGAAGAGAACTTTCAGAGCGTTATGGATTCAGCGTATTAATGCAGGAGCCAGACAACATGGAATGTCTTATTCAAAGTTTATGGGAAAATTAAAAGCTAATAATATTGAATTGAATCGTAAGGTTCTTGCAGATTTAGCCATGAATAACCCTGAAGCCTTTGAAGCCATAGTAAACAAAGTAAAATAGGCCTTAAGCCTTAATTAATAACAAAATTTCGCTTATAAACCCGATTCTTAACGAATCGGGTTTTTTATTTTCTTTATTTTTACATACAATCAATTTAACACAAAATCCAACAAATAATAATTATCTTACCAGTCCTATTAATAAATCCTTAACTATGCGTAAGTTAATTTTTCTAGCCCTCCTCCTACTTTCAATTAATTTATCTGCTCAAGACAAAGACAAAGCTTGGAATGTTAATAATCCTGAAGGCGATTGGGATTTCACTGAGCTCAAATTAAATACTGATGAAGGTACTTGGATGAATCTAGATGTGAGTCCTGATGGTTCAAAAATTGTGTTCGATCTATTAGGAGATATCTACATTATGAATTCCACAGGTGGAAAAGCTAAAGTATTAAGAGAAGGCTTAGCTTTTGAAATTCAGCCACGATTTAGCCCTGATGGTAAACAAATTTCTTTTACCAGCGATGCTGGAGGAGGAGACAATATTTGGGTAATGAACAGTGATGGTTCAGATGCCAAACAAATCACTAAAGAAAATTTTAGATTACTTAATAATGCCATTTGGACTCCTGACGGAAATTACCTAATCGCAAGAAAACACTTTACTTCTGGTCGCTCACTTGGCGCTGGTGAGTTATGGATGTATCATAAAACCGGTGGAACTGGGTTACAACTTACCAAACGAAAAAATGATCAACAAGATGTAAATGAACCATCTATTTCTGCTGATGGCGACTATTTATATTACAGTGAAGATATGTATCCTGGAGGTTTCTTTCAATATAATAAAGATCCTAATAAACAAATTTATGTCATTAATAGATATAATATGAAAACTGGTAAAACTATTCGTATTACTGGTGGTCCTGGTGGAGCAGCACGACCACAAATTTCTAATGATGGCAAGAAACTAGCCTTTATAAAGCGAGTTAGAACTAAATCCGTTCTGTATATTCACAATCTAGAAACTGGAGAAGAATGGCCTGTCTACGATAAATTGAATAAAGATCAGCAAGAAGCTTGGGCTATATTTGGTGTATATACCAATTTTAGCTGGATGCCTAATAATGAAGACATTGTGATATGGTCTGGAGGAAAAATAAACAAGATTAACATTAATTCACTTAGATCTGTAATTATTCCGTTTAAAGTAAATGCAACGATTAAAATTGCAAAAGCTTTAGAATTTGACACTCCTGTTGCACCTGAGAACTTCAACGCAAAAGTAATCAGACATGTAACCACATCACCTAATGAAAAAATGATTGCCTTCAATGCATTAGGTTATATCTGGACAAAACAATTACCTAACGGTACACCAAAACGTCTTACTAATGGAACAGATTTTGAGTTTGAACCAACCTTTTCTCCAGATGGTAACACTATAACTTATGTAACTTGGAACGATGAAAACTTAGGCGCTATTTATTCTTCAACCTCAATTGGTGGAACAGCTACCAAGTTAACCTCTGAAAAAGGTATTTACCGAACACCATCGTATTCTAATGATGGTAAATATATTGTCTATAAAAAAGAAAATGGCAATAATGATCAAGGAAGAACATTTACTAAAAATTCTGGTTTATACATTATGAATGCAAATGGTAGCGACTCAAAGTTTGTAACTGCAGAGGGTGATTTTCCTCAATTCAATTCAAAGGATAACAGAGTAATGTATCAAAAAGGTGGAAGCTATTTTGGAGCACTAACTAAAGAATTTAAAAGTGTAAATCTGCAAGGTGAGGATGAACGAATACATGTAAAGTCTAAACATGGCAACCGTTTATTACCTAGTCCTGATGGTAAATGGTTAGCGTTTCAACATCTTCATAAAGTATACTTAGCACCAATGCCACAAATGGGGAAAACCATTGATATCACTGATAAATCTGGTTATGTTCCAATAACACAAATATCTAAAGATGCTGGCATTAATCTACATTGGTCTAGAAATAGTAAAACTATCCATTGGTCTCTTGGTGATGACTATTTTTCTGCACCAGCTTCATTAGAAACAAAAGGTATTACAGAAAATGGAATAAAAATTAATTTGAATGTTAAAACAGATAAACCAGATGGTTCAATAGCTTTAAAAGGTGCTCGAATTATTACTATGAAAGGTGATACTGTAATAGAAAATGGAACTATCCTAGTTGAAAATAATCGTATAAAATCCATTGGTAATTCATCAGATATTACAATTCCTTCAAATACTAAAACTATTAATGTTTCAGGAAAAACTATTATGCCAGGCATGGTTGATGCTCATGCTCATATTGGAGCATTTCGTTATGGATTAACTACACAAAAGCATTGGCAATTCTATGCTAATTTGGCTTATGGTGTAACCACAGCGCATGATCCTTCTGCTCATACCGAAACCGTTTTTGCACTTTCCGAATTGCAAAAAACTGGACAACTAGTTGGACCTCGTCTCTATTCTACAGGTTTTATTTTATATGGTGCAGATGGAGATTTTAAAGCTGTAATTAATAATCTAGAAGATGCTAGAAGTTCTATAAGAAGAACTAAGGCTTTTGGTGCTTTATCTGTAAAGAGTTATAATCAACCAAGACGCGAACAGCGCCAACAAGTTATTAAAGCCGCAAGAGAAGAAGGTATTTTTGTGGTACCTGAAGGTGGTTCTACTTTTTATCACAATATAACTATGATTATGGATGGTCATACAGGTGTTGAGCATAATATTCCCGTTGCTCCTGTATATAAAGATGTCTTAGAGCTTTGGGGAACAAGTAACACTGGTTATACTCCTACACTTATAGTTAATTATGGTGGTTTAAATGGAGAATACTATTTCTATCAAAACACAAAGGTTTGGGAAAAGGAAAAGCTTTTAAAATACACACCAAGAGGTATTATCGATAGTCGTTCTCGACATAGAACTATGGTACCTCAAGACGAGTATGATAATGGCCATATTTTAGTCTCTAAAACGTGTAAAGCTTTAGCTGACAAAGGTGTTAAAGTAAATTTGGGAGCTCATGGTCAATTGCAAGGCCTTGGTGCACATTGGGAGCTTTGGATGCTTCAACAAGGCGGAATGACAAATTTAGAAGCCTTAAGAGCAGCAACATTAAATGGAGCAGACTATATTGGTGCTAGCAATGATATAGGTTCTTTAGAAGTTGGCAAGCTTGCAGATTTAATTATCATGGATAAAAATCCTTTAGAAGATATAAGACATACAGAAAGTATTACACATACAATGATTAACGGTAGATTGTATGATACTTCAACTATGAATGAAGTTGGAAATTCTCCTAAGGAGCGAACACAATTTTATTGGGAAAACAACAGGTATAACGAGGCATTTCCTTGGCATGAAGAAAGCCAAAGTTTTACAAGATCTGGATGTGGTTGCCACCTAGGACAGCATTAAAAACAAAAACCGATTCAAACAGAATCGGTTTTTTATTCCTTAATTTCATCTAGTGCAGCTTTAAACTCTGACCAATCAATATAACCATCACCATCAATATCGTAACCGTCAATTAATCGTGATGCAACAATACCTCTAATAAATCCACTTATTTCGGCTTCTTTTAAAAGTCTAGAAAGCTCTTTTTTCTCTAGCTTACCATCACCATTTTCATCAAAAAATGCAAAAGCATCTTCAGGTTTTTCAAAATGGTTTGTTATTAAGATTTTTATTTTATCTAATATTTTAGCTTTTTTTGACATCTATTTTTAGTTTATTCAATAAAGTTACAAATTATTCAACTACCAAACATTGTTAACACTATGCTTCTAGAACCTGCATTATTTCTATGTTCGCACAAATAAATACCTTGCCAAGTACCTAGATTTAATTTACCATTTGTAATTGGAATAGTCACTGAATTCCCTAACAATGCAGACTTAATGTGAGCTGGCATATCATCTAAACCTTCATAAGTATGCTTAAAATAAGGCGCGTTTTCAGGTACTAAAATATTAAAATGACTTTCAAAATCATCTCTAACTGTTGGATCGGCATTTTCATTTAAAGTTAAACTTGCTGATGTATGCTTAATAAATACTTGAAGACAGCCAATTGAAATCTCAATCATTTCAGGCAATACATCAATAACTTCGGCAGTGATTATATAAAATCCTCTAGGACAGGGTTTTAAAGCAATTTCTTTTTGAAAAAATTTCATCAAGTTTTCTGCTTTTTCTTTTTAGCAGCAGGGAATAAAACATTATTTAAAATAAGTCTATAGCCTGGAGATGTTGGGTATAAATCTAATTCTGTTTTAGGATCTCCAACTCTGTGTGTATAATCTTCTGGATCATGACCACCATAAAACGTAAAGAATCCTTTGCCTTTTATACCATGAATATACTTAGCCTCTCCATTGGTTTTATTTTCTCCCATAACCAATACATTAGATTTAATTTCATCTCTAGTAAAAGAAGTGGTTTGTCCCATAAAACCTTTCACTAAAGCCGTATGGTTTTGGGTTAACATGGTTGGCACTGGATCCCACTTTGCTGAGAATTCCATTAATGAAAAATAATCTGTCATTTTTGGAATACGACGTTTAGACGTCATATCTATAGATGAAAACTCATAAACATTTGGACTACGCTCTAATAAGTAATCTTTAAAAGCAAAAGTTTTACTAAAATCTATTTTGTTTTGATAACCAGGATCGCTTCCATCACCATCAAACATAGGTTCACAAATATCAACATGTTCGGCTGATAATGCAATATCAAAACTGTCTGTCGCTGAACACATGGCAAACATAAAACCTCCACCTACAACATAATCTCTAATCTTTAAAGCCACATCGCGTTTGGCTTCAGACACTTTATTATAACCTAGTCTTGTGGCTAATTCTTCAGCCTCTCTTTTTTCTTTAATATACCATGCAGCTGATCTGTAAGCTCTATAAAATTTACCATATTGCCCAGTAAAGTCTTCATGATGCAAATGCAACCAATCGTATAATAAAAGCTCATCATTTAGAACTTCTTCATCATAAATGGTTTCATAAGGAATCTCAGCATAGGTAAGTACCATAGTTACTGCATCATCCCATGGTTGTTTTCCGTAAGGTGTGTATACAGCTATTTTAGGTGCTTTTTCTAAAACTATAGCTTCCATATTTTTTGAAGGACTGCTAATCTCTTCAAGAATTTGATTGGCTTTAGCATCAGAAATAACTTCAAAAGAGACACCTCTTATTTGGCATTCTCGCTGGATAATTTCTGCATCTGGCAATAAAAAAGAACCACCTCTGTAATTAAGTAACCATTTTACTTTTAACTCACGCTCTAAAGTCCAATACGTTACACCATAAGCTTTTAAATGATTATCCTGAGTATCAGCATCCATAGGAATTAAAATATAGGATGCGTAACTTGGTATAGCTGCTAGAAACAGGAGTAAAATAAGTAAGTTCTGTTTTAATCTCATTTGGGAATGATTCATTTTAAAGTGAAATATAGGAAAAAAAACACTCTCGTAAGTTGGATTTATTATTCTTTTAAGACTTTTATAAAGCTTCTTCGAGTAACTGCTCATAATAAGGTTGACATTCTTTAAGTAATGGTTTTAAATGATTTGGAAACGGTTCAGTCTTTGGTTTATATGGTATAAATCCTGTGGAATTATGGATATTACTATACCAATGTTTAGCCCAAATTCCATCCTCTGATCGTGCACCTTTGTCCCAATGAAGCATAGTTTTATAAAACGGAATGTCAACAGCATCACATAACTTCTTCAACACTTCTTCTGGATTCAACAATACACGCTTAGAGTCTAAAATAACATATTCTATAGTATTGTTTTTAAAATAGTTAAGTAAATTAACATGAAGTTTATATCCAACATCATCAATATGCGGATTTGAGATAACTTTATCAAAAGATGGCAACATTTCTTTTGGATTTCTCGTTAGAATAATATTAATCGTTTTGGTCATGAATTTACGATCAAGATCTAACAGATGATGAATCATTTGCTTATAAAAATAAATAGGTTTTTCACTATGGTGTAGTAGCATTTTCATGACCTTATTTCCATCATGCTCTATGGTATTTAGGATAGCTTCTGCTTCAGGATGATACTGCTTAGCTTTTGGATGCTTAGATAAATAATGAGCATATAATGGCTCGTCAAATACTTTAGTGTCTTTACGCTGCGCAAAAGAATACATCAAAGTAGTAGATATATTTCGTGGACCTGACCACAGACAAATATGCTTAGGCATATTACTTCTGTTTTTCAATTTCAGAGTGAATGAGTTGTTCATATAAAGCGCTTAAATGACGTGTAATTTCTCCATAGTTACCTTTTCCAATAACACGTCCGTCAATTTTAGTAACAGGAGTTAAACCTCCAAAAGTCCCTGTTACGAAAGCTTCATCTGCACCATATACATCGTATAATGAAAAATTCTTTTGATGACATACAATGTTATTCTGTTTGCATACTTCGATAACTTTAGCTCTAGTGATGCCATTCATACAATACTGGCCTGTAGACGTCCATACTTCATTATCTCTAATCATAAAAAAATTAGTCGCATTACAGGTTGACACAAAGCCGTTAACATCTAACATTAAGGCTTCGTCTGCACCAGCTTCTATGGCCTGAACTAATGCTTGTACTTCGTGTAACTTACTGTGGCAATTAAGCTTTGGGTCTAAATAATCTGGAGAACCACGACGGATTGTACTCGTAAATAAGGTAATACCCTTTTCTTTGCTTTCTTTAGAAGCTTTTTTGTGCTCAGGTATAATAACCACATTTGGGCCAGAAATGGTTAATCTAGGATCTTGAGAAGGTGTTTTCTTTATACCACGCGTTACCATAATGCGAACATGGACATCTGTAGTCATATTATTAGCTTCTAAAACTTTATGCACAGAAATTTCCAACTCAGATTTTGAAAATGGTAATTGCATACCAATAGTAGCAGCAGCTTGCCACAATCTATTAAAATGATCGTCAAGAAAAACTAAAATACCATCATGAAGTCGGAGTGCTTCCCATACACCATCACCTACCAGATATCCACTATCAAAAACTGAGATTTTAGCGTCTTCTCTATTGAATAGTTTTCCGTTTATAGAAATTTTTATTGTTGCATTTCTTGAGTCGTTTAATGCATTATGTGTGCCGTGAACCATAATATAATTTTAAGCTGAAAGATACTTAAAAAACATTTTGACTTTGAAGTAAATTGTAGAGTTTAAAAAATGAATCTAGCTAAATAAATAAATTCGCCTTCAGACTTCGAGAGCACTTCGACAGGCTCAGTGTGACTCCTAAGTCTCCAACTGAATGACAAAACTAATAATTAAATATTATCAGAGTTTAGTTTCACTTCCAGAAAGAAGACTGGCTATAATTTTAGTATTAGGAAATTGCTCTAAAATAATTTTAATGAATACTGTAATAGGAATTGCCATAATTAAGCCAGGAATTCCCCATAAAAATCCCCAGAACATCAACATTACTAGGACTGCGATAACATTTATTGAAAATGATTTACCCATAAAAATCGGTTCAAGGATTGCTCCAAAAACTACTTGTACTCCAGTAATTGATGTAATAAAAAACAATAGAGTACTTGTTGTGTCTAACTCAACAAAAGCAAAAATTGAAAGCAAAATTACAGAAATAAAAGAACCAACCATTTGCACAAAATTTATGACGAAGGCAAAAAGTCCCCAAAATATAGGAAAGCTTACATCAAAGAAATAACACATTAATCCTGTAAAAATTCCTGTGCATAAGCTAACCAAAAACTTCACTTTAATAAATTTTATTAAGTCCTTCTCTATTTTCATAAAGGCTTTAATAGAGGTATGTTTTCGTCTTAACAATGTACTATTTAAAAGCTTTTGGACATTTATAGATTCCGCTAACCATAACACCACAAAAAATGCAGTCATTAATAACATGGTTAAAAATTTTCTAAGAAAACCTAGCGTAGAACCTATATTTTCTTTTTGAAAAAACTGAGTTACTATGTTTTTATCGTCTTCAAATTCTGCTCCAAAATTTTCAGATAAATACCCTTTTAAATCCGTAAGTTTTTCATCAGCTTTAGTCAAAAACTCTGACTTAGTAGCAAGAATCTCTTTACTGGATAATTGCACTAACTCTATCCCAATCTTAACACCAGCAGTAACTAGGAGTAAAACAAAAATAATACTCAAGAACTTTGGTATTTTTCGTCTAGCTAAAAACCGCATTAAAGGCAAAAACAACAAGGCAATAAACATAGAAAATATCAGCGGAATAAAAATAAAGGACAATATCTTTAATAAGTAAAATACTAATGGAATAACAATGACTAATAACAGTATATTAGTAGTGCGTCTTTGGTCTAGCATGAGGCAATTTTCTTTTAATAGCGAAAAGTAAAGATAAGGCAATTAAGACATTGAGAATCTTAAAAAAAGATTAAAACGGTACACCATCATCATCAGGTGTATCAAATGCGTCATCTGCTGTTGGAAATAAATCTGGTTTAAAAGTGTCGTCGTTTGCAGCAGCATTCATTTTAGAGTGGAATTCACCAAAAGGTGTATCAAAATCATCTAAGTTATCGAACTTACCTAAATGACCAATAAACTTTAATCTGATATTATCCAATCCACCATTTCTGTGCTTTGCTACAATAAATTCTGCTTGTCCTTCTGTTGGTGAACGCTCTTCATCATCCCATTCTTCAATTTTATAGTATTCTGGTCTGTAAATAAACGATACAATGTCTGCATCTTGCTCAATAGCTCCAGACTCACGTAAATCTGAAAGCAAAGGACGTTTACTTCCTCCACGAGTTTCTACAGCACGAGATAATTGAGATAATGCAATTACTGGGACTTCTAATTCCTTTGCTAATGCCTTTAAGTTACGAGAAATGGTAGAAATTTCTTGCTCTCTATTTCCGCCTTTCTGGCTTCCACCAGCAGTCATTAATTGCAAATAGTCAATAACTATCAATTTAATACCATATTGCGATGCTAAACGACGTGCTTTAGCTCTTAAATCAAAAATAGATAACGAAGGTGTATCATCTATAAATAAAGGTGCTTTTTCTAATGTTTTCACCTTAACATTAAGTTGTTCCCATTCGTGTTTTTCTAATCTACCTGTTCTTAATTTCTCTGAGGATAAACCCGTTTCACTAGAAATTAAACGTGTGATTAATTGTACAGAAGACATTTCTAATGAAAAGAAGGCAACAGGTATATTCTTTTCAACAGCCATATTCCTAGCCATAGTCAAGGTTAATGCAGTTTTACCCATACCAGGACGTGCAGCTACAATAACTAAATCACTTGGCTGCCAACCAGAAGTGAGCTTATCTACTTTATCAAATCCTGAAGGTATACCACTTAAACCTTCCTTATTTGATATCTCTTCAATTTTCTTCTTGGCTTGGATAACTAAACTTTGAGCAGTCTCTGTAGATTTTTTAACATTACCTTGAGTAACTTCATATAGCTTAGCTTCTGCATTATCTAATAGATCGAAAACATCTTTAGTTTCATCATAGGCTTCTTCGATAATTTCGTTAGAAATTTTAATTAGACTACGTTGAATATACTTTTGTAATATAATACGTGCATGAAACTCAATATGAGCAGATGAGGAGACGCGTTGCGTTAAGGAAATTAAGTAAAAATCACCTCCAACAACATCTAATTTTTCATCTTTCTTTAATTGACTAGAAACAGTTAATAAGTCGACTGGCTCACTGTTTTCAAATAATTTGAAAATAGCTTCAAAGATGTGTTGATGTGCTTCTTTATAAAAAGCTTCGGCACTAAGGATATCAATAACCTCATCAACACCTTTTTTATCAATCATCATAGCTCCAAGCACAACTTCTTCTAAATCAAGAGCTTGTGGAGGTATTTTACCTTTCTCTAGATTAATAATAGTGCTTTTATCGACTTTGTAGCCTTGAACTGGATTGGGTTGTTTCATAACTGCTAAAGTAGCTAATAACTATCGATAAACTGCTTGAGACTAATTTATGAATCTCAACAGTTCATCAACAATTGAACTGTTAATAAGTGAGAAATATTGTTAATAGTGATAAAAAAACTGAAGTAAAACACTTCAGTACTTTTAAAAGCTATGTTGTTAGAGGGTTAGCTTTTATAAACTCCCATCTCATCGTATTTTTCCATACGTTGTTTCACCAATTCTTTTGGTGATAAGTTCTTTAGAAGATCATAATTTTTTAAGATTGCATCTTTAACAGCTAAAAATGTTTTTTCTCTATCTGTATGCGCGCCACCTAATGGTTCTTTGATGATTTCGTCTACAAGCTTCATACGTTTCATGTCCTTAGCTGTAAGTTTTAGTGCTTCTGCTGCTTGCTCTTTATATTCCCAACTTCTCCATAAAATAGATGAACACGATTCTGGTGATATAACAGAATACCAGGTATTTTCTAGCATTAAAACTTTATCGCCAACACCAATACCTAGGGCTCCTCCTGAAGCTCCTTCACCAATAATAATGGTTATGATGGGAACTTTAAGACGTGTCATTTCTAATATATTTCTAGCTATAGCTTCGCCTTGTCCGCGTTCTTCAGCCTCTAGTCCAGGATAAGCACCAGGAGTATCTATAAGTGTAACAACAGGAATACCAAACTTTTCAGCAGATTTCATTAAACGCAAAGCTTTACGATAACCTTCTGGATTAGACATTCCGAAATTTCTATATTGTCTAGTTTTTGTATTAAACCCTTTTTGCTGACCAATAAACATATATGTTTGGTCTCCTATTTTACCCAAACCACCAATCATGGCTTTATCGTCCTTTACATTACGATCACCATGTAATTCTAAAAACGAATCACCACAAAGTGCTTTAATGTGATCTAAAGTATAAGGTCTATTAGGATGTCTAGACAGCTGTACTCTTTGCCAAGCTGAAAGGTTTTTGTAAATATCCTTTTTGGTTTCTGCTAGTTTTTTTTCAATTTGTTTACAGGTTTCAGTTACATCAACTTCACTCTCCTCACCTATAACTTGGCATTTTTCTAGTTGTTCTTCTAGTTCTTTAATTGGAAGTTCAAATTCTAAATATTCCATAGAAACTGAATTTTAGTTTTAGTTAGCATGCAAATTTACATTTTTTGATTCAATATGAGAATCCTTAAATCAACTTTAGTATAAATCTTGGTATTATGTATTTAATTTCTTCTTCTTTCTATTTTTTAAAACACTATCTAAAATTACTGTGCATAAAATTAAGATAGCACCATAATAAAAATTTGGCGACATGGTTTCTGTTTCAGGATATAAAAAGAGCGCTATAGCAATTCCGTAAATGGGCTCTAAATTATAACTTAATATTACTGTGTAAGGGCTTATCTGTTTCATTACATGTATTGCACCAATAAAAGCATATGCTGTACAAACTGAACCAAGTATTAATAATAAAAGCCAATCTTTACTAGATAACTGAAAGAACTCCCTTGAAAATTCATTCTTAAAAACTAAAAAAATACTAATAAAAAAAACACCACTTATAAATTCATAAAATGAAATTATAGTGGCATTATGCTTTACAATAAATTTTCCATTAATAACAGCAAATAAAGTTGAAAACAATGCTGATGATATACCTAATAAAATACCATTGATATACCTTATCTCGCTTTGTGTTATTAAAAAAACACCAATAATAACTACAATACCAAAAAGTATCTCAAAACCTAAAATTCTTCTTCTAAAAATTAAAGGCTCAATAAACGATGCAAAAAAAGCACCTGTTGAAAACATAGCCAAGGCTATAGATACATTGGCTTGGTTAATAGATTCAAAAAAAGTAATCCAGTGTAATGCTATGATAATACCTGCTCCAAAAAATTGAAACATGGTTTTTTTATCTACTTTAATTTTAAGCCTAATAATCTTAATGTAACAAAACATTAAAAGCATAGCAATGAGCATTCTATACCAAACCAATGGAACAGAATCTATAGATATTTCTTTTCCTAGAATAGCCGTAAAGCCTGCTATAAAAACCAATACGTGAAGGTGAAGGTAATTCTTAAGTTTAGCGTTTGGCATTGTATAGTATGTATATGGCTAAAATACCAAAAATGATATTTGGAAACCAAACGGCAACTAGAGGTGAAAAACTAGATTGTTCTGCCATTACTCCAAATATCTTATCAAAGAACACGTAGACTAAGGCAATAGAAATTCCGAATAATAGATTTACTCCCATTCCGCCTCGTCGTTTTACTGAAGATACTGATAGACCAATAATAGTTAAAATAAACACAGAAACAGGAAGGCTCCATTTTCTGTATTTTACAACTTCATATCGTCCAATCTGAGAGGACCCTTTTTTCTTTTCTCGTTCAATGAATCTTACTAAATCAGAATAGGTTTTAGTTTCAGCTGCGTAGGATACAGGTGTAAACTCTTCGATGTTAAATTTAAAATCAAAATTCATACGTCGTTGAATAAAAATGCTATCATCTTCTTGTCCAACAACACGCTTCACATAACGTGTTAACTTGTAAGTAGAGTCTTTTTCATCATATTTAATTTGATCTGCAAAAATTTTATATTTTAATTCATTACCTTCAAAATGCTCTAAAGTGAAGTTTCTTCCTGATTTATCACTAGGATTAAAACTACTAACATAAATAATATCATTATCATTAATTTGACTGTAAACATGCTTTGTATCCTGAACTCCAGCTCTACCTTTTAGATATTTATATTTAAACTCATTAAAACCTGTATTTGCTTTTGGTGCTAGATATAAGCCTAATAAAAGTGCAATAGCTGCAACAATAGAAGCTCCAATAAGATAGGGTCTTAAAAATCGTGTAAAGGATACTCCAGAACTTAAAAAAGCGATAACCTCAGTATTATTGGCAAGTTTAGAGGTAAACCAAATCACAGATAAGAACAAAAATATAGGAAATAGTAAGTTGGCAAATACTATCGTAAAGTTTAAATAGTATTCCATAACTTCCCAAAATGGAACTTCTTTTTCAAGAATTTTACCAATCTTCTCTGCTAGGTTTACAGTTATCATTATTGGAATAAACAATAATAACATAGAGAAGAATGTAAACAAGTAACGTCTTAATATGTACCAATCTAATATCTTCACTATTATAAACGCTTATTCATTTGATTAACCATTTGTGCTTTCCATGTCGCAAAATCTCCTGCAATAATATGCTTTCTAGCTTCTCTAACTAACCATAAATAAAATCCTAGGTTATGAATGGTAGCTATTTGTTTTCCGAGCAATTCATTAACGCTGAATAAATGCTTTAAGTATGCTTTAGTATATTCTGTATCTACAAACGTAATTGCCATTTCATCTATCGGAGAGAAATCGTCTTCCCATTTTTTATTTTTAATGTTTATTGTTCCATGAGCAGTAAATAGCATCCCATTTCTTGCATTACGTGTTGGCATTACACAATCAAACATATCAACACCTAAGGCAATATTTTCTAATATGTTTATTGGTGTTCCAACTCCCATTAAATAACGAGGTTTATCCTCAGGCAATATATCACAAACAACTTCAGTCATTGCATACATTTCTTCAGCAGGTTCACCAACAGATAATCCACCTATAGCATTTCCTTCAGCTCCAGCGTTAGCTATATATTCTGCTGATTGTTCTCGTAAATCTTTATAAGTACTGCCTTGGACAATAGGAAAAAATGTTTGACTGTAATCGTACTTAAACGGTAATTTCTCTAAATGATTTACACAGCGATCTAACCAGCGATGCGTCATATGCATAGAACGCTTTGCGTAATTATAATCACATGGATATGGTGTGCATTCATCAAAAGCCATAATAATATCAGCTCCTATAGTTCGCTGAATTTCCATAACATTTTCTGGAGTAAAAGTATGATAACTTCCATCGATATGACTTTTAAACTTAACGCCTTCTTCTTTAATTTTTCTATTAGCAGATAAAGAGTATACTTGATAACCTCCAGAATCTGTTAAAATATTTCTATCCCAATTCATAAACTTATGTAAACCTCCAGCTGCTTCTAAAATTGGTGTTTGTGGTCTTAAGTAAAGGTGATAGGTGTTTCCTAAAATAATATCTGGATTAATATCATTTTTAAGCTCACGCTGATGCACACCTTTAACAGAAGCTACAGTTCCTACAGGCATAAAAATAGGAGTCTCAATAGTTCCATGATCTGTTTTTAATATACCTGCTCTTGCTTTACTTTGTGGATCTTTAGCTTTTAAATCGAAAGTCATGTTATAGATTATCTGCGTTGCCAAAGATAATCAACTCAATGTCAAATTATCCTAATGACTTCTAAAAATATGTAGCTGTTAAAATTCTTAATTCATAAGAAATTGGTCTAAATCAAAAATTGTTAGCAAGTAGAGGTATTTCGTTAATAAGTGGCTTTTTTTAGACTTTGCAAAGGGGTTTTTAAAACCTATTTTTGATGCTTTAAATTTAAAGTCATAATCCTAATGCCAGATATTAAACAACTAGAAGATTTAACAACTCAAGTACGACGAGATATACTTAGAATGGTTCATAAAGTAAACTCTGGTCATCCAGGTGGATCTCTTGGCTGTGCTGAATTTTTTGTAGCGCTTTATCAAGACGTTATGCAACGTAATGATGGTTTTAATATGGATGGCAAAGGTGAAGATCTTTTCTTTTTATCTAATGGTCATATTTCACCTGTATACTACAGTGTATTAGCTAGATCTGGTTATTTTCCAGTTGATGAATTAAATACATTTAGATTAATAAATTCTAGATTACAAGGACATCCTACTACACATGAAGGACTACCAGGAGTGAGAATTGCCTCTGGCTCTCTTGGTCAAGGTATGTCTGTTGCAATTGGTGCTGCTGAGACTAAAAAATTAAATAACGATAAACATATTGTTTACAGCTTGCATGGTGATGGTGAGTTACAAGAAGGTCAGAATTGGGAAGCCATAATGTATGCGTCTGGTAATAAGGTAGATAATCTTATTTCTACTATAGATCTTAACGGTCAGCAAATTGATGGCTCTACAGATGATGTATTGCCAATGGGTAACTTAAAAGCTAAGTTTGAAGCTTTTGGATGGACTGTTGTAGAGGTTGAAGAAGGCAATTCTATAGAAGCGATAATAAAAGGGTTGGAAGACGCCAAATCTAAATCTGGACAAGGAAAACCTGTTTGTGTTTTGTTAAAAACTGTAATGGGTAATGGTGTAGATTTTATGATGCACACTCATGCTTGGCATGGCAAGGCACCAAATGATGATCAATTAGCAATTGGTCTTGGGCAAAATTCAGAAACTTTAGGCGATTATTAAAAGGCATCCAAATACTTCATTTTAGAGATGATCTTAAAACAATATTGAAAATGATAGAATACAAAAACACAGGAAATAAAGATACACGATCAGGCTTTGGAGCAGGATTAACTGAACTAGGACAGACTAACGATAATGTAGTTGCTTTATGTGCAGATCTAACTGGCTCATTAAAAATGGATGATTTTAAAGCCAACCATCCGGATCGTTTTTTCCAAGTTGGGATTGCTGAAGCCAATATGATTGGTATGGCAGCAGGAATGACCATAGGTGGTAAAATTCCTTTTACTGGAACATTTGCAAATTTCTCAACCGGAAGAGTTTATGATCAGATAAGACAGAGCGTTGCCTATTCTCATAAGAATGTAAAAATTTGTGCTTCTCATGCAGGAGTAACTCTAGGCGAAGATGGTGCTACACATCAAATCCTAGAAGATATTGGCTTAATGAAGATGCTTCCTGGCATGACTGTAATTAATACATGCGACTATAACCAAACTAAAGCTGCTACGCTTGCTATAGCTAAACATCATGGTCCTGTTTATTTAAGGTTTGGTAGACCTAAAGTAGCAAACTTTACACCAGAGAATCAAACTTTCGAAATAGGTAAAGCAGTATATTTACAAATCGGTAATGATGTAACAATTGTGGCTACAGGACATTTAGTTTGGGAAGCATTAGAAGCTGCAAAAACTCTTAATGAAAAAGGGATAAGTGCTGAAGTGATAAATATACACACCATAAAACCTTTGGATGTAGATGCCATAATTAATTCTGTTAAAAAAACAGGTTGTGTAGTAACCTGCGAAGAACATAATTATCTTGGAGGTCTCGGAGAAAGTGTCTCTAGAGTATTAGCGTTACACCACCCAACACCTCAAGAATTTGTAGCTACCAAAGATACTTTTGGAGAATCTGGTACTCCGGCTCAATTAATGGATAAATATGGTCTTAATGCTAAAGCTATAGTTGAAGCATCATTAACAGTACTAAAGCGCAAATAAAAGATTAGCTTATTAAGAATAATTTTCTTTTGGCAACGTTTTTGATTATAACTATCAAATCTTAAAACGAATATTATGAGAAAATTAGCTTTATCAGTTTTTATACTGACATTATTCTGTTCATCTACCTATGCACAATCAGGCAGTGGTTTTGGAATTAAAGGTGGTTTAAACTACAACGCAAATGGCAATTACTTTGCCTCAATAGGTGATACAGCCGAGAATCCTGATAGAAATATAGGTTATCATTTTGGTGTATTTGGCAAACTTGGCAACAAGGTATTCTTTAGACCAGAACTGGTTTATACAGCTACAAAGAGTGATTATAACAGCTCAGATTTTAGTATGAAAAAACTAGACTTACCACTCTTAGTAGGTATTAAAGTTCTTGGACCTATTAATATATTTGGTGGTCCATCACTTCAGTATATCTTAGATTCTGAATTTGGAAATATTAATGTAAGTGATATTGACAATGACTTTAGTGTTGGTTTAAACTTTGGTATTGGACTTAATATAGATAAATTTGGAATTGATTTACGATACGAGAGAGGATTTAGTGATAATGAAGCTAATTTCCTTAATAATAATGGGATTGATATAAGTCGATTAGATACCAGACCAGATCAACTAATTCTCAGTTTATCTTTAAAAATATAATATAAGAAAGCCGCTAAAATTTAGCGGCTTTTTAATTAGTCTTCTGTTTCAAAAGAATCCGTTTCTTCAGGATCTAAATATCTAGGGATTCCGTTTTCACCAATATCATTGGTAGGATCTCCATCTCCGTTTTCGTCTTCATTGATTGTTAAAACACCATCACCATCATCATCATTATCTATATAATTAGGTACACTATTTTCATCTGTATCATCTGTAAATAGGTTAAGATCTAAATCTAAATCTTCTAAATAAGAAGGAATACCATCGTTATCATGATCATTTTCTTCAAATTGTAATAACTCAAATTTAAAGACTAGGTTAGCATAAGCTGGTACTCCAAAAGGTGGTGTTGCAAAATAAGATAAACCTGAAGGTAAAAACATAACGCCTAAACCATAATTGGTATAAATAACTTCTCCTCCAATAATTTCAAAAGATTCTGCAGTATTATACTGTGGCATAACACGATTCCAACCTTGTATAACGTTGGTCATATCAAATTCAACTGGTGTAACAGCACTATCGAAAATAGTACCATCTTCTAAGTTACCAGAATAACGTACTCTAATATCGTCAGAGAATTTAGGACTTTCTCCTCCTCCATTTTGACCTAGTCTCAATATGTAATATTTATAATCTACGTCTAAGAAAGTGGTAGCAATTTCTTCAACATCCTCTATTAACAAATTATTATTATCAGGATCTGGTAAAGGTAAATAGTTATCATCGTCATCTTTTGGTAATTCCATGATGTCAATATCTTCTATGGTAAAACCACCAGAACCATCAAAGGTCGTAGCATTATAATAATGTGTATTTAAGTACTCAACTAGTGCAGCATCATCGATAACTTGCTGTTCTGTTCTATCATTAGCAACAGGTGTAGTAGACCCTCCATCATCTGGACGACAAGAGGCAATCAGTAAAGATAGTGTTAAAACCAAAACACCCAAACTTCTAATTTTCATAAATTCTTTTTTTAATGACTTAGAGGACTAAATCAAATTGTTCAATCTTGCTTAATTTTAAGTTCGCAAGATACAATATAATACTATTTTTGTACAACAACATTAACGTTGTTTTTAATGAATTTGTATGAGGATTGATAAGTTTTTATGGTGTGTTCGTTATTTCAAAACAAGAAATATGGCAACAACTGCTTGCAAAAAAGGACAAATTAAAGTCAATGAACAAATTTCTAAGCCTGGAAAAGAAGTGTATCCTATGGATAAAATAAGTGTTCGTAAAAATCAAATCAACTACCAACTTACTATCTTAGATATTCCTCCAAATAGAGTTGGCGCTAAGCTAGTTGATATTTATAGAACAGATACAACTCCAAAATCTGAATTTGATGCTCAGCAGCTTCTTAAATATTCTAAGGATTACTACAGAAAGAAAGGTACAGGACGACCAACAAAAAAAGATCGTAGAGATATTGATGATTTTTATGAGGATTCTGAGTAATCCAAATTGCTTTATTATCTTTGGAAAAACAATTGTTGATGTCAGATAAACAAATCATATTAACACATTCAGAAATAGAGCATAAAATTAGACGTATTGCTTACCAAATCTATGAAAGCAACGTTAAAAATACTGAAGTTATACTCGCTGGAATTGATGAAAATGGTTACATCTTAGCTAAAAAGATTAAAACTGTATTATCTAAAATTTCTGATCTCAATGTTGTTCTTTGTAAGGTGTCAATTGATAAAAAAAAGCCTCTAAATCCAATCAGCACCTCATTAAAACCTGAAGATTATAAAAATAAATCTATTGTTCTTGTAGACGATGTTCTTAACTCTGGTAGTACATTAATTTATGGTGTAAAACATTTTTTAGATGTGCCATTAAAACAATTTAAAACAGCTGTTCTTGTTAATAGAAATCATAAAAAATATCCTGTAAAAGCTGACTTTAAAGGAATTTCATTATCCACAACATTAAAAGAACATATAGAAGTTAGTTTAGTTACAAATGCTTACGAAGCTGCTTTAATATAGTTGTAATATTATTTTTTCAACGACCTCTTTTGCAGAATTATGATCAGTATGTATTTTAATATTAGACTGTTCATAATAAAGTGAGCGTTCAAATAAATGCTTTCTTATAAAATCTTTTAAATCCTCCCTAGTCTCTATATGTGCAACTAATGGTCTTTTATATTTTTCATTACCTAAACGATTAACTATTTCATCTAAACCAACTTTTAGGTAAATTGTTAAAATACTTTTATCATTTAATAACAAAGCTATATTATCTGCGTAGCAAGGTGTGCCTCCACCTAAACTAAGAACTATATTATTTTGTTCTCCGTTTATAATTTCGTTAAGGTATTCAGACTCTTTTTTTCTAAAATAAATTTCACCTTTTTTATTAAATATATCAGAAATAGAAAGTAGTTCTTGTTCTTCAATATAGCTGTCTAAGTCTATAAAACTAAAGCCTAACTTAGAGGCCAATTGTCTACCAATTGTAGACTTACCAGAAGCCATGTATCCTATTAAAACTACAATCATATTAGGTTTGTTTTTTGATTATTAAGCACCTAAAATATCACATCACAAAAAAACAAAAATTTATTAGATAATTGCATTGTATTATTAATTAAACATTTTATATTTGCACCCTCATTTAAGGAAAATGACGACCTGGTAGCTCAGTTGGTAGAGCATCTCCCTTTTAAGGAGAGGGTCCTGGGTTCGAGCCCCAGCCAGGTCACCAGAAAAGTTAAGCAAATGCTTAACTTTTCTTATTTTTGATGACTTCATTATATGCGCACGTGGCGGAATTGGTAGACGCGCCAGCTTGAGGGGTTGGTGGACATTAGTCCGTGGAAGTTCGAGTCTTCTCGTGCGCACTTTCTTACGTATTTAACAAATTCTGTTAAATTATTCACATTTTATTGCTTTATATTTACCCAAAAGATGCTTATCTAAGTATAAATACCTATTTTTGTTTAAAGTTTTTTATAAATAAATGAACAACGTAAAGAACAAATTTAGCATTAAGGATCTCGAAAACCTTACTGGTATTAAAGCTCATACAATTCGTATTTGGGAAAAACGTTATAATCTACTTCAACCTAAAAGAACAGATACCAACATAAGATATTACGATTTAGAGAATTTTCAGAAATTATTAAATGTTAGTTACCTAAATAATAATGGTTATAAAATTTCTAAAATAGCAGAAGTAGAAGAAAAAAAAATCCCTGAGTTAGTAAGAAATATTGCAAACCAAACCAACTTAAAAAGTCATGCAATAAACTCTTTCAAGTTGTCTATGCTAAACTTTGATCAAGTTCTCTTCTATAATACCTACAATGGTCTCATTAGAGAGAAAACGTTCAGAAACATTTTTTACGACGTATTTGTTCCGCTAATGACAGAGATTGGTTTATTGTGGCAAACCGATACCATTACACCAGCTCACGAGCATTTTTTAACGACTTTGATACGTCAAAAAATTCTGATTAATACAGAAAACATACAAATAAATAAATCTACTACAGATAAAACGTTTGTGCTTTATTTACCAGATAATGAAGTTCATGAACTTGGATTAATGTTTATTAATTATGAAATAGTTGCTCATGGGCACCATTCTATACTGCTTGGGCAGAGTGTTCCGATGGATAGCTTAGTTGATGTGTTAGGCTATTATGATAATATTACCTTTTTATCTTACTTTACAGTTAAGCCTGAAAAAGACGAAATACCTAAATATTTAGAAGATGTCAAGAAAAAGTTACTCGACGGTAATAACACAGAGTTTTGGATGTTAGGTAGAATGGTTCAGACTATTGATACAACAAATCTTCCTAAAGGTTTCAGAGCTTTCAATTCTATCATGGATTTAGTTAAAGAATTATAAAAGTTTTAAACTTCTTCCTATTCTGTTTAACTTTTAATTATATTTGTTAAACATGAAAAAATCAGTATCAATAATTGGATCAGGATTCTCATCACTAGCAGCATCTTGTTATCTAGCAAAAGATGGCTTTGACGTTACCATTTTTGAAAAAAATAGTACCATAGGCGGAAGAGCAAGACAACTCAAGAAAGAAGGTTTTACATTTGATATAGGTCCTACTTGGTATTGGATGCCAGATGTATTTGATCGTTTCTTTGCTGACTTTGATACTTCACCTTCAGACTTTTATAAGCTAGAAAAACTCAATCCTGCTTACAGTGTTTATTTTGGTAAAGAGGACTACATCACTATTGAAGATACTTTAGAGAAAATTTGTATAGCTTTTGAAAACGAAGAACCAGGCAGTTCTATTAAACTTAAAAAATTTATTGCGACTGCAAAGTCTAATTACGATATAGCTATAAAAGATTTAGTATATAATCCAGGAGAATCACCTTTAGAATTAGTTACTTTAAAAACTGCGACGAAATTAAATCAATTTTTTAGTAATATAAAAAGGGATGTTCGTAAGTCTTTTAAGAACAAACGCCTTTCTCAAATACTAGAATTTCCTGTATTGTTTTTAGGTGCTAAACCAAGTAACACACCTTCGTTCTATAGTTTTATGAATTATGCCGATTTTGGTATTGGCACATTTCATCCTAAAGGAGGAATGTATCAGGTTATATTGGCTATGGAAAAATTAGCTAAATCCTTGGGTGTAACTATTAAAACAAATGCCTCAGTAGAAAAAATTTTAGTACATAATGGTACAGCTTCTAAAATACTATCTAATGGTAAGATTTTTGAATCAGACATCATTCTCAGTGGTGCAGATTATCATCATTCTGAGACATTATTAGATGAAGAGTACAGACAATATTCAGAATCTTATTGGGAGAAAAAAACATTTGCGCCTTCATCTTTATTATTCTATGTTGGTTTTGATAAAAAATTAATAAATGTAAATCATCATACTTTATTCTTTGATGTAGATTTCGATGTTCATGCAGAAGCTATTTACGACAATCCTAAATGGCCAGATGAACCCTTATTTTATGCAAGTTTCCCTAGTATAACAGATGATAACGCTGCTCCCACAGGAAAAGAAGCTGGTATATTTTTAATTCCATTAGCTCCAGGGCTTGAGGACACAAAAGAGCTTAGAGAACATTATTTTAATATCATTATTAAACGTTTTGAAAGGCTTACCTCACAAAAAGTTGAAAAAAACATTATATTTAAGGAGAGTTTTTGTGTAAATGATTTTATCAAGGATTATAACTCTTACAAAGGAAATGCTTACGGCATGGCTAATACGCTTCTCCAAACCGCATTTTTAAGACCTAAACTCAAAAGTAAAAAAGTGAAGAATTTATTCTTCACAGGACAATTAACCGTTCCAGGACCTGGAGTACCACCTTCTCTAATTTCTGGGAAACTGGTAGCAGAACTAATAAATAAACAATTCTCTCGGAAAACAACGAGTTTAAAAGCATCAATTTTATAATTACATGAAATCTATTTTCGATTCCGTTTCTAAGGACTGCTCTAAAACAGTAACTAACGCTTATAGCACTTCTTTTTCTTTAGCTACAAAAATGCTGTCTAAATCTATTAGGCAAGATATTTACAACATATATGGATTTGTGAGATTTGCTGATGAAATTGTAGATACTTTTCATGACTACAACAAAAAAAAGCTTTTCAGTAATTTTGAAAAAGACTTAAATAATGCATTAACTGATAAGATCAGTCTCAATCCAATCCTTAACTCTTTCCAGCATACTTTTCATAGTTACAATTTAGAACAAGAACATGTAGACGCTTTTATGAATAGCATGCAATTAGACTTACATAAAAAGAAATACTTAACTCCAGAGGAGTACAAAAATTACATTTATGGTTCTGCTGATGTTGTTGGCTTAATGTGTTTAAAAGTATTTGTAAAGGGTGACCAAGAAAAATTTGATGAGCTTAAAGAGACAGCTATGGCTTTAGGTTCAGCTTTTCAGAAAGTTAATTTTTTAAGGGATCTTAAAGCCGATTATGATGATTTAGAACGTACTTATTTTCCTAATACAGATTTAGATAATTTAGATGAAGCTTCTAAACAACATATCATTGAAGATATAGAAGCTGATTTTGCCAAAGGTTTAGAAGGTATTAGAAAATTACCACTAGAAGCAAAATTTGGAGTATTTATGGCTTATCGTTATTACAGACAATTACTCAAAAAATTAAAGAAAACTCCAGCACTAAAAATTAAAACCACACGTATTAGAGTGCCTGATTATAAAAAGATAGAGCTTTTAACGAGAAGCTATGTCAAATATCAACTCAACTTAATGTAATTTTAAAACATGCAACTATTCATTTGGCTTAGCGTTTTTTTAGGAACTTTCTTTTTTATGGAGTTTATGGCATGGTTTACTCATAAGTATATTATGCATGGGTTTTTATGGAGTTTACACAAAGATCATCACCACAAAGACCATGATAGTTGGTTTGAACGCAATGATGCCTTCTTTATTTTTTACGCTTTAGTTAGTATTATTTGTTTCTATCTATGGAGTTATGAAAACGTTTGGTTCTGTTTACCTATTGGTTTAGGTATTTTTGCCTATGGCCTTACCTATTTTTTAGTACATGATATTTTTATACACCAACGTTTCAAGCTCTTTCGTAATGCTAATAACTGGTATGCTCGTGGTGTTAGACGTGCTCACAAAATTCATCATAAGCACCTAGGGAAACACAAAGGTGAAAACTACGGGATGCTCATAGTACCTCTCAAATATTTTAAGAATTAACTAATCTTTATGGATAAAAGCCGTTTAGATTATATCATTATTGGTAACGGCTTAGCTGGTTTGCAATTGGCATTAGCAATGGCTAATGACCCTTTCTTTGACACTAAAGAAATTGCCTTAATTGATTCTTCTAAAAAACTAGAAAACGATAAAACTTGGTGTTTTTGGGAAAAAGGACATGGTCTATGGAATGATATTATATCTAAAACATGGAACTCTTGCAACTTTCATTCCTCCAAACAATCTTATGATATAAATTTAGACGATTACCAATACAAATTGATTCAATCTTTAGATTTCTACAATTATGCTAAAGACATCTTAAATAACAAAAACAACTTTAGCTTTATTATAGATACTGTTAAATCTATTGATGGTTTTATTGTTAATGGACAAAATACTAGTTATAAGACAAATTACATTTTTGATAGTAGAATTCCTGAAGATTATTTTTCTGGAAAAGACAACTATACCAGGGTATTTCAGCATTTTAAAGGTTGGATTATAGAGACAGAAACTGATACTTTTAATCCTGAATCATTTACAGTAATGGATTATCGTATTAAGCACAATAATGATACAACGTTTACATATGTGCTTCCGCTTACTAAACGGAAAGCATTAGTTGAGTTTACTTTTTTTACATCATATACTGTGGAAGATCAACTCTATGACACTTACTTAAAATCGTATATTACTAATATCTTAAATATTGAAGATTACGCTATCACTGAGTCTGAACAAGGTGTAATACCAATGACAGATTTTAAGTTTAAAAATTATAATACCGAACATATTACCAAAATTGGTACTGGTGGTGGTTGGGTAAAAGGATCTACAGGTTATTCTTTTAAACACACAGAAAAGAAAGTTTCAAAAATCATTGATAACATTAAGCAAAATAAACTACCACATTTTAATCTATATAATAAAAAGTTTGCTTTTTATGACAAAATTTTTTTAAAAGTATTGCATGATGAAAACCCAAAAGGCGAGTGGATTTTTGAACAGTTTTACACAAAAAACAACACAAAAACGATGTTTCGTTTTTTAGATGAAGAATCTCATTTTAGTGAAGACTTAAAAATAATGTTATCCTTGTTTTCTTCTAGCTTTATTAAAGCATTTTTTAAAACGCTTTAAAAGAAAAACTCGATCTAATTAAAGATCGAGTTTCGGAATCTAACAATAATAGAACTCAAAAAATTAATATTTGATTCCTAGTTTCTGTTAACTGTTATTGAATTAGATAAACTAAAACAACCGTCTAAATCATTTGCATTTAGTCCCATTTCGGCTCCTACCAATCCATCTTCAAAACGTAAATACCATATTAAACAAGTACCTACTCCTGCACCATCAAAGTCTACACCTTCAAGTGCATCTAGAGTTGGTGGTAAGCCTAAAATATTTCCTAAATCGTCTGTAATCACAAAAGTACTGTTAGCACCAACTGCATTAGGATCTGTAGTAATTCCAGATACCATATCTGGTGTACCATCTACAGTGAAATTAAATGGACCTCCCGAAAGGGTTCCTGCATTTGATTGGTTTCGAGTTACTGTAATAGCATTAGATAAGCTAAATATTCCTGAAAGATTATTTGCGTTCATTCCCATTTCAGCTCCCATTAATCCATCTTCAAAACGCAAATACCATATTAAACAAACACCAGCTCCTGCACCATCAAAATCAACACCTTCTAAAGCATCAAGTGTTGGAGGTAAACCTAAAATATTTCCTAAATCATCAGTTATAACAAAGGTACTATTAGTACCAACAGCATTTGGATCTGTAGTAATGCCATTGACGTTATCAATTGTGCCATCTACACAGAATGTAAAAGGTCCGCCTGATAATGTGCCTGCATTTGGAGCTTCATTTCTATTTACAGTAATTGAATTTGATAAGCTAAATATTCCGCTTAAGTTATTGGCATTCATTCCCATTTCTGCACCTACTAAACCATCTTCATAACGTAAATACCATATTAAACACGTTCCTAAACCAGCACCATCAAAATCTACACCTTCTAAGGCTTCTAATGTTGGTGGTAAACCTAAAATATTTCCTGCATCATCTGTTATCACAAAAGTATTATTACTTCCTATTGCGTTAGGATCTGTGGTGATACCAGAAACCATATCTGGTTGTCCATCTACAAAAAAGGTAAAAGGACCTCCACTAAGAGTTCCTGCATTTGGTCCATTATTTCTAGTGACTGTTATAGAATTTGATAAATCAAAATTTCCTTCTAAATCATTAGCATTTTGTCCCATTTCGGCACCTAATAGTCCATCTTCAAAACGTAAATACCATATTAAACAGGTTCCAGTACCAGCGCCATCAAAATCAACACCTTCCAGGGCCTCTAATGTTGGTGGTAATCCTAAAATATTCCCTGCATCATCTGTTATAACAAATGTTCTATTTGTTCCTACAGCATCTGGATCAGTGGTTATACCAGAAACCATATCTGGTTGGCCATCTACAAAAAAGGTAAAAGGACCTCCATTAAGGATTCCTGCATCTGGTGTAATTGGAGTTACATCGTCATCATTACTACATGATGAAAGTAACAAGCTCATTGCCATAAAGGCGAAAATTGTTTTCTTAAACATTGTGATTTTTTTTAAGTTCATATCTTATTATGAAACAAAATTAAATCACTGTAAGATCATTAAATGTTAGCCAGCTAACATTAAGCTGTTTTTTTTATAATTCGTATTTCTTTTCTGTTGAAGTTGAGTATGTTTTCCTCTTTTAGTTCATTAAGAAGAATATTTAATGTTGGACGCGATGTTCCTATTAAAGATGCAATATCCTTTTGAGTATAAGGATGTTTTATGACATGGTCTCCATTTTTAGGACACTCATAACCATAATCGTCACAAAGTTCTTGTAAAAACTCCATTAGCCTTGTTTTGGTGTCTTTAAATAATAAGAGTTGTAAGCGCCTTTCTAATTTCTTAAACTTTAACCCAATGAATTTATATACCTTAAAACTAAAGGTTTGATTATCTCTCATAAGATCATGCATCGTAGTAACACCAATAGGACATATCGATGTTGAATTATCTATGGACTGAGCAAATTCGTTGCGCTTTTCTTCACCTAAAATTGCTTTCTCACCAAACAACTGACCACGAGTTAGAATAGCTTTAATGACCTCATTACCAGATTCTGTGTAGTATCCAATCTTAACTTTACCCTTTTCTATAAGGTATACTTTATTGGCATGGTCTTCTTCAAAATAAATATAATCTTCTTTGTTATAAGCATCAAAATCATGATCTGATTTATAAGCTTTAAACTTATGAGGACATAATACTTTAAAAAGATTGACATCCTCAAAAAACCATACTGAGTTCATTATAAAAGTTTTATGAGATAACAGAACGGTCGTAAGGATACTATAAACCTTACATATAGACATAAAAAAAGCTCCAGATATGGAGCTTTTCAAATTATATAAAAATACGTTTAGGCATTTTCCTTTTTAATTAGATTCAATGCAGAACCTTCATTATACCATTCTATCTGTGAAGCATTATAGGTATGATTCACTTTTATAGTATCAAAACTACCATCTTTATGAACAACTTCTATAGTTAAAGGTTTTTCTGGTGCAAACTCATTAATATCTACAAAGTTAAAGGTATCGTCTTCTTGTATTAGATCGTAATCACTCTCATTAGCAAAGGTTAATCCAAGCATACCTTGCTTTTTAAGGTTTGTTTCATGAATTCTTGCAAATGATTTTACAATGACAGCTACAACACCTAAATGTCTTGGCTGCATAGCTGCATGTTCTCTAGAAGACCCTTCTCCATAATTATGATCTCCAATGACAACTGTAGGTATACCTTCGGCTTTATAAGCACGTTGTGTAGCTGGTACAGCATCATATTCACCTGTTAGTTGACTCTTTACAAAATTGGTTTGCTTGTTAAATGCATTAATAGCACCTATTAATGTATTGTCAGAAATGTTATCTAAATGACCTCTGTAACGTAACCAAGGTCCAGCCATTGAGATGTGATCTGTAGTACATTTTCCAAAAGCTTTAATTAATAATTTAGCACCAGTAATACTACCTCCAATTGGTTTAAAAGGTGTTAGTAATTCTAATCGTTCTGAGTCTTTTGCTACTTTAATTTCTACGCCACTACCATCTGCAACTGGCTCCAAGTAACCATTCTCTTTAACTTCAAACCCTTTTGGTGGTAATTCCCATCCTGTAGGTTCGTCTAACATTACTTCCTCACCATTTTCATTGATTAAGGTGTCTCTCATTGGATTAAAATCTAATCGACCTGCAATAGCTATAGCTGCTGTAATCTCAGGTGAAGCTACAAAGGCATGAGTATTTGGATTACCATCTGCACGTTTAGCAAAATTTCTATTAAATGAATGTACTATACTGTTTTTAGGTGCATTTTTGGGGTCGCTATATCTTGCCCATTGTCCAATACAAGGACCACAAGCATTCGTAAATATTTTAGCATCTAACTCTTCAAAAACTTGAAGAATACCATCACGTTCAGCTGTATATCTTACTTGTTCTGAACCTGGATTAATTCCAAATTCTGCTTTTGTTTTTAAACCTTTATCCAAGGCTTGCTGTGCAATGGAAGACGCTCTAGATAAATCTTCGTAAGATGAATTAGTACAAGATCCTATTAATCCCCATTCTACTTTCATTGGCCAATCGTTAGATTGCGCCTTTTCTGTCATTTCCTTACCAACTGATGTTGATAAATCTGGTGTAAAAGGTCCATTTAATAAGGGTCCTAATTCAGATAAATTAATATCAATAACCTGATCAAAATATTGCTCAGGATTAGCATATACTTCGGCATCAGCAGTTAAATAATCTTTCACTTCATTAGCTGCGTCTGCGACATCAGAGCGATCAGTTGCTCTTAGATAACGTTCCATGGAATCATCATAACCAAAAGTAGAAGTCGTTGCTCCTATTTCAGCTCCCATATTACAAATGGTTCCTTTACCAGTACAAGACATAGATATAGCTCCAGGTCCAAAATACTCTACGATGGCTCCAGTTCCACCTTTTACAGTAAGAATCTCTGCTACTTTTAAAATCACATCTTTAGGTGATGTCCATCCAGATAATTTACCTGTCAACCTAACACCTATTAACTTTGGGAATTTTAATTCCCAAGGCATTCCAGCCATAACATCTACAGCATCTGCTCCACCAACACCTATGGCTACCATTCCTAATCCTCCAGCATTTACTGTATGTGAATCGGTTCCTATCATCATACCACCTGGAAAAGCATAGTTTTCTAAAACAACTTGATGAATAATTCCTGCTCCTGGTTTCCAAAAACCAATGCCATATTTGTTTGATACAGATTCTAAGAAATTGAAAACTTCACTACTTGTATCATTGGCATGTTTTAAATCTGCAGCTGCACCACTTTTGGCTTGGATTAAATGATCACAGTGAACGGTTGTTGGCACTGCTACTTTTGGCTTACCTGCTTGCATAAACTGCAATAAAGCCATTTGTGCTGTAGCATCTTGGCAAGCAACTCGATCTGGAGCAAAATCTACATAATCTTTTCCTCGAGTAAACGCCTTTGATGGAGAACCATCCCAAAGGTGACTGTAAAGAATCTTTTCAGCTAAAGTCAAAGGTTTACCAGTAATGCTTCTTGCTTTATCTACGCGTTCAGCCATACTAGCATATACCTTTTTGATCATGTCTATATCAAATGCCATATGTTTATAATTTTAATTGATTTTTTGGTCTTGCAAAATTAAGAAATATTAGTCAAATTAAAAAATACGCAATAGAATTGAATTTATACTGAATATAATTCAAAGATTGATCGGTTTAAAAGTTAAAAAATACAGATAATTGAATATTTTGATTAAAAAATCAATAATTTAACAATTTAAGAACTTAAAATAACTTTAAGTTTATCTAAGAATTGACTTCTTTTTTATGATTAATGACAAGCTTGATTATAAGAATAATAACTCCAATGCTTTCTAAAACCATACCTAATGTTAACAACTCACTTCCATTAGGCCAATGCATTATTTTAAACAGTGAACCAATAGTAGTCATCAAAAAACCAATTAACATTACCACAATTGGTAAAGCATATGCTTTAAGTTTCATGTTAAAACAAGCTTTTAATCACCTGTAAATCACTAATGCCTTCGGCTTCAGCTTTGTAGTTTTTAATAATTCTATGCCTAAGAATTCCAGGAGCAACTGCTTGAATATTTTCTATATCTGGGGAAAATTTACCATTAATAGCAGCATGTGTTTTTGCAGCTAGCACTAAATTTTGAGAAGCTCTTGGTCCTGCTCCCCAATCTACAAATTCCTTTACTAAATCTGAAGCTGTATCTGCTTTAGGTCTTGTTTTACTAACCATATTTACAGCGTATTCAATAACATTATCGGCAACAGGAATACGACGTATTACATTCTGAAAACCAATAATCTCTTGTGCTGTAAATAATGGATTTACTTTAGCTTGCACATCTGTTGTCGTAGCCTTAACCACCTCAACTTCTTCTCTAAAACTTGGATAATCTAAATTAATAGCAAACATAAAACGGTCTAATTGTGCTTCTGGTAAAGGATAAGTTCCTTCTTGCTCAATTGGGTTCTGTGTTGCTAAAACAAAATAAGGTAAGTCTAATTTATAATGATGGCCTGCAACTGTTACTGCACGTTCTTGCATCGCTTCTAGCAATGCAGCTTGTGTTTTTGGTGGTGTTCTATTTATTTCATCTGCGAGGATGATATTAGCAAAAACAGGGCCTTTAATAAATTTAAACTGCCTGTCATTATCTAATATTTCACTCCCAAGGATATCACTTGGCATTAAGTCTGGTGTAAACTGAATACGTTTAAAATCTAAACCTAATGTTTGAGATATTGTATTTACCATTAATGTTTTTGCCAAACCAGGCACTCCAATTAGTAGCGCATGTCCTCCAGAAAAAATAGAAATTAAAATTTCATTGACCACATGCTCTTGCCCAACGATAACCTTAGCAATTTCCTCTTTTAGTGTTTTATATTTAGATACAAATTGTTCTATTGCAGCAACATCTGACATAATCTCTAATTTTTTAACCAATTACCATTATACTCACAATCTCTATGCTCGCCATTAATCTTAACATAAGTATCATTAATTTTTTCTTTTTGCCATTTCTCTATAGCTTTAAATTGCTTGTCTTGAAGCGCTAAATTCTTAATCTTTAAATAGTCTCTAGAATAATCTGCTTCATGCTCATCTATTCTATTGGTCACTGTTAGTATTTTAAATTTAATAGGATTGATTCTATCTTCATCTTGTAATACCAAACTTACCTCATCGTCATTAAGGTTTTGAATTTGAGCATACAACTCTGGTTGCATTTTGGTTAATTCAAAATTGAAATCTTGAGTCACTGGATTGGTTAGTTTACCGCCTTCGTACTTTGTTTCATCCTCGTCACTTACCTCTCTAGCTGCATCTGCAAATGAAATCTCACCTGCTACAATTTTTGCTCTAACATCTTCTAATTTTTGTTTAGCTTTAGCTATAGCATCACTTGTGATTTCAGGACGAATCAATATATGCCTTACATCTATTTCTTGACCTCGTTCTTTTAATTTCTGAATCATATGATACCCAAAAATAGTTTTTACTGGATCAGATATTTCACCTTCTTGAAGTGAGAAAGCTGTTTCCCTAAACTCTTTCACAAAACGTGGTCTATTTCTGTTTAATGTGTATTTACCTCCATTTTTTCTAGATGGAATATCATCTGAGTATAATACTACTTTTGAGGCAAAACTAGAACCACCTTCTATATCTTCTTTAAATTGTTTTAGTTGATTTATTGCCTTCTGTTCTTCTGCTTCTGATACTTCTGGTATTATAACAATCTGAGCCACGTTGAGTTCGGTACCAAAGATTGGTCGTTCGTCTTTTGGTATATCATTAAAAAACTGACGGACTTCTTCTGGTGTAACTTCTATATCACTAACAATTTTACGTTGCATTTCTGCAGCTAATTGCCCATTCTTATTAATCTCAAACATTTCATCTTTAAGCGCTTGCTCAGAATCTTTGTTGTAAATTTTTAAGAGTTCATCCATTGTGCCAGCTTGTGCGATAAAGGCTTCAATTTGCTGACTTATTCTGTCTCGAATTTGTAATTCGTTAACAGTAATACTGTCTTGTATAGCATGGTGTGCATACAGCTTATCTTCTAATAATTTACCAAATAGCTCACAACGTGTAAACTCTTTAATAGAACCACCAGCTGCTCTAATTTGAGCAAACTCCTTATCGATATCTGAACTTAGCACAACATAATCGCCTACAACAGCTGCTACACCATCTACTTTAACTCTGCTTCCAGATTTTATGGAATCTTTGACTTGAACTTGTGGTGTTTCGTCTTTGATTATTTCTTGGGCAAAAACGGTCTGAAATGATATAGCTAATACGAGTAAAGTAAGTGATTGTTTATTTATTATAGACTTCAAACTCATTGTTTTTAATTGCATCTTTTGTAATGTCATTTTCTAGTTTTGTTATAAGATCTAATTTCCTCTTATTTATAACTATCTGATCTATTGTAAGTTTAACGTAAGATAAAGGTGCGTAGTCGTTAGGACGTAGAACATCATTTATCTGCACCAAATATAGGTCTATTGAATCTTTGACTTGTATAAAATTAGATTTTTTTAACAGTTTAGATTTATCCTCATTTAGAAGCGCAGGAACTTTGTTATAAACTTGGCTTAATTTAATCCATGCTGAATCATTTAAAGAGTAACTCTTAAACTGAACAGCAATAGAGTCTAAATAGGTTTTATCTGAGGTGTCAAAACGTTTAAATCGTTCTTTAATAATATCTAAATCAATAGCGTTTTCGTTTATGGCGAGATATCTAAACTTGATCAATTCTTCATTTAACTTAAAGCTTTCTTTATTTTTTTCGTAAAGTAATCTTGCATCGTCTAAGTTAACCAGAGTGTCAATATTTTTTTTAACTAAACCTTCTATATAAGCTTTGGTAAAAAGATCATTTTTATATTGAGATACTAAGTTATTGAGATCATTTTGTTTAGTTTCTGGTAAATTAAGCTCAGCACCATCCATTAATAACTGCTGTAAAGCCCAACGATTAATAAATCTGTTTACAAGAAGTGTGCTATCCTGAGAAGAACTTCCTTCTGGCACTATATTTTTTAGATCTTCTTTATATAAGTAAGATGTATTTACGCGTGCTATAGCATCTTCTGTATTATCTTTTTTAAAAAAATCACAGGATACAAAGCCGTAGAATACTATAATTAATATGATTGCTTTTTTGATCAATATTTCAGTTTAATCTCTTGTTTTACTTTAGTTAAAACAGCATCATTAATCTCTACTTTAAAACGCGATCTTAAATCTTTTAACCAGTTATCTTCTATTTCATTTTGATAATCATTTATAACCCTTCCTCTTGCTTCTTCTAAAGTTTTTAGCTTAGCAGGAAATATGGATAACACATTAATAACATGGTAAGCATCGTTATGGTTATAGACTTTAGAAACACCTTCTTTAACCTCAAAATTAGTAGGCAAAGTAGGATCATTAATTTCTTTAACGCCTTTGGTAAAAATAACTTTTAGTTCTTTTTTTGTATTGAACTCTTGGTTAATATCATCTTGAGTTTTTCCTGCAATAAAAGCGTCTCTTACAAGATCTATATTTTGTTTTTTAGCAGAAGTAGCCATAATAATTTCTGCACGATCATTCCATTGATACTTATTTTTATTGGTATTGTAATAATTCTGAAGACCAAGAGAATCTTTTGAAGCTTTGTTCCAGATTTGTTTTTCCATTAAATCAAATAAAAGCAATCCATCTCTGTACTCCTTTAAAATATCTGCAAATTCTTTATTCGTTTTTTCAAGATTGTTTTTATGATATGTTAAAATCATAGTCTCTAAAAACTGCTTATATTCTTTGTCTATGAGGTAATCTATCTCAACAGCTTTACCAAAGTATTGTCGTTGCACACCTTTTAAATGCTTTGCAAAATTTTGCGCAGTATACGACTCGTCATTAATAGAGAGAAGTTCTTTATCTCCTTCAAAAGTTTCTGCTGGCACCCAATTCTTTTTAAAGTAGTCTTGCGTTACCATAGTTTTAAAATAATTAAGTGTTTCTACAGATTCAGTAATACTAAATTTTTGCATTAAATCTTTAGCTAAAGCTGAATTTATAATTTTAGAACGACTATCTCTACTCACTCGGTTTTGAAGTTCGCTCTTCATGTTTTCAAAAGGTTCTAACGGAACCTTCTTTAATAATTTTACAATATGCCAACCATATTCTGTTTTAAATGGTTCTGTTAGCTGACCTTCATCCTTTAATGAAAATGCTTTGTTTTCAAATACAATAGAACTTAATTGTCCGCTTTTAAAAGGTGTTAATTTTCCGCCTTTATTTGCAGAGCTTTTATCGTCCGAAAACTGTTTTGCTAAAGTTTCGAAAGCTTCACCTTGCTTTAGTTTTTGATCTATCTCTTTAATTCTTACTGCAGGATCTAAAGTAGAATCTGCTTGTCTTAAAGCTATCATAATATGCGCTACAGTAACTTGACCACGAGAAGGACGTTTCTCTTGAACATTAAGTATATGATATCCAAATTGAGTTCTAAAAGGTTTAGAAATCTCTCCTACTGGAGTGTTATAAGCAACGGTTTCAAAATCGTAAACCATTTTAAATCCAGAGAAATAACCCAAATCTTCACCAAAAATAGTTTTACCATTATGAATTTCTGTTCTAACCTTATCAAAACCTTCGTTAACAGCTCTATCACGCAACTTAGAAATTTGATTATATACTGCAGTAGTATCGCGTTGTGCTTCATCTAACTTAATGAGAATATGCGTTACTTTTAAATCATAAGAAATACGATCATAAGCCTCTTTCACTAATGCATCTGTCACCTTACTTTCTGCCATGTAGTTTTTAGTAAGCTGACGTTTATAATTACCGAACTCTCTTACATATTTAGGATTTTTATCGAGCTCTAAGCGTCTAGCCTCCTTAAGTTTTAATTGATAATTAACAAATAGTTTAAGATACTCGTCAACATCCTTTTGCTTTTCGTCTTTTACTAAATCTAAATTTTTGCTGTAGACTCTCACAAATTCTTCAGCAGAAATAGCCTCATTATCTACAGTAAATAATATGTCGTCTTCAGCAATTTGTGCATTAACACAAAACGCATAGGTTAAAAAACATAAAAATAAAAGTGATTTCAATTTCATGGTAGCGTAATTTCTGAATTTCAGCAAAAATAACACAAATAGCCTATTTTACAAGAGCCTTTAGTTAAACGTTAAGAGTATATTGTATTGTATAAGTCTAAGAACAAGTTCTATACTACTTTATTGCGTAAAATCATTTAATATCTAAGTTTATTTATCTAACTTTAGTACACCTAAAAGAATACTATGTACAGATGAAATATACAATAGAAGTAACAATTGCATTACCAAGAGACGAGGTTATTAATAAATTAGATAGTGTTGAAAATTTAAAACATTGGCAACAGGGTTTAGTAGGTGTAGAACACGTTTCTGGTACACCAGGAGAATTTGGCGCAAGAATGAAAATGCAATATAAATTTGGTAAACGTCATATGACCTTAGAAGAAACTATTACCAAAAGTAATTTCCCAGATGAGTTTCATGCTACCTACAATACCAAAGGTATGCATAATATACAGAAGAATTTTTTTACTGAAACATCTCAAGGACATACTACTTGGAAAAGTGAAAATGAATTTTTACCAACTAACTTTATGATGCGTGTTATGACCTTTTTAATGCCTAGAGCATTTAAAAAACAGTCTACTAAATACATGAATGATTTTAAAAATTTTGCAGAAAACGGAACGTCTGTTGCAAATTAGTTTACAGTTATAAGGTTAAAGAAGGATATCTAAAATCAAAATAATTATTTAGATTTACGCTTAATTATTTTTAGCTACAAAAACAGCATGAGCAACATTTTAAGACGCTATAAATTACCCTATACGCTTTACAACTTTTTTCATAAAAAAGCATTGGTGCATAATTTAAAGCATTATAAAAAATATGGCATTGATAAAACCTATTATGCTCCTATTAGTAGTGAGGATTTTGCTGACCTAGAGTCAGAACCAAACACTTATGATATTAAAGATTCGGAGACTGAACTGCCTAAACATGCAGATTTTAAAACCCTAGATGGAAAATTACAATCTGAATTATTACCATGGTCTAAAAACGGTTATGTAATTTTAGAACACTTTTTTTCTGAAAAAGAGGTTGACACTGTTAACTCGGAGATTGAAGATTTATTAGCCAAGAAAAGAGTGGCTTTTAGTAATGGTAATCGTATTATGTTTGCCAATAAAAAATCTAAACTCATTAATGCTGTTGGAACAAATCCTAAGCTTTTTAAGGTTTTAAATTTATTATTAGATAAAGAAGTAGAATTATTTCAGAGTATTAACTTTTTTGAAGGTAGTCAGCAACGTGCACATTCGGATTCTATACATATGACTACCTTTCCTTATGGAAATTTAATCGCAGCTTGGATTGCACTAGAAGACATTACCATAGATTCTGGTCCTTTACATTATTATCCTGGTTCACATAAGTTACCTTATGTGCTTAACAAAGCTTATGGGAATGATGGGTCAAAATATACCATTGGTAAAAAAACGTATTCTGAGTATGAAGATTATATAGGAAATCTTATCGAAAAAAATAACTTAGAGAAAAACATCTTTTTAGCTAAGAAAGGTGATGTTCTAATCTGGCACGCTAACTTGCTTCATGGTGGAGAACCTGTTACCAATACTGAGAGCTCAAGAAAAAGTATGGTATTTCATTATTATGCAAAAGATGCTATTTGCTTTCATGAAATCACCCAACGTCCTACTTTAAAACCTTAATTTATCTCGAATAATTTGGAGCTTCCTTAGTAATGGTTACATCATGTGGATGACTTTCATTTATACCACTTGCAGTTATTTTAACAAAACGTCCTGTCTCTTTTAAAGTTTCTACATCCTTAGCACCACAATAACCCATTCCTGCTTTTAGTCCACCAACAAATTGATGAATACTTTCAAACAATTCACCTTTATATGGCACACGACCAACGATCCCTTCTGGTACGAGTTTTTTGATATCATCTTCAACATCCTGAAAATAACGATCTTTACTACCTTGCTTCATTGCTTCAACAGAACCCATCCCTCGGTAAGATTTAAACTTTCGTCCTTCGTAGATAATAGTTTCTCCGGGAGACTCTTTTGTACCTGCTAATAACGAACCTAACATAACACAATCAGCTCCTGCAGCAATAGCTTTAGGAATATCACCAGTATAACGTATTCCGCCATCTGCAATAACTGGCACACCACTTCCTTTAATAGCTGCAGCAACTTCTAAAACAGCAGAAAATTGAGGAAACCCAACTCCTGCAACAACTCTAGTTGTACAAATAGATCCTGGTCCAATACCAACTTTAACAGCATCTGCTCCAGCTTCTACCAAATATTTAGCAGCATCTGCAGTGGCAATGTTACCAACAATAACTTCTAGTTTTGGAAATTTAGCCTTAACCTCTTTTAGCACAGTAACCACACCTTTGGTGTGTCCATGAGCCGTATCAATAATTACAGCATCTACACTAGCCTTCATTAAAGCTTCTACTCTATCCAATGCATCAGCAGTAACACCAACAGCTGCTGCAACTCGCAAACGACCGTAATGATCTTTATTAGCTAAAGGTTTCTGTGTAACTTTTGTGATGTCTCTAAAGGTGATAAGACCTTCAAGTTTATAATCGTCATTAACGATAAGTAATTTCTCAATTTTATTTTCCTGTAATATAGCTTCTGCATCTTTTAAAGATGTACCAACAGGAGCAGTAACTAAATTTTCGCCTGTCATAACTTCTACAATCGGACGATCATTTCTATGTTCAAAACGTAAGTCTCTATTAGTAACAATACCTTTAAGTTTACCATTTTCGTCTACAATAGGAATACCACCAATACTATGCTCTTTCATATTTTGTTTAGCATCAGAAACAATAGCATCCATTGGTAAAGTCACAGGATCTATAATCATACCGCTTTCTGCACGCTTAACTTTTCGTACCTTAGCAGCCTGCTGCTCTATGGTCATATTCTTATGTAGCACACCAATACCACCTTCTCTAGCCATGGCAATAGCCATTCTACTCTCTGTAACAGTATCCATTGCAGCTGATACAATAGGTACATTAATAGCGATATTTTTTGTAAACTTAGATTGAATGTTGACTTCGCGTGGTAAAACTTCTGAATATGATGGAACTAGAAGTACGTCATCATAGGTAAGCCCTTCTCCTAGGATTTTATTTTCGTGTGCAGTCATGGCAATTAAAATATAATTGCATGCAAAGATACGCTTTTTTAAATGAGATTACATGCGCTTGGTAAAACCTTTTGGAATGTAAAGCGTTTCTTTATCATAAAAACTAATGTAAACTAAAATGGGGTTCTTTAATCCATCATAAAGTACTTCATAAACATCTACAAGGGATGAGCCAAAAGATGAATTTTTACTTTTGTAAGAACAACATGCACCTCGCCTTCTAAAGGATATCTCCTCACCATTTGGTCCAGATAAAGAAGCTAAATAACGGCGTTGATTTGCAACACTCATATCACCAACCATAACAGGATGATCACCAGATAATCCGTAAGCTTCGTTATCTGAATATTCAGAAATATCAAAAAAAGGTGTATGATCTGAAGATTTAGTTGTTGGATTCGTAGAAGTACTTACAATTTTTGGGTTTTTAGCACCACATGATGTTAACAAGATTATTATTAACAAGATTTTAGGTAAATGTTTCATGGTGTGGATTTTAACCTAAGTTACGGATTTAAATTTTAAATAACAGCTTAAATGCAAATCACTTACTAAATGATTAATCTCCAATTCTTTAAGGGAAATTATTTTTATTTATTCTAAATAAACTTTGCAGAAGTGATAATTCATTGTAAATTTGCTATCGCAAAAATTCTATTATTTATATTTAATCTAAATAAATGAAAGCAAACTTTATACTAGTATTACTTTTCCTAAGCTCCTTTAATCTTACAAATGCTCAGGATAATACAACCAAAAAGCTAAACGATTCTATACAAGGCTTAGATGAAGTAATTATTAATGCCAACAAAATATTTGGTAATAAATATGTAGCACGTCATAGAACAGGATCAGCTTACTACATCTCCCCAAAAGAGCTTAAAAAATTTAATTATACAGATATTAATCGTGTATTACGATCAGTCCCTGGTGTAAACTTTTATGAAGAGGATGGATTTGGCTTAAGGCCAAATATAAGTTTAAGAGGAACCTCTCCAGAGCGTAGTTCAAAAATTTCACTCATGGAAGATGGTGTTTTAATTGCACCAGCGCCCTACAGTGCTCCTGCTGCTTACTATTTTCCTTCAGTAGCGCGTATGCAAGCTGTAGAAATTCTAAAAGGAAGTAGCCAAGTACAATATGGACCATTTACAACTGGTGGTGCAATAAACATGATTTCTACACAAATACCTGACCAGTTTAATGGTCAAGTTAGAGGAAGCTTAGGAAGTTTTAATACTAGTAACCTTCATGTTAAAGTTGGAGATAGCAAGGACCAAATTGGTTATATGGTAGAATATCTTAATTATAATTCTGATGGCTTTAAAGACTTACCTAATGATGATAACACTGGTTTTGATATTAATGAGGTTGTTGCAAAATTCAAAGTATTTAGCAGCCAGGATGCTTCGCTAAAACAAGCTTTAGAAGTTAAGTTTCAGTATTCTGATGAAGTTTCTAACGAAACCTATTTAGGTTTAACAGAACAGGATTTTGAATCTAATCCTTTTTCAAGATATAGCGGATCTCAAGAAGATGAAATGGTTGCTGAACATTTGCAATTAATGTTAACTCACACTTTAGATTTTACAAAGAATTTTAGGATTACTACTAACGGTTATTACAATACGTTTTCTCGTAATTGGTATAAATTGGATGATGTTATTTTTAATGGTAATAAACAAAAAATTGCTAATGTGATTTCAAACCCTGATACATTTCCTGATCATCTAGAAATTCTCCAAGGACAAATAAACTCTGACGCTGATGCTCTTTTAGTTAAAGCTAATAATAGAGAGTATACCTCTAAAGGCTTACAAACAAAGTTTGATTATCATTGGTATGGTGATCATACATTTCATGATATAGAAATTGGAGCACGTTATCATTACGATGAGGAGGATCGTTTTCAATGGGAAGATGGTTATAATAGTATTGATGGTAAAATGAACTTAACTTCTTTTGGACCTCGAGGCGCTCAAGGAAATAGAATTAGCAGTGCTACTGCATTTGCAAGCTATGCTATGTATAAATTGAAATATAAAAACTTAACCTTAACTCCTGGTTTACGTTATGAAAACATCATTTTAAAACGTAAGAATTTTGGAAGCAACGATCCTTTTAGAGTTGGTATTGATCTATCTGAAAGAGAAAATAAAATTGATATTCTTATACCAGGTATTGGTTTTAATTATGCTTTTATAAAAGACATTTCTATTTTTGGAGGAATTCATAAAGGATTCTCACCACCAAGTAACCAACCAGACCAAAAGGCAGAAGAAAGTATTAACTACGAGCTTGGTTCTAGATTTGTTATTAGTGGTCTTAGAGGTGAACTTATTGGATTTTATAATGATTATAGTAATCTGTTAGGAAGTGATTTAGCAGCCACAGGTGGCACAGGTTCTTTAGAACAATTTAATGCTGGTGAGGTTGCTGTAAGTGGAATTGAGTTACTTTTAAATTATGATTTCCTTTCAAACAATACAAAGTTCAGTCTTCCAATAACCTTTGGTTACACGTTTACCAATACAGAATTTTTAAACAGTTTTGGAAGCGAAGATGATCTTTGGGGAGAAGTTACAGCAGGTGATCAGTTACCTTACATACCAAGACATCAATTTAACACCATGATCTCTTTAGAACATAATAACTATGAAATTAATCTTAGTGGTCGTTTTAATGGTGAATTTAGAACACAAGCAGGTTCAGGATCTATACCAAATAACGAGCTAGTAGCATCTAATTTTATTATTGATTGTTCTGCAAAATATCATTTTTCAAAATCTCTAAGTATTACCGGAAATATCATCAATGCGCTTAATAAAACATATGCTGTTTCTAGAGTTCCTGCTGGTCTCAGACCAGGACATCCTTTTGGTGCTTATGCTGGTTTGGAGTTTAGGTTTTAAACTAGATAAGTATTAGAATAAGAATCACTATAGAATATGATGTTTTTTAATGATAAGTATTAAAAATCTTTGAAGCTTCATTATATGAGCTTTCAAAACTCATCGCATTAAGATCGTGAGCTTTTCGCTGTGTAAAGTAAGACAACATTTTCTCGGTTGGCATATTACCTGTAAGCTCGTCTTTTGCCATAGGACAACCACCAAACCCTTGAATGGCTCCATCAAAACGTCTGCATCCAGACTTATACGCTGCATCAATTTTCTCAAACCAAGTGGATGGAGTGGTATGCAAATGTGCTCCAAATTCTATATTCGGATATTTAGGTATAAGATTAGAAAACAAATAGTCAATAGTTTCTGGGTCAGAGCTTCCAATAGTATCACTAAGCGATAAGATCTTCACTCCCATTTTAGCTAAACGTTCGGTCCATGCACCAACAATATCTACGTTCCATGGATCTCCATAAGGGTTTCCAAATCCCATAGAAATATAAACCACAACTTTTTTGTTTACCTTATTTGCAATCTCTAAAATTTCTGTAAGGGTTACAATAGATTGTGCAATAGTTTTATGCGTATTACGCATCTGAAAATTTTCAGAGATTGAAAAGGGAAATCCTAGATAGTCAATGGCCTTATGTTGAGCTGCATCTTTTGCTCCTCTAGTATTTGCAATAATAGTCAAAAGCTTACTTTTTGTTTTACTTAAATCTAACTGTGCTAAAACCTCAGCTGTATCTATCATTTGAGGTATAGCTTTTGGCGATACAAAGCTTCCAAAATCAATAGTATCAAAGCCTACTCGAAGTAACGACTGAATATACTGTACTTTCTTCTCAGTAGGAATAAATTCCCTAATGCCTTGCATAGCATCTCGAGGGCACTCAATAAGTTTTACAGGGTTACTCATTATGCTCAAAGATAAAAAAGTTAATGATGTAAAAAGCTTAAAAGTTTTGTAAGCATTTTGATACTAACTCGACATAGTCCAAAACTTACTATCATGAAAACAAAACTACTTTTAGTTCTATTAATCACATCAAATTTTATTTTTACTCAATCTAGAGCTATTTATAATATCACGTTTGAAAGCACTTGGAATTCATCAGATCATGGAACTTTACCTGGAAATGCACATTGGTCTGATTTAGTTGGTGCAACTCATAATAGTAACATCACTTTTCTTGAAATGGGAGAAATGGCAACCAAAGGTATTGAAGATGTTGCTGAAATTGGAAATAATTTTGAATTTAACTCTGAAGTTCTAGATGCAATTAATGATGGTAATGCGGATCAATGGATACAAAGATCTGTAAATCCCTTTGCAGCTATTGCAACTGCAACAATAAACAACTTAGAGATTGATGAGGATTATCCATTACTCACCTTAGCGTCTATGATAGCACCAAGTCCAGATTGGATGATTGCTGTGAGTAATGTAAATCTAAGAGACGGAAATAATTGGATAAATATGATGACCATTGACTTATTTCCTTATGACGCAGGAACAGAAAATGGATTTGGATACTCAACAAGTAATACTGCTACAAATCCTCAAAGTGTTATTAGTAATATAGCAAATGTTGCTGGTTATCCTTTCAATTCTAACAAAATTGGCACATTAACTATAGAGTTACAAAATGTTCTTAATGTTAATACTTTTCAAAATGAGAATTTAATTTCCATTTATCCAAACCCTTCAGAAGATTTCATCTCTATTTCTAGAGCAAATTCATTGCGTATTAATGCTGTTGAAATTTATGATGTTTTAGGAAAACTAGTTTATAAAACTAATGACAGTAAAGACAAGATTGATATTAGTCATTTAAATAATGGTATTTATATGACTAAGTTCTTTATTGAAAATAAAACAATTATTATCAAGAGAATAATAAAAAATTGATTTTTGTAAGAAAAAGTTTTCTGGTTTATCAGTTTAAATGACGTTTTTAAACGACGAAGTGATTAATTAAAATTATTTAATTACATTAGCAAAAAAACAAAAACTCTTGCAATGATAAAGTTTACTAGATTACACCTTGTACTTAACCTAACTGTATTTTTATTAATTTCTTCAGTCTCTTTTGCTCAACAAGAAAGTTTTTGTGGCACTGAATATTCAGAAGAAAACAGACTATTCTACGAACAAAATAAAGAAGAGATTCAGCGTATCGAACGCCAGTTCTTATCACAATCTCCCGCCTCTAGAATGTCTAATGCGACAATTTCCATTCCTATAAAAGCACACGTTATTAGAACAAACTCTGGGACAGGTGGATTATCAGTATCTGATCTTAACGATGCTATAGAAAATGTTAATAATTTTTATGCAAACGCAAATATGTCGTTTTATTTGTGTGATGGTATAAATTATATAAACAACAGTAATTATTACAATTTTGACTCAAGTGATGAAAGTGCAATGACTAGTACACATGGTGTTAACGGATTAATAAATATTTACTTTGCTAATTCTGCCGCAAGTGGAGGTAATCCTGTTTGTGGTTACGCCTATCTTCCTGGAGGACCAGATACTATAGTTATGGCAAATGCATGTACTGTAAATGGCAGCACATTACCGCATGAGATTGGTCACTTTTTTGGTTTATTACATACACATGGTCCAAGTAATTCAGTATTGACTGATGAATTAGTTGATGGATCTAACTGCTCAACTGCTGGTGATTTTATTTGTGATACTCCTGCAGATCCAAAATTATCAGGTATGGTTAATGGTGCTTGTAATTACACAGGAAATGCCAATGATGCTAATGGTGATGATTTTGAACCAGATACAAGCAATATTATGTCTTATTCTACTTGGGCATGTAGAGATTATTTATCTCCTCAACAATATGCCAGAATAAATGCTACATTTTTAACTTCTAGAAATGGTTTTATTTGTCCCTCATTTAACGTTGACTATGCGTCTTCAGATACACAAACTTGTAATGATAACTTAACTGTTAATTTTACAGATAATAGTGTTGGAGTTACATCATGGGAATGGGATGTTGATGGCGATAATATTGTAGATTACAATACACAAAACCCCTCTCATACATATACTTCACCAGGCTTCTATGATGTTTCGTTAACTGTTGGTAATGGTAGCACAACAATTTCCACAGTAAATTTTGAATATGTTAAAGTAGGTGCAACAGAAAATATACCTATGGATCAAGATTTCAACTCTATTACTAACTCCTCCAGTTTAGGATGGTCCAATAATCCAGATGGTCCATCAGGATTTAACTGGTCATTTAATAATGGTTCTACTCCTTCAGGAGACACAGGGCCATCAGGTGATAATTCTGAAGATGGAAATGGTATATATATATATGCTGAAGCCACTGGAGCATCTGGTAATAGTGTTGCAAACTATGTATCGCCTTGTATTGAGATTAACTCAAATGATGCTACTTTAGAGTTTTCATATCATATGTTCGGTGAAGATATGGGAGAATTACATGTAGATATTGATGCTGGAAGTGGCTACACAAATGATGTAACGACTCCACTAATAGGTCAACAACAAAGTCAGCAAAATAGTCCTTATTTAAATAGAATTATAGATCTATCTGGTTATGCAGGGCAAACTATTAAAGTTCGTTTTAGAGCTATAAGAGGTTCAGGTTTCACTAGTGATATTGCTATTGATAATTTTGAAATATTAGGTACGCTTTCAGTTAATGCGTTTGAAGCTAATTCAATTTCATTATATCCTAATCCAACTAAAGGTGAAATTTTAAATATTCAGAGAACTAACATAGATGAGTTAAATTACAGCGTAGTTAATTTACTCGGACAAACTATAGATTCTGGTTTATTAAAAAATAACCAAATTGATGTTTCTAAATTAAGCTCAGGAACATATTTCCTATTACTTAACAACGATCAAGGTCGTGTAACAAAGAAATTTATTAAGCAATAGAATATATTATATATTACCATAGAAAAAGCCATCGTTAAGATGGCTTTTTCTATGGTAATAAGGCTTTATTTATTCTTTTAATAAGCTTTGGTCCTTCATATATAAAACCTGTATACAGTTGAACTAAATCAGCTCCTGCCTCAATTTTCTCAAGAGCATCTTCAGCAGAATGTATACCTCCTACTCCAATAATAGGAAATGCTTTATTACTTTTTTTAGATAAAAATCTAATCACTTCTGTAGAACGATGCGTTAATGGTTTTCCACTTAATCCGCCAACTTCAGTTCTATTTTCGTCCTCTAAACCTTCCCTAGAAATGGTTGTGTTAGTAGCAATAACACCATCTATGTTTGTATCGCTTACAATGTCAATAATATCTATGAGTTGCTCATCTGTTAAATCTGGAGCAATTTTTAAAAGGATTGGTTTTGGTGTATCAAAATTAGTATTCTCAGTCTTCAACGTATTTAGTAATGCAGTTAAAGGCTCTTTATCTTGCAACGCTCTTAAATTGGGTGTGTTTGGTGAGCTTACATTAACTACAAAATAATCCACATAATTATGTAAAGCTTTAAAACAAATCATATAATCCTCAACAGCATTTTCATTTGGAGTCACTTTATTTTTACCAATATTACCTCCAATGATTATACCTTGCTTTTTTAAGTTTTTAGATTTGTGTTTTAAACGTTCAACAGCTAACTCAACACCTCCATTATTAAAACCCATTCTATTTATTAGAGCACTATCCTTTTTAAGCCTAAACAATCTTTTCTTAGGGTTTCCGTCCTGAGGCTTAGGCGTAACTGTACCAATTTCAATAAATCCAAAACCATAATTACTTAACTCATTAAAGAGTTTGGCGTCTTTATCAAAACCAGCAGCTAAACCTACAGGGTTTTTAAATTTAAGCCCAAATAAGTCTTTGTGTAACGCTTCATTATCCCTACAAAATTGGGATCTTAAACTAGCTGAAACAAAAGGGATTTTATTTAAAATTTTTATAGAACGAAATGTGAAATGATGAACCTTTTCTGGATCAAAAGAAAATAAAAGTGGTCTTAAAAAGGATTTATACATTCTAAAAAGTTTCCGCAAAAATAAAGGGATTTACAAAAACCAACAACGTAGAGACATCAAAAGTCAAAGAAATCTTATTTTTGAGCCTCAAAACCTTTCAAAAATGATATCTAAAAATCATATTTCTCAACGTTTTATAAGTTATGTTACTATAGATACGGAGAGTGATCCAAATTCTGAAACTACACCAAGCACTCCCAAACAATGGGATTTAGCTAATATACTTGTTGAAGAACTCATAACTATAGGAATGCATGATGTTACCATAGATGACAATGCTTACATTATGGCTACTCTTCCAAGTAATGTAGATCATGAAGTTCCTATTATAGGTTTTATTTCGCATTTTGATACAAGCCCAGATTTTACAGGAACTAATGTAAAGCCACAAATTATTGAAAACTATGATGGAAATGACATTGTTCTAAATGCTGAAGAGAACATTATATTATCTCCAGATTATTTTGAAGATTTACTACTCTACAAAGGGCAAACTTTAATTACCACAGATGGTACTACGCTCTTAGGAGCAGATGATAAAGCAGGAATTTGTGAAATCGTGTCTGCTATGGAATATCTTATTCAGAATCCTCAAATAAAACATGGAACTATTAAAGTAGGTTTTACACCAGACGAAGAAATTGGTAGAGGAGCTCATAAATTTGATGTCAAAAAATTTGCAGCTGATTGGGCTTACACTATGGATGGAAGTCAAATTGGAGAACTAGAATACGAAAACTTTAATGCAGCAGGAGCTATAATAAAAGTTAAAGGTAAAATAGTACATCCTGGTTATGCCAAAGGTAAAATGATTAACTCTATGTATTATGCTTCTGAATTTATTAATGCTCTACCAAAAGAAGAAGTCCCTGAGCACACACAAAGTTATGAAGGCTTTTTTCATTTGTATCAAATTAATGGTAAAGTAGAGCATACTCAATTAGAATATATTGTAAGAGATCATGATAAAAATAAGTTTGAAGCCAGAAAATTACTAATGGCAAAAATTGTGAACGATCTAAATACTAAATACGGATCAGTCATTTTTGAATTAGAATTAAAAGATCAGTACTACAATATGAAAGAAAAGGTAGAACCCGTTATGCATATTGTTGATATTGCTGAAGAAGCCATGAAACAATTAGGTATTACGCCTTTAATTAAACCTATTAGAGGTGGTACAGATGGTTCTCAATTGAGTTATATGGGATTACCTTGTCCTAATATTTTTGCAGGTGGTCATAATTTCCATGGACGTTACGAGTATATCCCAGTAGAAAGTATGATTAAAGCAACTGAAGTTATTTGTAAAATTGCTGAGTTAACAGCTTTAAAACATTAACAACACTAATTACTGTAACAAAATTACTTACAATCAGTCATTATAATGATTGGTTAGTGAAAGCAACATGTGTTTATCTCGACGCGTAGAGTAAACAAAAGTGTTGCTTTCCTTTTATATTATTATATACCTATTGGTATATTTTTATTATATTTATGCCATGCTAACAAAAGCCGAAATAACATCTCAATATATCTTAGATACTGTTGCTCCAATTTTTAATCAAAATGGCTATGCTGCTACCAGTTTAAAGGACATTACTGAAGCAACAGGATTAACTAAAGGAGCTATTTATGGAAACTTTGAAAATAAAGAAAGATTAGCAATTGAAGCTTTTCGTTTTACAGTAAAAAAATTGTTGATGGAAATCTCAAAGCATATGTCTCAAAGTGATTCTCCTAAACAAAAACTTTTTCTTTTATCAGATTTTTACAGAAACTATTATGATTATAGCAAACGTTTAGGTGGTTGTCCAATATTAAATATCGGAGTAGATGCAAACAATCAAAATGCTTTATTATTAAAAAAAGTAAGACAAGTCATTGAAAAAATTCAAGATAAAATTGCTGCTTTAATTGAAGACGGTATTGAGGTAAGAGAATTGTCTTCAGAAATTAATGCCATGCATTATGCAAAACGTATCGATAGCATGCTGCAAGGTGCTATATTTATGACTTATACCATGAATGATGATTTTTATTTAAAAGATTCTGCAGATCAAATAGACCAAATGATCATTGAGGAAATGAGCTATTAATTTTTTTAATCAATAATATACCTAATGGTATATTTTAAATAATAAAACAAAATGAACAACTTACCAAAAATATTAGAAAGTAACGCAACAATTAGATTTCAAGATTGTGATCCATTTAATCATTTAAATAACGCCAGTTATATTAATTATTTCATGAATCATCGTGAAGATATGCTTATTACAGCATATAATATAGACATCTATAAAATGGCAAGAAAAGATGGGAAAAGTTGGGTAGTAGGTACAAATCAAATAGCTTATTTAAGACCAGCATTACTCATGGAAGAAGTAATTCTACAATCGCAATTACTTCATTATACTCAAAGTGAACTATTTGTAGAAATGCGAATGTATAATAATGATAAGAGTCATCTAAAGGCTATCCTCTGGAGTAGTTTTGTGCATTTCAATCTTATAAATCAACAAAGAGAAACTCACACTAACGATTTTATTAAACTATTTGAATCTGTCAAAAACCCTTTAGATACTCTATCTTTTGAAAATCGTATAAAATCTATAAAAACACCAAAACCAAAAGTTTAAAAATTCATTTTAGGAGTATCTTAAATGATGTTAGTCAATTCTGAAAGTTCTTTTTATTTAATAAGGCCTTACTTTTCTAAATAATTTGTAACAAAATTTAATACTACTCTACAAATAGGAAACTATTATTTTCATGAAAACAATAATTTACTTTTTATTACTCTGTATAACTATTTCTTTACAAGCTCAAGATCAAAAATTAGAAAACACCTTACTTTGGAAAATATCTGGCAACGATTTAAAGCAACCATCTTATTTATATGGCACTATTCATATAACATGTGATGCAACCTTAAGTCCAAAAATAATAAAAGCCCTAGATGAGACCTCTCAGTTGTATTTAGAATTAGATATGGACGATCCTAATATGCAAATGGATATGATGAAAGGTATAATGATGAAAGATGGTATTACCATTAAATCATTACTCTCAGAGGAAGAGTATAACCTAGTTAATTCGTTTATAAAGGAAGAATTAGGTATGTCATTAGATATGATGAATACCATGAAGCCTTTTTTAGTAGGTTCTATGTTTTACATGAAAATGCTCGATTGCCCAATGCAATCTTTTGAAGAAGAATTAATGAAAGTCTCTAAAGCACAAGATGAAGAAATTTATGGCTTAGAAACAGTAGATGAACAATTAGCAGTTTTTGATGCTATTCCTTATAAATTACAAGCTAAAGATCTTGTGCGCTCTGCTAAAGATAAGCTTACTTATGATAAAGAATACTTTCAAAAAATGTTAGACCTCTATTCTAAAGAAGATTTAAACGCTTTGATGCTTATGATGGATGATGATACCTTTGAAAGTACAGCTAATTTTAACGATGAACTTGTTGTAAAACGTAATAAAAATTGGATTTCTAAAATAGAACGTATCTCTAAAGAAGAACCAACGTTCTTTGGTGTAGGCGCAGGACATTTAGGAGGTAAAGAAGGTGTTATCATATTACTTAGACAAGAAGGTTATAAACTAACTCCTATATTAAACTAACATATAATCTAGTAAAAGCTAAAGCTTTCACTAGCCAATCGTTGAAATTCTCACTTTCGTGAGAATTTCTTGTTTTGTATTTTAGCATAAAGAAAAAGCACAGATGGATATTAACTTCAATAAAAACGAAGATCACAATAAATTACTTGTTTCAGATTTAAGAAAACGTTTCGCAAAAGTGAAACTAGGTGGTGGCGAAAAACGAATAGAAAAGCACCATGCTAAAGGAAAACTAACCGCAAGAGAGCGTATTGATTACCTATTAGACTCTAAAGCTAAAAGTATTGAAATTGGAGCATTTGCTGGTGATGGTATGTATAAGGAACATGGTGGTTGTCCTTCTGGAGGAGTTGTTGTTAAAATTGGCTACATAAAAGGTAAGCAATGTATTGTTGTTGCTAATGATGCTACAGTAAAAGCTGGTGCTTGGTTTCCTATTACAGGAAAAAAGAATCTTAGAGCTCAAGAAATCGCTATAGAGAATAGACTTCCAATTATCTATTTGGTTGATAGTGCTGGAGTATACTTGCCAATGCAAGATGAAATTTTCCCAGATAAAGAACACTTCGGAAGAATTTTTAGAAACAATGCTGTGATGAGTAGTATGGGAATTACACAGATAGCAGCAGTTATGGGAAGCTGTGTAGCTGGAGGTGCATATTTACCCATTATGAGTGACGAAGCCTTAATTGTGGATAAAACAGGAAGTATTTTTTTAGCAGGTAGTTATTTAGTCAAAGCTGCTATTGGTGAGACTATAGATAATGAAACACTTGGTGGTGCTACAACGCATTGTGAGATTTCTGGTGTTACAGACTACAAAGCTAAGAATGATAAAGATGCTCTTAATACCATTCAAAATATTGTTGATAAAATTGGAGATTATGATAAAGCAGGATATAATCGTGTGAAATCTGAAAAACCAATTGAAAATCAAGACGATATTTATGGCATAATTCCAAAATCTAGAGCAGATCAGTACGATATGTATGAGGTTATTAAGCGTCTTGTAGATAAATCTGAATTTGATGAGTATAAAGCAGGTTATGGACAAACCATTATTACAGCTTATGCTCGTATTGATGGTTGGGCAGTTGGTATTGTTGCCAATCAACGTCATATCGTAAAAACTACTGGTGCAAAAACAAAACCAAGCGAAATGCAGTTTGGAGGAGTAATTTATAATGATAGTGCAGACAAGGCTACACGATTTATTGCCAATTGCAACCAGAAAAAAATTCCTTTAGTTTTTCTCCAAGACGTAACAGGCTTTATGGTTGGTAGCAAAAGTGAGCATGGTGGTATTATTAAAGATGGTGCCAAAATGGTGAATGCTGTGAGTAATTCTGTGGTACCAAAATTTACTGTCGTAATAGGCAATAGTTATGGTGCTGGTAATTATGCCATGTGTGGTAAAGCCTATGATCCAAGATTAATAGTTTCTTGGCCAAGTGCAGAGCTTGCAGTGATGAGCGGAAACTCTGCAGCCAAAGTATTATTACAAATAGAAAAAGCGTCTTTAGAGAAACAAGGTGAAAAAATAACACCAGAAAAGGAGAAAGAACTGTTCAATAAAATTAAAGATCGCTACGATAACCAGGTATCGCCTTATTATGCTGCTGCACGTTTATGGACAGATGGTGTAATTGATCCTTTAGACACAAGAACTTGGATTTCTTTAGGCATTGAATCGGCTAACCACGCTCCTATTGAAAAACCTTTTAATCTAGGCGTCTTACAGGTATAAAAAAAGCGACCATAATCTTGGAGTTTATTCCATAAATGGTCGTTTTTTAAATTATTAAAGTTTTTTAGCTAATTACACCTGAATACTTTTCAATAAGTCTTACTATTAAATCATTAAGTTTTTCAACTTTATAGTCATCAGTAGAAGGCTTTAAATGTTCATTACCAATACCACTATCGTCAGTTAAAAACACATACGTTCCATTTGTTGAAACACTAAAAAATCGCATTAAAAACTCTAAATCTTTATTTGCATCACTTGCTACAATTGGTATAATTTTTATCCCTTTTGATTGTGCAATAGAAATCTGTACTTTAATAGTTTTTACATTATCTTCGTTAAAATGTGGAGGTGCATCAAGTAATAAAAACAATAATTTACTTTTTGCATCAATATTCCAGGACTTAGACATTGACACTGCTAAGGCTTTTTCTACCGCTTCTTCATAATCTCCACCACCATCTGCTTTATGAGATCTCAGAATATTTTGAACATCTCTTATGTTAGAATTAAAGTCAAAATCTCTTACTACAAATTCATCACCATGGTCTCTGTAAAATGTAAGTGCAAGCCGTTTTTTTTCAATACTATTATCAAGTCTATTAAATATATTACTCAATTCAGCTTTAAGATAATCCATTTCATCTCCCATAGATCCAGTAGCATCAATTGTAAACATAACATCAATGTCATTGGCAATTATTTCCTGATCTAAAATGAAATTTAATGTATTACAATTGTTAGTGATTTTTTTGCCAACTATCTTTTCATTTAATAATACTTGAACATATAGAAACTTGTCATTACATAACTCATGTAAATCACTAAATAAAATAGCCTTACCGAAAACATCAGTTCTAACTTCCATTATTTTTTTTAGTTCAGAATTATACAACGAAACTTTAGCATTATTAACAGGAATATCATTATTATCTTTAACAGAAACATCAATCTTGTTCTCTAAGCCAAATTCCCAATTTTTTTGAATTTCTTTGTTTTGTTTTTTTCTTAATTGAATAATCCAATCTTCCCACTTTTCTAAATCATTAATTTCAGCAGCTGTTAATAGACTATGTGGATATTCTTGACCTATATCTTCTGATTTTCCAACTAACTCTGAAGAATCATCTGTTAAATAATCTTTAGTTTTAATAACTACAACTCCATTAGATCCTCTATTACCATAAATAGCAGTAGAGTCAGCATCTTTCAAAATTTCTATAGATTTAATTTTTTCAGGCTTCATTTCTTTTAATTCTGACTCACTAATTGGATTACCATCTAAAATTATTAAAGGTCTTTTAGTCCCAAAAATTGATGAAATACCTCGTAGTTTTACTATTGTATCAGCGCCAGGAGCTCCTTCAGATGACTTTATTTTCAATCCTTTCACTGATCCAGATAATGTAGTTACAAGACCTTTACTTTTTCTAGTTTCAATTGATTCTGAAACAACTCTAACAGATGATACACTAGATTTTCTTTTGGTTCTGGTTTTATAACCAGTTACTACTACTTCATCTAAAGCTTCGCTTATTTCTAATGAAACGTCTATAATATTACTAGCACTAATCAGAACCTCTACATTTTTAAAACCTACATAAGAGAATACAAGTATTTCACCTGCACTCGCCTTAATAGAATACTTACCATCAAAGTCAGTTTGCTCACCTCTAGTAGTTCCTTTTATAATAACATTGGCTCCTGGTAATGGTAATCCATCATCTGCAGAGGTTACTGCTCCTGTAATGGTTTTTTCTTGCGAAAACCCAGAAAGTGATAGCATTACTACCAAACAAAAATTTAAAATTGTCTTCATCATAAAATAGTTTTAGTGTTTTATCCTCTTTTGGTTGTAATAACAATGACGCCATTTCCACCTCTCATGCCATAAATTGCAGTTGAGCCTGCATCTTTTAAGACTGTAATAGTATCTACATCATGCGGATTAAGAATCCATAGACTGCTTAATTGTATTGGTGCTCCATCAAGTATTACTAGAGGTCCATTATTATGCGTACGTCCTCTAATTCCCATACGTACTTGTTCTCCTGGTTGATAGGATGTAGTACTTACATTTAATCCTGCTACGCGTCTTTGTAATAGTTGATCTATAGTAACTATTGGTCGTTCATTTAATTGCTCTGTAGATACTTCAACAACTGCTGTTGTAAGCTTACTCTTTTCAATCTTGTAATAGCCTAGATTTACACATTCAGTTTCAGGATTAAGAAGTGATTCATAGTCTTGAATACTCAAATTTGTTTCTAAAAATTGTGCTTGGCTTGTTACTACTATTAGCAATGCCAAAAAAGTGATACGTGTTTTCATAATTTATATTTAATGTTAATTTTTAATGACTGAAATAAGTTCTGGTAATAATGCTATAGCTGTGAGAACAACAGCATTACTCTCATTTTTCTTAGGTGTTTTTACATCTACTGCACTATTGATTGTATAGTTAGAAGCAAACACATTACTATTTCTTACCATAACTACAGAAGGCTCAATATTTTCTGAATAGTGTTCTTTCATATAATCATATGCCAATGAAATTCCGTCTGCATGAGTCTCTTTAAGAGTAGACTCTATAGTATGGATTGCGTGTAAAATGGTCTTTATATCTTTAGGATTTTCTTGCGCTAAAACCAAACCATTTAATTTTGAATAGACTGTAAGCGTGATCAAATCATCTGGTTCTAAACGATCAGATAATATCTTGAAAGCTTGTTTCATTATTACTTGATCTTCTGCATTGAATCCACGCTTACCAACTTGAAGTAAAAAATTAATATGCCTTGGGTCTTGTTCTTCTTCTGATGTAGGATAAGCATCAACGATATAACTTATAAAGTCATCGATTGAAACTGAATTCGTTTTAATGTAATTCTCTTGTGCTGCACCAACTAATGTTAAGCTTAATGCAAGTGTTGTTAGTAGTTTCATAATTCCCAGATTTTAAATTCTGAGATAAAACTATAACCATACTATACTTTAAAAAACTAAGATTGAGGGAAGTGTACGTTTGAATGAGTTAAGCAAGCTTTGCAATACTATTTAAAGTTTTGGCTCTATCAATTTTTCCTGATTTGGTGTAACTAAACTTTGAAACACAGTATATATCTTTAGGTGTATTAAACTTGTCAAAATCATCAAATGTATTAGTGTCTAAGGTATTAGAATCGGTCTCTAAAACCAAGACTAAGCGGTCTCCTAATTGATCATCAGTTATAGATGTGAAGAAAAAATTATAATCTAGATGTTTAGATAATTGCGCTTCTAATTGTTCTGGATGAATTTTTACACCACCAGAGTTAATAACGTTATCATATCGTCCTAGCCATTCAAATTCTGTTTCAGAATGAATCGCAACCATATCATTTGTAATGATTGGTTTTTTAGAAATGTAAGGTACTATGAGTTCTAAACATCCTCTTTTATCTTTTGATATTTGAATGCTTGGTAGTGTTTTAAAATAATGAGTATTAAATGGTTTTACAGCAACATGCGTAATAGTTTCTGTCATTCCGTAAGTTTCAAACAACATCGTTTTACTATGCTTTACTTTTTCTTTTAGCCGAGTAGATACTTTAGCACCACCAATAATTAAAGTTTCAATAGCATTTATAGAGTCTACGGAGTTCTCAAGCTGCATTGGTGTCATGGCTACAAACTTGTATGTTTTATTAGGAAGTAGATAAGGCTTAGATGTTGGAACTGTTACATCAATTTCTAAACCTAAAATCATGGCTCTAACTAACATCATTTTACCTGCAATAAAATCTGCAGGTAAACATAACAACGCTGAATCTCCTGGTTGTAATTTAAAAAAATCTCCTGTTGCTATAGCTGAATGTACCATAGCTTGTTTTTGTAATTGTATGGTTTTTGGTGCTCCTGTAGAGCCAGATGTTTTTACTTGTATAAAAGGGCTTGAATTAAGCCAATCTAATAAAAAATCACCTATACTCTTCTCGTAAGACTCACCCTCTTTAACATAACTATACGCAACTTCCTTTAAAGAACTTTGGTTAAAATAACGTCCATCTAACTTAAAACGATTATGTACTTTATTAAAATGAGGAATCACTAATCTAACACTTTATAATTGTCTTCTAAAGGTTTTTCAACTTTACCCAATAAGCGTTCATACCAATTATTCCACTTATATTTTTTAGCAAAAATTAAAATTAAGATCGGAAAAATCACAAATACTGGAATGATAATTTCTGTAAAGCCCATTACAGAAGGATCCGATAAATCTTTATAGATAGAATGGGTTTGGAAGGCTGTCCAGTCTGCAGTAACTAACAAGGCCGTAAATAAATTATTCGCTGCATGAAATCCTATAGCTAATTCTAACCCGTCATCCATTAAGGTTATAATTCCTAAAAATAAACCTGTACCTATATAATAAATCATGATTATTGGGCCCAATTTATCGACCTCAGGATTGGATATGTGAAGTAATCCAAAAACAGCAGACGTTATTAATAATGGAACCCATTTATTCTTAACTAAAACACCAATTCCTTGCATTAAATATCCTCTAAATAGGTATTCTTCACAACTGGTTTGAATCGGTACTAAGACTATAGCAATCACAGCAAGTATAGCAAAAGATTTTATATCAAAGTTCCATTTGTAATCCTCAGGATTTCCGAGTATATCAATAAACGCTAATCCTACTGATACAATTCCCCAAAAGAAAAAAGCAAACCAAATGCGTTTCCAATCGATCTTAGGACGTGCAGTAGTTAATGATGTTATCGTTTGACCATGTAATAACCTTATTGCAAAAAAGAGCGCTATTAAACCTCCTAAAAATGGTAATAAGAGAAATACAAAGTTAAGATTAGGCTCAAACAATGACATTAGATAATCAATATCACTTAATCTAGAAAAATCTGCATCGCCTTTCATAACTATAGCAACCACATGAGGTATAGAAAAAATAAAAACACCAGTGATAACTAAAATAGTTCCGATGATATATCTCCACCAATCGTGTAAAACCTTATAAACTTGTGCTATATACATATACTATAAATTAAAATTCCAATCTTTATTATTTTGATATTGCAATGTACCATTTTTTACATTTAATGGCGAAGAGAAATTATTGGTAAACAATCCACCTGTTCCTAGACCTTGTGGCAATGTGCTGTTGAAATTATACGTCCATTGTGCAATGGCGTTTAAACCTATATTACTTTCTAAGGCACTTGTTATCCACCAATCTATTTGTTGCTGTTCTGCTAAATTTATCCACTCTTCGCTAGATGCCCAACCACCTAACAAACTAGGCTTTAAGATTATATACTGCGGTTTAATATAATTGAGTAATTCTTTCTTTTTTGAAGGTTCAAAAACACCAATAAGCTCTTCATCTAAAGCAATTGGCAATGGCGTGTTCTCACATAATTTAGCCATCTCATCAAACTGACCTTGTTTGATAGGTTGTTCTATGGAATGTAACTCTAATTCTGATAGGCGTTCTAATTTTTCTAAAGCTTCAACTATAGTAAATGCACCATTTGCATCGACTCGTAATTCTAAGTCTGAACCTGAAAATTCGTTTCGTATAGATGCTAATAATTCTAATTCTGTTTCAAAATCAATAGCTCCAATTTTAAGCTTAATGCAGTTAAAACCAGATTTTAACTTCTCAAGAATCTGCTCTTTCATAAAGGTTTTAGTTCCCATCCATATTAAACCGTTAATAGGAATTGTATCTTCATTTCTGGTGAAACCTGAAGGAAAAAACTCGAAAGAGGTCTTACTTTCTAACGATTTAAATGCCATTTCTATACCAAATTGAATACTTGGAAATTTTATAAGCTCACTAATTAAGGCTTCGCGACCTAAATTTATATTATTACAAGCCCATTTCAGTTTTTCTTCATAATCTGGTCGATCATCAAAACTTAATCCTCTTAAAATACCACACTCTCCTATTCCTTTTTTACCCTCAGATTCAATAATGATAAACCAAGTTTCTTTGGTTTTCATAATACCTCTAGAGGTTCCGCTAGGACGTTTAAAATTCAGAATGTATTGATGATAAGTGGCTTTCATTGAGGTTAAAATTTATGATGCATACTAACTTGCCATTGCCCTTTTCCCCAATTATTTGTTTTTTGGTTCATCCAACCTAACTGAAATTTAATTTTAGGATTTAACACATAGCCGAATCCTAAATAGGTTCTATTTCTATCAAATAACTCTACTGTTCTATTATCTCCAATATCTGTTTGTCCATTAATAAACAACTCATTGTATAAAGCTGCATAAATCGCTTTTTCACTGAGAGTTTTTTTATTTAAAGGTACATTTAAAAAGAGATTGTAACGATAACGCGTTCTAAAATCCTGATTCTCTACAAAGCGCTGTTCGTACCTAAACCTATGAGTTAAATAAAATCTGTTACCAAGTTTTTGCGGTATTAAAGCTTCTTGATATATCCTACTTTCATTAGATGTATCATCACTATCACCAAACTGGCCAGAAGTAATATTAGCATAGCCAAGTGTAAACATCACACCAGAATCTTTAGGTGTAAATGTTAAACCAGAACGCAACATTAACTGCTCCATATCGCCTAAACCTTGCCAATCTCTATATTGAAAATCACCCTGAATTCCCCATTGCCTTTCGGAAAACTGATGATTATAAAAGTACATAAACCATGCACCTGTTTGTGATTCTTCTACTTGTGCATTAGTTAAATTGATACTAATAAAAAAGCAAATTAAACTTAGTCTAATTTTCATTTGAATTTAATTTATTTGCAAAGATAAGGGTTATCTCTAATTCTTTTTCAAGGATTAATAGAACAAATAAGTGATGAAAAAATTATATTTTTAAGAAAAAATAAATGCCTGAATTTCCTAATATTATTCTTTTTGCCATACCTTTTTTTATCATCTCTATGATATTAGAATTATATGTAACTACTAGAGATCAATTAAAGCGAGTAAAAGGTTATGAAGCTAAAGATGCTTTCGCTTCTATAGCTATGGGTTTAGGTAATGTTTTCCTTGGTTTTTTTAGTAAAGTGGTTGTCCTTTGGGCTTTAATGTTGGTTTACGAAAATTTTAGAGTATTTACTATTCCTTTGGCGTGGTGGAGTTTCGTATTATTATTCTTTGCAGATGATTTATCATATTACTGGTTTCATAGAATCTCACACGAGTGTCGTTTATTTTGGGCATCTCATGTGGTGCATCATTCTTCACAACATTATAACCTTAGCACTGCTCTAAGACAAACATGGTCTGGAGGGTTTTACAGTTTTGTATTTTGGTTGTGGTTACCTCTTCTAGGTTTTCATCCAGGAATGATACTTCTACAAATGTCTATTAGCTTATTATACCAATTTTGGATACATACAGAAACCATTGATAAGCTACCCAATTGGTTTGAAGCTATTATGAATACACCATCTCATCATAGAGTTCATCATGGTAGTAACCCTTTATATTTAGATAGAAACCATGCAGGTATTTTGATTATTTGGGACAAACTATTTGGTACATTTCAACCAGAACTTAAAGACGAAAAAGTGGTTTATGGCTTGGTTAAAAACATTGACACTTATAACCCTGTTAAGATTGCTTTTATAGAATGGTGGCAGATGTTTAAGGATGCTTTTTCTGGACGAAAATCTCTAAAAAATCGACTTTTCTATCTTGTTAAACCTCCAGGTTGGAAACATGATGGTTCTGGAAAAATTAGTGAGGAGTTGAGAGAGGAATGGTTGAGGGAAAAAAGTAACAACTAAACCTCTAAACTCTCACCAATACCCAAAAGCACTAGATCCTTATCTTTGTCAGAGAATTTACGCTTGGCAATATCATGGTCAATTTCAATATAACCAAAAGTATTAAAGTGGTATCCTAAAATAGTATTACACTTAACAAAATCTGAAGCTTTTAAAGCATCATCGACTCCCATTGTAAAATTATCTCCAATGGGTAAAATAGCTAAATCTAAATTAAATTCTTCTGAGATAAGTTTCATGTCATAAGTTAATGCTGTATCTCCAGCAATATATATCGTTTTATCACTAGTATCAATAACAAATCCACCAGGTTGTCCACCATAGCTACCATCTGGAAAAGAAGAGGTGTGTATAGCATTAACATACTTAACGCTTCCAAATTCAAATTGCCAAGATCCTCCATGATTCATTGGATGACCTTCTATACCTTTAGATCCATAATGCATTACGATTTCGTAATTAGATATAATTTTTGCTCCTGTACGTTTTGCAATAGACTCTGCATCTAGAATATGATCTTGATGTGCATGCGTAAGTAAGATATAATCAGCTTTTAGCTCTTCTATATTTATATGCGCTGCTTTTTCATTTCCTGAAATAAAAGGATCAACTAAAAGGGTAAAATCATTAATTTCAATAGATAAAGTAGCATGACCTAAAAAGGTAATTTTCATAATTGGTGCTTTTAAGTTTCTGTGAAATTATAAAAAAAATTAAAACGCTTTCAGATTAGATAGAAGATTTAAAAAATCAATAAAAAACTTGACCTAATCCTAATAAAATCGAAAAAAGAAATGTTGACATGGCTAATACTTTAAGCTGACCGTCAAATTCTTTGGGATCTTTAATTTTATTTATAATTACAAGATGTCTTAATAGTGGAATAAATGCTATGTAGAAGATGAAATTATATGGTGAAGAATAATATAAGATCGAAAACAAAATAGAGACTATTAAGGCAGTAATGATCAAAATAGTATGATATTTTTTAGCCTTATCCTTACCCAGTTTTACAGCAATCGTGATTTTATTAGATTTTATATCTGAGTTTATATCTCTCATATTATTTAGATTTAAGACACCAACACTCAATAATCCTATAGAAATTGCTGGTAATATAACCACATGATCTAAGCGTAAAGTAAATAAAAAGTAACTACCAATTACACTCACAAAACCAAAGAAGACGAACACATATATATCACCAAGAGCTCTGTAACCATAGGGAGAATGACCAACTGTATAGCTCATAGCTGCATAGACACAAATGCCTCCTAAAACTAAAAATAGTAGAGCATAAAATAAATTACCACTTCCAAATGCATTCCATATTAATAGAAACGTGAAAAAGATAACGATAAGGATATTGATTTTAATACCTTCGAACATAAGTTCTGGAGAAATCTCTCCACTTTGTATAGCGCGTTCTGGTCCAATTCTTTCATTATTATCTGTTCCTTTAATTCCATCTCCATAATCATTAGCAAGATTAGATAGAATCTGCAAACTCATCGTTGTTAGTATTGCCAAGATAAAAATCCAAACATTAAAAGCTCCGTTGTATTGGGCAATACATGCACCAACAATGATTCCTGAAACTGAAAGCGGTAAGGTTCTTAAACGCATGGCAGATAGCCATGGTTTTATTTTTTGTATCATCTATTGAACAAATATTAAGGAATCCACTTTTTATTAAAATTAGGTTTACGCTTTTCAAGAAATGCATTTCTACCTTCAATGGCTTCATCTGTCATATAAGCCAAGCGAGTAGCTTCACCAGCAAATACTTGCTGACCAACCATACCATCGTCAGTTAAATTCATAGCAAATTTTAACATTTTAATAGAGATTGGTGATTTTTCTAAAATCTCTTGAGCCCATTGATAGGCTGTATCTTCTAACTCATCATGAGGAATTACAGCATTAACCATTCCCATGTCATGAGCATCTTGAGCTGAATAATTTCTACCTAGGAAAAATATTTCTCTAGCTTTCTTCTGACCAACCATTTTAGCTAAGTATGCTGAACCATATCCACCATCAAAACTAGTAACATCAGCATCTGTCTGCTTAAATATAGCATGTTCTTTACTAGCTAAAGTTAAATCGCAAACCACATGTAAACTATGACCACCTCCTACTGCCCAACCTGGAACGACTGCAATAACAGCCTTAGGCATAAACCTAATGAGGCGTTGTACTTCTAAAATATTTAATCTATGATAACCATCGTCACCAACATAACCTTCCTTACCTCTGGCTTTTTGATCGCCTCCTGAACAAAAACTCCAAACACCATCTTTAGTTGAAGGTCCTTCTGCAGATAACAAAATAACACCTATAGATGTGTCTTCATTGGCATCATAAAAAGCATCGTATAACTCTGAAGTTGTATGTGGTCTAAAAGCATTTCTTACATCAGGACGATTAAATGCTATTCTGGCAACACCATCACATTTTTTGTAAGTAATGTCTTTGTAGGTTTTTGCTGTTTTCCAGCTAATTTCTTTCATAATTGATGATTATAAGACTGTAAAAATAAGGATTTTAAACATTATTCTTTTAAGTAAATTCCATCAGATTTAATATCAATTGCTCTGCTTTTATAAAGTGATCCTATCGCTTTTTTAAAGCTCTTTTTACTCATCTGAAAGACGTCTTTAATCTCATCTGGATCAGATTTATCTGTAAATGCTAAAAAACCACTGTTATCGTTAAGTTCGTCTAAAACCTTTTGCGCATTAGGTTCTATGCTTCTATATCCTATTTGCCCTAAAGTAATATCTAACTTATTATTATGTCTTATCTTTTTAACAACACCCTTTAGTTGATCTCCAATTGAGATATCCTGAAAAATATTGTTATTAAATATTAATCCAGCATGCACCTTATTTACAATAACATTCATACCAATATCTGATGGATGAGAAATAATAACATCTACCTCATCAAATTGCTCTACTGTAAGGTCTTTATTACTTAGAAATCTATTGGTTTTACTAGAAGCCACAAGCCTATTTGTTTCATCATCTACATAACAGTGAACCAAATACCATTGACCTGTTCTCATTTTAAACGCTTGTTCTTTAAACGGGCAAAATAATTGCTTTACTAAACCCCAATCTAAGAAGGCTCCAAATTTTGTAACTTCGTTACAGCGTAATAGTGCAAAATCTCCTGCTGCAATATATGGAGAATCTGTTGTTGCAACTGGTCGTTCTTCATTGTCTAAATACACAAATACCTTGATATTATCACCTATTTCAAAAGCTTCAGGCACATAACGATTTGGCAATAAAACTTCATTGTCTTTATCATCTCCCAAAAACAAACCTGGTTCCGTATCTCTTAATATGGTAAGCGTATGGTATTTTCCTATTTCAATCATTTGGCAAAAATAGACATAAAAAAAGCGCTATATACCATTAGCGCTTCATAATTTATATAGAACTCTACTAGTTGTAAATAGACTCCTTATTTAAATCTTTTGTTATTAAATAATACACTACAGCTCTATATTTATTCTTAGTAGAACGTCCATAAGTATCCATAGCATTATTTAGAGCAGCATCTGCTTTACCAGCATCAGATACACCTAATTTATTTTTAATGAAATTCTGTTTAACAGTCTCACATTCTTTGTCATCTGATGCAGATACAGTAGAAGCGTCTCTATTGTAGATAGATGGACCACAACCAATTGTAACTTTAGTTAATAAATCCATATCAGGGTTTACACCACATTTGTCTTTTAGGTCTGCTGCGTACTTAGCTATTAATTCATCTCTTTTACTCATTGTAAATTATTTTAGGTTAATAATGATTTAAATATACTTAATAAGACACAGGTTTACTTATAAAGTCACGTTAAAAAAAAGTTATGCTATGAATTTAAAATAGTTTAATAAAACCTCATCATTTAATGTTGAAGGTGTAAAAATTTCTAACAACTTTGGTTTATCATTATCTGTGTAGAAGTCAGTTATTGTATCTGACAATTGATTCAAATTTTTGGCAGATAGATAATCAATACCATACATCTTACATAGATTTTCGGCAGTTAATTGGTGTTTCGTTTCAAAATAAGTATCAAAATTTTCTGAATTCTTATGACCAGGAAGTATCCTAAAAATACCACCTCCTTGGTTATTAATAATAATAATTCTAAACGAATTAGGTATATCATTATTCCACAAGGCATTACTATCATAAAAGAAACTTAAATCACCTGTAATAAAAATAACAGGTTGTTTTGATACTGATGCATAACCTATTGCTGTACTAGTACTTCCGTCTATACCACTTGTACCTCTATTACAAAACACATTAAGTGTATTGTTTAAACTAAATAATTGTAAATATCTTATAGCAGAACTATTACCTACTTGTAAAATATAATTATTTGGTATTGACTTTAAAATTATACCGAATACTTTAAAATCTGAATAGTCAATAGTATTTAAATATTCTGAATGTTTTACTAATCTATGATTTCTTACAGATTTCCAAAAGGGTTTATATGAACTAGGAATGGATTTTGTTTTTGGTAAAAACTGTTCTAAAAAGGTATTAGTATTACCTATTAAATGTTTACTTAAGCAAAAAAATGTGTCGTTAGCTTTTTTAGGATCGCTATGCCAATGATGTTTTGGTTGGAATGCTCTTAAAAATGCTTTTACTTTTTTAGATATAACCATACCTCCAAATGTGAGAAGAACATCTGGTTGCAGACTTTTAAACTGATCTTCACTTAATGGGGCAATAATTTGATCTATACTCGGAAAAAACTCATTGTGATATAAATTAGATGTTGTTTCTGTAAATACAATAACACTATCATCATTAGCTAAGACATCTAACCATTGCTGATGAATTGTATTAGGTAAATTTACACCGACTAATACTAGTTTTCGTTTAGCAGAATTCCAAATATTCACTAACTGATTCAAATCTTCAGTATTTGTTTTTTTAACATTAATCTCTGGTTTAATGTCCTTTGGATTAACTGAAGGTTGCTCTAGGGTATCGTAAAGCGGCTCACTAAAAGGAATATTAATATGAACAGGACCAAAATCAATAATAGCCTTATTTAAAGTCCTATTAATTTTTATAGAATTTTCTTCCAGAATACTCTGTTGCAGTCCTAAAAACTTCTCTAATTTATTCTCAATACTTTTCATTATCGGAATCTCATCAGTAAGTTCATACTGAGATTCATTTAAATCTAGTTTTAGATTTGTAGCCTGAAGAACATGTGATCCATATACTTGTTTTTGATTAATGGTCTGTCCATCTCCTATATCGACTAAATGTTTTGGTCTATCTGCTGATAAAACTACCAAAGGGATATTACTATAAAACGCTTCAGCAATTGCTGGGAAATAATTTAGTAATGCACTACCAGACGTGCAAACTAAAGCCACAGGATATTGAATATTCTGAGCAATTCCTAAGGCGAAAAATGCAGCACAGCGTTCATCTACAATACTGTAACATTTAAAAAAAGAATCGTGAGTAAAGCCAATAGTTAATGGTGCATTTCTGCTTCCCGGAGAAATTACAATATGCTTAATACCTTTAGCTTTGCATAATGCAACAATAGTTTGAGCTAATGGAATTTTGGGATATTTCATCTATGTACAAAGATACGAATACACCTTTGTATTTTATAGAAAACATTAGTTAAACTCGCTCTATCTTAGCACCAATTGCTTTAAGTCTAGAATCTATATTCTCGTAACCACGATCTATCTGTTCTATATTATGGATAACTGATGTTCCTTTTGCTGAAAGTGCAGCAATAAGTAAAGAAATACCAGCTCTAATATCTGGAGACACCATAGTAGTTGCCTTTAATTGGCTTTTAAAATCGTGACCGATAACTGTTGCTCTATGAGGGTCACAAAGAATTATTTTTGCTCCCATATCAATTAATTTATCTACAAAAAATAGTCGACTTTCAAACATTTTTTGATGTATAACAACCTCACCTCTAGCTTGCGTAGCAACGACCAAAACAATACTTAATAAATCTGGAGTAAATCCTGGCCAAGGTGCATCGGCAATCGTTAGAATAGAACCATCAATATAGTTTTGAATTTCATAACCATTAGTATGCGCTGGTATATATATATCATCGCCTTGTCGTTCTAGAGTAATACCAAGTTTAGCAAATACATTAGGAATTTGTCCTAAATCGTCCCAGCTTACATTCTTAATAGTTAGCTCGCTTTTAGTCATTGCTGCTAAGCCAATCCAACTACCAATCTCAATCATATCTGGTAGCATTCTATGATCAGTTCCACCTAAACTATCAACACCTTCTATGATTAGCATATTAGAGCCAATTCCTTTGATGTTTGCTCCCATTCTATTAAGCATTTTACAAAGCTGTTGTAAGTAAGGTTCGCATGCTGCATTGTAGATGGTTGTAGTACCTTCAGCTAAAACAGCAGCCATAACAATATTTGCAGTACCAGTTACAGAAGCTTCATCTAAGAGCATATAAGTTCCTTTTAACTTCTCTGCTTCTACACCATAAAAATAATCCTCTCTATTATATCTAAAGCTGGCTCCTAAATTAATAAAACCTTCAAAATGAGTATCTAAACGTCTGCGACCAATCTTATCTCCACCTGGCTTTGGGATGTAACCTTTTCCAAATCGTCCTAATAATGGACCAACAATCATTATTGATCCTCGCAATCCACTACCATCTATTTTAAACTGTTCGGTTTCTAAGTACTCTAAATCTATTTCATCAGATTGAAATGTATAGGCATTTGTATCAATTTTTTCAATCTTAACACCTAGCTTAGCCAGGAGTTTAATGAGTTTATTTACATCTACTATATCTGGAATGTTGTGTATAGTAATTTTATCTGGAGTAAGTAAAACAGCACATAAAATTTGAAGTGCTTCATTTTTTGCGCCTTGTGGTTGGATTTCGCCTTTTAATTGATGACCTCCTTCAATTTTAAATGTTCCCATTTATACTAGTAGCGTTTTCTATTACGATTATTATTCTTTTTACCTCCTTTTTGGTTTTTATGAGAATGCTTCTTTTTTGAACGCATTAAACTTGATGAATCAATTAATGACTCTTCTGAGTTTTTTAAATTAATAGTTCCTTTTGAAAGCTCATATAAATGATCAAAAATAACCATATCTTCAACCGTATCTTTGTTCCAGTTTAAGAAACATTTCTTCATATGGTTGGCAATAGTCATTACTAAAGCGTCTTTCATTTCGCCTTCTTCCCATGTTATAGCAACATCTATCATAGTTTTTATATTGTTACCATAAAAACGATATTTAGGATGGTTTTGAGGATAATGCAAAGGTTCAGGGTGCTCTTCTAATAATTCTTTTGATGGCTTATCGTAAGGTGAATCGGCATCTAACTCAAAGTTAGACATTATGAACAATTGATCCCAAAGCTTATGCTGAAAATCTGGCACATCTCTTAAGTGAGGTTGTAGATTTCCCATGACTGATATGATGGCTTTGGCTAATTTATTTCGTTCCTCTTTGGTATCACGTGTTTTTGCGTGATTAATCATTTTCTGAATATGTCTTCCATATTCAGGAATAATGAGATGTTCTCTCTCTGTGTTGTACTCTAAATCGTCAATCAAAATATAAAAATATGTGTAGTCAATAAAAACGTGCTCGTAGTGTCAAAGCACATGCGCAAAGTACAAAAAAAATGAAAAATGTTATCCCATTTACAGAGAAATAACACCTTTTACATTTTCTGCTACCTCTTTGTACTTAGAAATCACTGCATCAGGATCTTTCATCATTACATTAATAGAGATACTTGTATAGTTTCCGTTCTTAGATTCTGTTGTGTTTATTACAGCTCCTAAATTATTAAATAAAGACTCTACGCCTTTAATATTTTTAGTATCAGATTTTACAATAAACTTATACAAATACTCGGTTGGCCAAGTTGCCGTTTCGTATAATTGTGCTCTTAGTTTATTGTAAAATTCTTCGGATTTATCTCCTGTACTCATGTTATAGATTTAAGATTGCAAATATAAGGTTTACTTTGCATTTTTTATTTCATTTCAAATTCACGAATTTTACTGCGAAAACCTTGCCACATTGAACACTAAACAAATTGTCATTACTGGAGGACCAGGAACCGGAAAATCTTCAATTATTAATAATCTCATTGAACGAGGTTTCACCTGTTTTGAAGAAATTTCTAGACAAGTAACCTTAAATGCCAGAAAAGAAGGCATTGAACAATTATTTTTAACAAAACCTTTATTATTCAGTGAGAAACTTTTAGAAGGTAGGCTACAACAATTTAATGATGCAAAAACCAGTACTGAAGGCATAGTATTTTTAGATAGAGGCTTACCAGATATTTTGGCTTATATGGATTATATAGGCGATTCATATCCTCAATATTTTATTGATACTTGTCATAATAACATTTACGATAATGTATTTGTTTTAGCACCTTGGCAAGACATTTTTAAGAGTGATAGTGAACGCTATGAAACGTTTGAGCAAGCTATTACCATTCATAATTATCTACTCTCAACCTATAAAAGGTTTGGGTATCATCTTATTGATGTACCTTTTGGAAGTATAGAGCATAGAACCGATTTTATTTTAGACCTCTTACATTTGCAGTAATGCAGCAACCTTTAGACGTATTAGAACGCTACTGGAATTATACTTCCTTTAGACCCTTACAGCAAAATATTATCGATGCTGTATTAAATAATGAAGATACTTTTGCATTACTACCTACAGGTGGCGGAAAATCGGTTTGTTTTCAAATTCCTGCACTTATAAAAGAAGGCATCTGTATTGTAATTTCACCTTTGGTTGCACTGATGAAAGACCAAGTAAATCAGCTGAATCAAAAAGGTATTAAAGCCATCGCTTTAACCAGCGGAATCTCCTATACTAACTTAGACACTCTATTAGATAATTGTATTTACGGAAATTATAAGTTTTTATATTTATCTCCAGAACGACTTCAACAAACTATTGTAAAAGAACGTATTCAGCAAATGAATGTAAATTTAATTGCTGTAGATGAAGCACATTGTATTAGTCAATGGGGAAATGATTTTAGACCTGCTTATAAAAATATTTCTCAATTAAGAGAATTAAAGCCACATGTTAATGTTATTGCTCTAACTGCTACTGCAAAAGACACTATAATTAAAGAAATCATTGAAGAGTTAGATTTTGTGGCGCCAAAACTATTTAAAGGCTCATTTGCAAGAGATAATATTATTTATAAAGTTATTGATACAGAAGACAAACTTTACTATCTTAAACTTACACTTAATAAATATCCTGGAACTTCTATTATTTATGTAAGAAACAGAAAAACTGCTGAAAATATTAGTAATTATTTAATTACTAAAAACTTTAAAAGTACCTTTTACCATGGTGGTATTGATTCTAATTTAAAACAAGAGCGTCTAATAGATTGGACTGCAGACCGAACACCAATTATGGTAGCAACTACTGCTTTTGGTATGGGAATTGATAAACCAAATGTAAGATCTGTTATTCATTTTAATTTACCAGAAAGTATTGAAAGTTATTATCAAGAAACAGGACGAGCAGGACGAGATGGTAAATCAGCTCTAGCAGTAATACTAAAACAAAATACTGATGAAGCTCAATTAAAACGTCAGTTTTTAGATACTTTACCAGATAATGATTTTGTGAAATTAGTATACAAAAAGCTAAGTGCCTATTTTCAAATTTCTTATGGTGAAGGCGAACAGGAAACCTTTTCTATTAATTTTAATTCATTTTGCAACACTTATAATTTAAATAAAACTATCACATTCAACACCTTAAAACTATTAGACAGACATAGTATCATTAGCTTATCGCAACAATTTAATTATCAAACTAAAATTCAGTTTACAATATCTAATGAAAGATTGTTTGATTACTTAAATAAGAATAAAAAAAATGCCATACTTGTAAAAGTTATTTTACGAACTTATGGTGGTGTTTTTGACCATCTTACTAAAATAAATCTCAATATTATATCTAATAAATCTGAACTTTCTCAGACCAAAATTTTAGAAATTTTAAAACAACTAGAAGAAGACAATATTATAACTTTAATAACATCTAACACTGATGCAGAAATTACGTTTTTAGTTCCACGAGAAGATGATAAAACTATTAATGTGATAAGTAAAACTATTACAGAGCAAAACAATATTAAAAAGGAACAGGTGCAATCTGTAATAGAATATATAAAAAATGAAACGCGTTGTAAAAGCTTACAACTCTTAGACTATTTTGGTGAAACATTAGTAACACCATGCGGAAAATGTTCTGTCTGTAAGTTAGATGTTAGTGCAGAAAGTAACTCTAACATAACAAATGTGATACTTATTAGCTTAAAGAATAACGAATTATCATCTAGAGAATTAATACTTCAACTAAATTATTCTAACCAAGACATAATTAATGGTATAAAAGAATTATTAGAAGAGGATAAAATTACCATCACACCACATAATACTTATAGAATAAAATGATAAAAGATACATTGAGAATTGTTTTTATGGGCACACCAGATTTTGCTGTAACAACCCTTAAAACAATATTAGAGCATAATTATAATGTTGTTGGTGTAATTACTGCACCAGATAAACCAGCTGGTCGAGGACGAAAACTAAATGAATCTGCTGTTAAAAAATTTGCTTTAGAGCAACAGCTTAACATCATGCAGCCAACCAACCTCAAGGATGACAATTTTATAGAAGAACTCAGATCCCTTAATGCAAATCTTCAAGTAATTGTAGCTTTTAGAATGTTACCAAAAATAGTTTGGTCCATGCCTAAATATGGTACGTTTAATCTACATGCTTCTCTTTTACCAGAATATAGAGGAGCTGCACCAATTCATTGGGCTATTATTAATGGTGAAACAAAAACAGGAGTAACTACATTCTTCATAGATGAAAAAATAGATACAGGAGCTATAATAGATGCCGATGAGATTTCTATTGAAAATTCTGAAACTGTTGGTAGCTTACACAATAAACTTATGGTTTTAGGCAGTAAATTAGTGATTACCACAATACAACAGATAGAAAATGAAACTGTAACAACTAAAATTCAGCCTAAAAAAAAGAACCTCAAAACAGCATACAAACTCAATCCAAAAAACTGTAAAATAGATTGGACAGAAAATACACTTAATATATACAACAAAATTAGAGGTTTAAATCCTTTTCCATCAGCATGGTGTTTTTTAAGACTTAATACTAAAGATTTAAGGGTGAAAATTTTTGATATTGATTTCTGTGTAATTAAGCATAATGAAACCCAAGGAAAAGTAGTCATTAAAGATAAATCTTTACAAGTTTACACAAAAGATGGTTACATAATAATAAAAGAAATACAACTTCCTGGGAAACGAAAAATGGAAGTTAAATCGCTTTTAAACGGATTTAAATTTTCAGAGGATGCTATTATGCTCTAAACCCTTACTATTGTTGATTTTATAAAAACATAGACAAAATACACTGCCTTTATTAACAAATATCTTAAGTTATCAACAAAATTACGGATTTCGCAGGCTATTGCTTGCGTAGGTGGATTATCCGCATAATTTTGTATGTGGATTTAACAATAACGTTTAACCCACTATTTAATAATTTAAAAATTAAAATTTATGAACAAAACAGATTTAATCAATGGAATGGCAGAAAATGCTGGAATTACTAAAGCTGCTGCTAAAAAGGCGTTAGATTCATTATTAATCGACATTGAAGGAGCATTACAAAAAGGTAAAAGAGTATCTTTAGTAGGATTTGGATCTTGGTCAGTTTCTAGAAGATCTGCAAGAGATGGAAGAAACCCTCAAACTGGAGCAACTATAAAAATCAAAGCTAAAAACGTAGTAAAGTTTAAAGCTGGATCTGATTTAAGTAGTGCTGTAAACTAATTTAAAGATTAGAATATAACTAAAAACCTGTCTTAACGACAGGTTTTTTTTGTGCTTGTAATTAATAAGTATTGTCTAATCTAAAAAAATGTAGTAGCTTTAGTATTAAATCACAAAAAAAGCAAATGATTACAAATCAACCAAATAAAGGCGACCTACTTATAGCAGAACCTTCTATAATAGGAGATATTTCATTTAATAGATCTGTAATATTACTAGCTGACCACTCTAAGGAAGGTTCCATAGGCTTTATTTTAAACAAACCATTAGATTATAAACTCAAGGATTTAATTACAGATACAGATTCTAACTTTGAGGTTTTTAATGGTGGTCCTGTTGAGCAAGATAACTTATACTTTATTCATAAAGTTCCTAACTTAATACCTGATAGCATCGAAATTTCTCTAGGTGTTTTTTGGGGAGGAAATTTTGAAATTGTCTTAAATCTTCTCGAAAAAGATCAGTTAAACAAAAAAGATATTCGCTTCTTTCTTGGCTATTCTGGCTGGGAAGAGGATCAACTAGAAGCTGAAATGGATTCAAATGTCTGGTTGCTTAAAGAAAATATTTACAAGGCATCATTGATTGAAAAATGTTGTTCCTCCTTTTGGAAGGAAAAAATGTTAGAACTTGGAGGTGAGTATAGTTTATGGTCTAATGCTCCAGAAAACCCAAGCTATAATTAAATTTTGGAATTTAGTTTTTCCAAAATATCTAGTGCAACCACATTATTATATTCTTTTTTTCTGTATTTAGTAATAGGTTGAATTCCCATAATTACGTTAGTAATAAATAACTCATCAGCCTTTTGAAGCTCAAATGGCGATATTGAAGTTTCTTCCACCTCATACTTATCTGAATATTTAATAATACCTATTAATTGCTTTCTAAGAATTCCGTTTAAACAACCATCTTCTATTGCAGGTGTTTTTATAAGATTATTTTTTACTAAAAATAAATTACCATTTGTTGCTTCAATAACATTCTTATCGGTGTTTAAAAGTAAACAATTTTGCAAATCATTTTCGGCAGCATAAATACTCGCTAAAATATTAGGTATTTTAGAAGACGATTTTATTGATGATAATAATCCTGGTGCTATAAAATGATCTTTAAATAAATCAACTTCATATCTGAGATGATTAGGTGTTTTATAAAAATGCACATCTAAGTCTTCGCAAACAATACTAAAATTCACCTCATAGTTTTTAGGCAAATAACCACCTTCATTACCTCTGTCTATAGTTATTCTTACTCTTGCATTTTTAGAGTTTAAATTTAATGCAATAAGAAGTTTTTTTACTTCATCTTCAAGAAACTCCATTGTAAAATGCATAGGAATTTCTATTCGCATAATACGCATAGAAGCCATTAATCTAAAATAATGATCTTCCCAAAATAAGATTTTACCTGAGGCAATTTTAATAGTTTCAAATAAACCATCACCAAACTTATAACCTCTATTTTTAACTGATATTACTGTAGTATCTTCAACAAGGATTCCGTTAAAATTTATCATAAAAAAAGTCCCGAAAAAATTCAGGACAAATATACTTTAATCTTTAGTGAAATTCTAAGCAGAACCAAGAACTTGTTTTAAACTCGAAATCTGATTCTCCCAAAGCATTTTAGTTTCTTCAACTTCATCATCATCGGCAAAATCAGTAACTATTAAAGAAACATCTTTAGTTATTTCATCTACTTGTATACGTATTTCAAAATAGCATGAAGGATAATCCTCCTCATCTTCCATCCATCTAAACTTAACACGTTCACTACTCTTTTTACTGAGTAATTTAGCCTGCTCCTCACTATCATCCCAAATAAAGGTATATAATTCTCCTCTAGAATTTACATTATCAGCATACCATTCAGACAAACCAGATGGTGTAGATATATATTGAAAAATTAATTGTGGTGATGCTTGTATTGGGAATTCTAATTCAAACTTTACTTTATCTTCCATAAATCCAATAATTAATTCGCTCAATATATACATTAATTACCTAGTTTAAAACTAAATATTTAAAAATTATTTTTCACTTATTATAGTTTGCAACCATTGAATTTGTTTTTATATTTGCAGCCTCTTTTGGCGAGGTAGCTCAGTTGGTTAGAGCGTCGGATTCATAACCCGGAGGTCACGAGTTCAATTCTCGTTCTCGCTACACCTATAAAGTCTAGCAAAAAATTGCTAGGCTTTTTTTTATTCTTAATAAAATGACCCCAAATATTTTATTTTAATAGAAGAGGATTTAAAACGTATAATATTCTTTCAAAAGAATAAAAAATGAACTTTTGTAAGTAATAGTTTATTTAAAAATTGCTTTTTATCGATTTTTTTTGCTTTTCATGGAGTTTTTTCAAATATAATTTTATATTAGCATCGCAAATATTCATTAAACCCCAAATCTGATGAAAAAAATTACCCTTGTGTTTGCATTAACTTTGTTATGCTATAATGCTAACTTTGCGCAAACAAACTTACAAAAAGCACAAAATTATATAGCTTCTAAAGGCGAAGTATGTTTTGTATTTACCGCTAACTCTGAAGCTCAAGTAGAAGAGATTTCACAATTCTTAACTATTGGACATAAAGTTAATAGAGAAACTCTAGAGATTGAAGCTTATGGAAACGAAGAAACATTTGCTCAATTTTTAACTTACGGATTACCTTATCGTGTAAACCAAAGTGATAATGAGTTTAATCCGCATGCATCTCCATCATATGATGTTAATGCTTGGGACACAACTTGGGATCAATTTCCTACCTATTCACAATATGTTAGTAAGATGAATTATTTCGCTTCTAACTATCCTAGTTTATGCACTCTAGAAGTTATTGGTACAACCTCAACAGGACGAGAGTTATTGATGCTAAAAATTTCGGATAATGTAGCTTCTAAAGAAGCAGAGCCTGAGTTTTTATATACATCTTCCATGCATGGAGATGAGTTAACAGGTTATCCTTTAATGATTAGGTTAATTGATTACTTATTAACCAACTACGGAACAGATACAGAAGTAACAGATTTGGTAAACTCAACTGAAATTTATATCAACCCATTAGCAAATCCTGATGGTGCATACAGAGCTGCAGGTAGTAATACTATTACTAATCCAAGACGTGGTAATGCAAATAATATAGATTTAAACAGAAATTATGCAGATGATGTTGCAGGTATTCACTATGATGGTAACGACTATGAAGCAGAAACCAAAGCCTTTATGGATTGGGAAGCAAATCATAATATTGTATTATCAGCAAACTTCCATGGTGGTACTGAAGTTGTTAATTATCCTTATGATAATACTTATACAAAACATGCAGATCATGATTTTTATGAGCATATCTGTAACGAATATGCAGTAAATGCTCAAAATGATAGTCCAAATAACTACTATAATGGTGTATCTGGAAGAAATGCAGGAGGATCTAATCATCCTAACTACATGACTGTAGAATATGATGATCCTGAAAACCCATCAAGCCCTGGCGTAACACAAGGTGTAATATGGTATCAAGTTTATGGTGGTAGACAAGATTATATGAATTTTTACAGACATTCTAAAGAGGTAACTATTGAGCTTTCTTTTGATAAGTTTGTAAATCCTTCAGAGCTACCAAACCTATGGACATTTAACAAACAAGCTTTGTTAGATTACATAAAACAAGCAAACTCTGGCTTTCAAGGCCTTGTTACTGATGAATCTGGGAATCCTATCGTTGCTCAAGTTTCTATTGCTGGGCATGATGCCAAAAATTCTAATGTATTCTCTGATAAAGATTTAGGTGATTATTACAGATTAATTAAAGGAGGAACATACAACGTTACCTTTGAAGCTCCTGGCTATGTTGCTCAAACTATTAGTGTAACAGTTACAGATAATACAACAACAGTACAAAATGTAACTATGGTAGCATCTACTGCAAAGCCAACTGCATTAGACACTACAATTAATACAGGAGAAGCAGCATCATTAACAGCCTCAGGTAACGGAACCCTTAATTGGTATACAAGTGAAACAGAAAAAACACCTGTTTATACAGGTGCAAACTATACGACACCTGCATTAACAGAAACAACAACGTATTATGTTGAGGATGTTATTTCTAAACCTAATGCTGGCTCATTAGATAATAGTGCTAATGGAAATCAGTTTACTGGAGGATCCACAGAACGCTATTTGGTTTTTAGTAGCACAGAACAAGTTAGATTAAAGTCAGTAGAAGTTAATGCTGGGAATACAGGTGAAATGGAAGTTCAACTTCAAGATAGCTCAGGTAACATGCTAGACTCTAGGCTAGTTTTTATTGAAACTCCAGGTGTTCAGGATATTGATTTAAATTTTGTTATTCCTATTGGCACTAACATGAGATTGGCAAGTAAAGAAATGTCAAGCGGATTTACACTTTGGAGAAATAACACTGGTACAAACTATCCATATACAAATGGACCTATAAATATTACAACAAGTAATGTAAGCACACAATATTATTATTTTTTCTATGATTGGAAAATAGAGGAAGTTAAAAGTGCGAGAGAAGATGTTGTAGTTGTAGTTGAAGATACACTCTCAGTGGCTGAAAACGATTTAGAAAGTACTACTATTTATCCTAACCCATTTAACAATACTATAAATATTAAACTACCTAGTCAGTATTCAACAGAAAGTATTTCTGTAGAGATGTATGATGCACTTGGCAGAACTATCAGACAGTTCTCTGTTTTAAATTCTAATAATGGTGCGTATAATATATCTAATCTAGATAATCTTTCTAATGGCACTTATTTTGTAAAAATAACAGATAACAATACCAATAATAGTATAGTTAAACAGTTAATTAAGCAATAGTTTTTATTACATAAATGATAAAAAGCTGTAATTATTAATAATTACAGCTTTTTTATTTATCTGATAATCAGATAAGTAAAATATAAAAGTGTATTTCATCGATTATTTTTGCATTTCATAGAATTCAATGATATATTTGAATCGTAATTATATAGTCCCAAACTATAAAATTTAACCGCTTATGAAAACCTTTACACTTTCAATTAGAGAGTATATCACCCTTTTTGGTATACTTTTATTTGCTCAATTAGTACATTCGCAAACTACGATTAATACTGATAATTTTAATTCAGGTAATTTTCCTTTTGTTTATGCAGGTCCTCCAGCAACGCAATGGAATAGTGGTGGTACAAATTGTAATCGTAGAAATCCAGGACAAGACAGTCCTACAGGAAGTAATTCTATAAGATTAAGAAATGGAACTGGTACTTCACTTATGACTACCAGTAATATTAATTTATCAACCTATACTACCGTTGATTTCTCCTTTCTTTTCATAGCTAGTGGAATGGAAGTAGGCGAAAGATTTGAAGTACAATTTTGGGATGGTTCTACCTGGAACATTGTAACAACCTATACTAGTGGTACAGACTTTAATAATGGAGTAACTTACACTCCAACACTAACATTAACATCAGGATCTCCATATACATTTGCAACAACATCTCAATTCAGAATACGCAACTTTGGAAATCAGAATAACGATAAAGTTTTTTTTGATGATGTTTTAATTGAAGGTTATGCAGCGGCAGGACCGGAAATTAACATTACTGGATTAGGAACAACAATAAATGATGGAGACACTACGCCATCTTTAACTGATGATACAGATTTTGGTGATGTAGATACAGCCTCTGGTACTAATGTGAATACATTTACAATTCAAAATACAGGAACTGCTTCTTTATCAGTTGGTACAATTACAATTTCTGGAGCTAATGCTTCTGATTTCACTGTTACAAGTGGCCCAGCAACTTCAGTGTCAGCAGGTGGTAATACAACATTTAATATCACTTTTAATCCTAGTGCAGATGGTATTAGGACTGCCTCAGTAAGTATTGTTAATGGAGATAGTGATGAGAACCCTTACAATTTTGATATAGAAGGCACAGGTACCTCACCTTCTTATTGTAATTCTAATGGTAATAGCACTGCAGATGAATACATTGGCAGAGTTCAATTAAACACAATAGATAACTCCACTGGTGCTGGTATAACAAGTACAGGATATTCAGACTATACTGGTATAAATACAACCGTAACACAAACAACTAGTTATACAATTACTATAACACCTACATGGTCTGGAGCAGTTTTTAATGAAGGCTATTCTGTTTGGGTAGATTGGAATCAAGATTTAGATTTTGGTGATGCTGGAGAACAAGTTTTCACAACAGGACCAACGAATACAACTCCAGTATCAGGAAGTTTCACAATCCCAGGAACAGCCAATTTAGGGAGCACAAGGATGCGTGTTTCAATGAAGTACAATGGTATTCCAACGGAATGTGAGTCTTTTGGTTATGGTGAAGTAGAAGATTACACAATTATTATAAATCCAGCGCCTTCTGGTCCTGAGATAAATATTACAGGTTTAGGAAATAATATAAATGATGGAGATACCACTCCTTCACTCACTGATGACACAGACTTTGGTACTGTAAATACACCTGCTGGTGTTAATGTCAATACTTTTACAATTCAAAATACAGGTACTACCTCACTATCAGTTGGAACTGTTACAATATCGGGAACTCATGCAGCTGATTTCAGCTTAGTAAGTAGTCCTGCATCATCTGTAGCATCAGGTGGAAATACTACTTTTTCAATCTCATTTGATCCTAGTGCTGATGGACTAAGAACAGCTAATATTAGTATTATCAATAACGATACTGATGAAAATCCATATAACTTTAATATACAAGGTACAGGCTTTACACCAACTCCAGAAATCAATATTACTGGTCTTGGAAATACGATAACAGATGGAGATACAACTCCTTCATTAACAGACGATACAGATTTTGGCGATGTAGATACAGCCTCTGGTACTAATGTGAATACATTTACAATTCAAAATACAGGAACTGCTTCTTTATCAGTTGGTACAATTACAATTTCTGGAGCTAATGCTGCAGATTTCACTGTTACCAGTGGCCCTGCATCTTCAGTGTCAGCAGGTGGTAATACAACATTTAATATCACTTTTAATCCTAGTGCAGATGGTCTAAGGACCGCATCTGTAAGCATCGTTAATGGAGATAGTGATGAAAACCCATATAATTTTGATATAGAGGGAACAGGCTTTACACCAACTCCAGAAATAAATATTACTGGTCTTGGAAATACCATAACAGATGGAGATACTACGCCTTCATTAACTGATGATACCGATTTTGGCGATGTAGTTGAATCTGGTGGAGCAACAAATGTAAATACATTTACTATAGAAAATACAGGAACTGCTTCTTTATCTGTGGGTGCAATTACAATTTCCGGTACTCATGCTTCGGATTTTACCGTTACGAGTAGTCCAGCATCTTCAGTAACAGCTGGAGGTAGTACTTCATTTGATATTACATTTAATCCTAGTGCAATAGGATTAAGAACAGCTTCAGTTAGTATCGTTAATGGTGATAGCAATGAAAATCCATATAACTTTAATATACAAGGTACAGGAACTCTTCCAAGTTATTGTACTTCTAACGGTAATCTTACATATGATACTGGTGTAACTCGCGTACAATTTAATACTATCGACAATTCTGATGGCTCTCCAAAAGATAATGCTTATGAAGATTTTACAGCTATCAACACTAATGTTAATCAAAGTACATCTTATAATTTATCTGTAAACGTAGATACTGATGGAAATTATACTGTTCATGCTTGGGCTTGGATTGATTGGAATCAAAATGGAGATTTTGGTGATGCAGGTGAAGCATACGACCTTGGTGATGTTACAAATGTATCAAATGGTGCTACAGATCTATCTCCTTTATCTATAACAATACCTGGAACAGCCTCATTAGGTACTACTAGAATGAGAGTTTCTGCAAAATTTGGCACTGATCCATCTTATTGTGAAACTGGTTTTGACGGTGAAGTCGAAGATTACACTATTATTGTTGATCCTGCAGCAGCATCACCAGAAATGGATGTTTATGGTAATGGTTTACAAATAGTGGATGGAGACACAACACCTAATCTAGCTGACGATACTGATTTTGGAAGTACTGATATAACCGTTGGATCAGTTACTAATACCTTTACAATAAGAAACACAGGAACCAATATTCTTAACCTAACTGGTACTGGACCAACATTTGTGGCAATATCTGGGGCACATGCAGGAGACTTTACAGTAACTGCCAACCCATCAACACCTGTAGGAATAGGATCTAATACTACATTTAATATTACCTTTAATCCAAGTGCAGTTGGTCTAAGAACAGCAACTATAACCATTGCTAATGATGACCTAAATGAAAACCCTTATAATTTTGATATTCAAGGTACAGGATTTACAAATGCACCAGAAATTAATATTCTAGGTAATGGAATTACAATAGCTGATGGAGATAATACTCCTAATATTCTTGATGATACAGATTTTGGAAACATTGATATTACAAGTGGATCTGATATTCATACATTTACTATTCAAAATACAGGATCACTAAATCCTCTAACATTAACTGGAGGATCTCCTTATATTTCTGTTAGTGGTGCTCATTCAGGAGACTTTAGTGTAACCGCAGCTCCTACTTCAACTATATTAGCAGGCTCTAGTACAACATTTGATATTACTTTTAATCCAAGTGCATTGGGTTTAAGGTCAGCAACTTTAACTATTGCAAACAACGATTCTGATGAAAATCCCTATAGTTTCGCAATTCAAGGAACAGGAACTGATATTTGTGGAGGATATGTAACAACTTATCCTTATTCTGAAGATTTTGAAATAGGTTTAGGACAGATAGCACAAGATGGTGCCGATGATTTTAATTGGACTCGACAAACGGGTTATACAAACACTAATGAGTCTGGCCCTTCATCTGCAAGCAGTGGTTCTTATTATTTATACACTGAAGCAAACTTAAACAATAACTTTACAGCTAACCTATTTACTCCATGTCTTGATTTAACAGGAACATCAAATCCCAGATTAACTTTCTATTTCCATATGCATGGTATTGACATAGGTACAATAAATGTTGATTTAAGTACTGATAGTGGATCAACTTATCCAAATAATCTTTGGTCACAAACTACTGCAGTCCAAGGAGAAGAAACCTCTTCATGGATACCAGTTAGTATAGATTTATCGAGCTATATAGGTCAGACAGTTAAATTAAGAATTCAAGGAAATGTAGGTAATGGAAATAAAGGAGATATGGCTATAGATAATCTCATTATTACCGATAGAAGTATCCCTACCGAAGCACCTGGCGGAATGACTACAGACATTTCACTTTGGTTAAAAGCCAATGATGGACTTAGTTATACCGATGGTCAATCTGTCGCTCTATGGGAAGATCAGGGTGTTGGTGCTAATGCCAAACCTCATACTAGTGGACAAGAACCAACCTATAGAGATAATGTTAATAAAAATATAAACTTTAATCCAGTTGTAGAGTTTGATAACACATTTGCCTCGTTTTCCTTAGATGATGATTTTGAACATTCGGATACAAGTACCGAATTCTTAGAAGGTGATTTTGGCTATTTTACAGAAGAATTATTCATAGTTATAATACCTGATGATACAGCAATAAATAACAGTTTTGGTTTTATGGATGTTATATGTGGTGATTCTGACACATCTAACAATCAAACAGATACTACAGGTATTGGATTTGGAGATTTTTCTGGAAGAATTAGTAATGAAATAATTTGCTATGCTCACTCAACTTATACCCAAACTGAACCTGGTGATGGTTATGCCGTTTCTGAAATAGGAACAGGTTCTAGTTATGATAATGTAGGTATTATCAACACAAGAAGAAATACAGGGAATACTCAACAAGAATTATTCTACAATGCCAACGACATTGGAACCAACCAAAATGATGTTCCAGAATTTTTAAATAGTGATGATACAAGATATTGGATTGGTAGAAGTAAAGGTTGGAAAGCAACTACTAATGCTAGGATTGCTGAAGTTATTTCATTTAAAGACAGACTTAATGATACAGATCTTACTGAAGAACGCAATAGAGTACAATCTTACCTAGCTATTAAATATGGTATTACACTAGGAAGCAATGGTACATCACAAGATTATGTAGATAGTGACGGAACTGTTATTTGGGATCAAAATACTGGAGTTCCTGCTGAGGATGTATTTAATTATGATATTGCAGGTATAGGAAGAGATGATGCTTCTAACCTATTACAAAAACAATCTCGAAGTGTTAATAATGATTTAGATGGGGCATCTAGAGGTCGTGGTGTATTAACTATGGGAATATCTTCTATATACGATACAAATAAATTAAACCCAGATTCGCAACTTAATGATAAAGAATTCTTGGTATGGGGAAATAATGGTGTTGATTTAGATATTAGTCAGGCACCATTTACTGTAAACATGAGTTCAGATATAGGTGTTGCTTTAACCACTGAAGTTGAGTTTGAAGCTATAAGTAGAATATGGAAAGTCGTTGAAAATGGAGGTGATATACCAGAAGTTGAAATACAAATTCTTACAAGTGCTGTAAGAACTGCAACTCCACCAGATGGACGCTATTTAATGTTCATTTCTGACTCACCAATATTTAATCCAACAGCAGATTATAGAGTAATGACAGCCACTACAAATGAGCTAGGTGAAGCTACACTAAGTACTAATTACGATTTTGATAACACTAAATATATAACATTTGGTTGGGCACCAGAACGTGTTTTTGAACGCTCAATATTCTTTGATCCAGCAGATACAAATTATGTGGATATGGAAGATGCTTTAGATGTTAATCCATCTGAATTTACGATTTCTTCTTGGGTAAAAAGAGAAAACATTACTTCTTTAAACACATCTATATTATCAAAGAGAAATGTAAAGCCAGGTGTAGGTAATTATACAGAAGGTTATGATTTCACAATTAATACTACAGGAAGATTTGAAGTTAACTGGAGAGACTCTGGCGGAAGTTACAGAAGTATTGCGTCATCTATTGCAATACCTGCAGATGAGTGGCATCATTTAGCAATTATTCATAATGGCACAAGAGCTACTTTATACATTGATGGTGTAGAAGATACTTCAGCTAATTTAGCACCACCAGCTGCAACTGACGAATCATTCTATATTGGTGCTGCTGCAAAAAATACGCCTCAGAACTTTTTCCATGGAAACATTGATGAAGTAAGAGTTTGGGATGCTGCATTAACAGAAGGTCAATTACATTACATAATGAATCAAGAGATTGAAGCGAATGCAACCTTTGTCTCTGGAAAATATTTTAACGATATTAGTGTAACACCAACAAAAAACGATGTTAGCACTCTACCGTGGAATGATCTAGCTGGTTATTATCCAATGTCTACCTATACCTATACAAATACAAAAGATGAATCTGGTAAAGGAAATCAAGGTGCTCTGAGAAATCTTAGAACTGTAGACAGACAAACAGCTCCATTACCTTATCAATCCACTCAAAACGGACAATGGGATACTAATTCCACTTGGGCGAATGGATCAGTTCAAACAATTCCAGGCACTACATCAATAGTAGATAATACTGTATCTGTAGATTGGAATATTGTAAGAACAACGCACAATGTAACCATAGACGATGACTCAGATCTACCAATTTCAAATAATGGTATTAGAAGTGTGTTAGGACTATTAGTAGATAATAATGAACTAACAGTTAGTGGAGATACTGATCAAACTGCTGGAGACTACGATGGTTATGGTTTAACAGTAAGTCATTATTTAAGATTAACCGGAAAAATTGACCTTGAAGGTGAATCACAATTAATTCAAACAGAAGACAGTGATTTACTAGTTACTGCAACAGGTGAGCTAGAAAGAGATCAACAAGGGACCTCTGATACGTTTACTTACAATTATTGGTCTTCTCCTGTAGGAGAAACAGATGCAGGAACAAACAGATATAGTTATTCTGTACAAAACGTAATGTATGACAACACAACACCAATAAATTTCTTAGCCTCAGGTTATGATGGTACAGATACTAACCCAGTTGGTATTGCAGATTACTGGATTTGGAAATTTGCTAGTCAAGCAACCGGAGAATATTCTGCATGGCAACATGTTAGACGCTCAGGAACAATTCTAGCAGGTGAAGGATTTACAATGAAAGGTCCAGGCTCAGGTGACATTGCCGATGACCAAAACTATGTATTCCTAGGTAAACCGAATAATGGTAATATTAATTTAAGTATTGGTGCTGACAACGATTACCTTGTTGGGAATCCATATCCATCAGCTATAGATGGTAGACAATTCATATTAGATAATGGAAGTGTTATTGGAGGAACAGGATCAACTACAGGTACATTATACTTCTGGGAACATTGGGGCGGAGGCTCTCACATACTGGCAGAATACTTAGGAGGTTACGCAACTTATAACCTTTCTGGTGGTTCTCCTTCAGCTTCATTTGGAGTTAATGATCCAGATGTTGGTACTGGTGGTACACCAAGAAAACGTCCAGGACAATATATCCCAGTAAGTCAAGGTTTCTTTGTCACATCAGAAGGTTCTGGCGGAACCATAAACTTTAATAATGGCCAACGTATTTTCGTTAAAGAAACAGCTTCTTTAACTGGCAATTCAACTTTTATGAGGATGAATAATCCTTCAGAAGATACATTTGTTGATGATAGAATGAAATTTAGGATTGGATTCTATTCTGTAAATACTGTTCAAAGACAATTATTACTAACTATTGATAGTGATGCTACTGTAGGTAAGGATTGGGGATTTGATGGCAAAATAAATGAAAATCAAATCGATGATATGTATTGGATGATAGAAGATGAAAAATTCATAATACAAGGTAGTAACGAAGCCAATGAAGATTCTGTTTATCCTTTAGGAGTAAAAGTAGATGATGATGGTGCAAATTACATATCAATTAATGAGTTAGAAAACGTTCCTTCTGATATCACAGTATATGTTCACGACAAGGATCTAAACATTTATCACAACTTATCAGCAGATGGAGAATATGAAGTATTCTTATTAGCTGGTGAGTATAACGATAGATTCGAAATTACATTTAGCAATCAAGACTCTCTTAGTATAACAGAAAATACAATAGCTGGTGTTAATGTGTATTATGCCAATGATATTGAGAGCATTGTATTACGCAATCCAAAAAATATAGACATAAAATCAATTGAAATGTTCAATTTACTAGGACAATCAATAATAAGTATAGAAAATATTTCAGATAGCGGTTATTCTGAATATGAAGTTAAGAACTTAAGTAGTGGAACTTACATCATTAAATTATTTACTGTAAGCGGTTCGGTATCTAAGAAAGTTATTGTAAAGTAACACGCCCCAAATCTTTATTTCTTAACCTGAAAAAGCCTCGATTAACTCGAGGCTTTTTTTTATTAAATCACTTTATCGCATTTTTTATACATATTATCGTATTTTTAAACAAATTTGTATATATTGACATCTGAATAATGTTAATTAATTCATTTTCAATTAGTAAAGTTACATTTTAAAGTTATTTAACGTCGTTAAACGATTAAGTTAGAAGTGAAATCTTTTTAATGGTAACTTAGTTTATTCCCTCATTTTTAAGTTAATAGCAAGTTATTTTCCCTCAAATTTAGTATGAGTATCTACTCATTAGTTATTTGTGTCTTAAGGTCTTAAATTATGAGAGAAAATTACTTATTATCATTATTTCTTGGATTTATTGGAGTATTCATCTCTTTTTCGCAGTCTGGGATTAATGAAAGCTATGCCATTGTTAGTATAAATGGAGCAGCTAATGCTTACTATGATTTACAGGCAAATACCGGAAATATAGATTTTGATAGTGCTAACCTTGGTACATTTAATATGTCTAACCCATCTGAAACTTTGGTTCTAAATGGAGCACAGAATAAAACTTATAAATGTAATACTGACCAAATTACCAATGGCTTTTTAAATTACAGAATTTACCTTTCTTCAAATCCAAGTCCTCCCGCTTTTATAGGCTCTCAAATTTTCTTTTTAAGTAATGATGGAACAACTGGTTGTGGAGGAACCGATCAATTACAAACTTGGGAAGCAATTGCTGCTAATATTAATGTCCTTAATGGTCTATGTAATGGTGATTATATTTTAGAAGTCTATACGACTGCTGATTATACGTTTACTTCTGGTGGTGGTGGTTCTGGCACTCACTTTGCAAATAACGCAATTGCTAATTATAAAGCCAATTTTACAATACAAGATGATATAGATCCTACCATTACATGT
>NZ_JAVRIA010000007.1:0-113435 GCF_031846265.1 Microcosmobacter mediterraneus | reverse complement strand
CGGATGATTAAATAATAAAAAAAACGACCTAATTTAATTAAGTCGTTTTTTTGATGGTTATATTATAGATTATTATGCTTTAATAACACCTCTAGAAATCACAATTTTCTGAATCTCAGAAGTACCTTCATAAATTTGTGTGATTTTAGCATCACGCATTAAACGCTCAACATGATATTCTTTTACAAAACCATTTCCACCATGTATTTGAACAGCTTCAACCGTTTGCTCCATGGCTACTTTACTAGCATAAAGTTTTGCCATAGCACTAGACATATCATAGTTATTACCTTGGTCTTTATCCCAAGCTGCTTTCATAACTAGCATTCGTGCGGCTTCAATTTCAGTATACATATCTGCTAACTTAAAAGCAATAGCTTGGTGATTACATATTTGAGTCCCAAAGGCTTTACGTTCCTTTGAATATTTTAAAGCTAATTCATAAGCTCCAGAAGCAATACCAAGTGCCTGCGCTGCAATTCCAATTCTTCCGCCTGATAGTGTTTTCATAGCGAATTTAAAACCAAAACCATCCTCACCAATTCTATTTTCTTTCGGCACCTTCACATCATTAAATTGTAAAGTGTGAGTGTCACTACCTCTAATACCTAGCTTATCTTCTTTAGGTCCTATGTCAAAACCTGGCATTCCTTTTTCAACAATAAAAGCATTTATTCCTCTGTGACCTTTTTCTCTGTCAGTTTGGGCAATAACTAAATAGACATCAGAACGTCCACCGTTAGTTATCCAGTTCTTTGTTCCATTTAAAAGATAATGATCACCTTTGTCTATCGCTGTTGTAGCTTGAGATGTAGCATCACTTCCTGCTTCTGGTTCACTTAAACAAAACGCACCAATCCATTCTCCTGAAGACAACTTAGTTAAATATTTTTGCTTCTGATCTTCAGTTCCGAAAGCTTCTAAACCGTAACAAACTAGCGAGTTATTAACTGAAACCATAACCGAAGCAGAAGCATCTATTTTGGATAATTCTTCCATGATAAGAACATATGAAATAGCATCCATCCCACTTCCTCCATATTTTGGATCAACCATGATGCCCATAAATCCTAGTTCTCCCATCTTTTTAACTAATTCATCAGGGAAGGATTGCTTATCATCACGTTCAATAACTCCAGGTAGTAGCTCAGTTTTTGCAAAGTCTCTAGCTGCATCTCTAATCATTAAATGTTCTTCGGTAAGTGTAAAATCCATTAGTTGTAATAAATTATTGATTCTTTAAAAAAGTGATGCAAAGATAGGTCATTATTAGCGTTTTTTCAATATGAATACTTAATTTTACTAATATGATAACTAATGAGTATAATGTTATTGGTGTTATGTCTGGTACGTCTTTAGATGGAATAGACTTAGCCTATATAACCTTCACCATAATAAATGATAAATGGCATTTTAAAATTCATAATACTGAAACAATTTCATATTCAGACTACTGGTTTAACAAACTTAGTAAGCTTACTAATATATCTGATAATGAGTTAATTAAAATAGATGAATCGTATACGGAACTATTGGCTAATGCAATTCAAAATTTTATTGATATAAATGTAATAGAAACCCTTGATTTAGTTTCTTCTCATGGTCATACAGCACTACATAAACCTGAAGACGGTATTTCAGTCCAAATTGGAAATAGAAAAATGATTTCAAATTATATAAAAACGACAGTCGTTTGCGATTTTAGAATACAGGATGTAAAGCTTGGAGGTCAAGGTGCTCCATTAGTTCCGATTGGTGATCGTATTTTGTTTTCAGATTATGAGTATTGTCTTAACCTAGGCGGATTTGCAAATATTTCAACTGAAGCTAATGTTGGCAGAGTAGCTTATGACATTTGTCCTGTAAATATTGTCTTAAACTATTATGTTAGAAAAATAGGACTCGATTTTGATGATAAAGGACAATTAGCTTCAGAAGGAACAATTAATAAATTGTTATTAGATAAATTAAATCAAATAAAATTTTACAGTCGAAAACCACCAAAATCTTTAGGTTTAGAATGGGTAGAAGACAAAATATTTCCGTTGATTAATGCTTTTAATTTAGAAATTAAAGATGTGCTAAGAACGTTTGTAGAACATGTTGCATACCAAATATCTAAGGCCATTGAAGATAATTCTAAGGTATTTATTACTGGAGGAGGCGTATTTAATGATTTTTTAATTGCACGTTTAAAATCAATGTCGAGGTCATATATTATTATACCAGATAATGATATTATTGAATACAAAGAAGCCTTAATCTTTGGCTTATTAGGTGTGTTAAAGTTACGAGGTGAAGTCAATTGTCTTAAAAGCGTTACAGGAGCAATTAAAGATCATAGTTCAGGTGTCATTTACAATATTTAAAAATATTGTAAATTTAACTTTAGCCTCTTTTAGTTTTTTATATTTGTTATAATCTCAAAACCAACTAAACTTAATGAAAGAATTACTTACCAAGTATGAAAATAAAGAACCCGAAATTGTATTTAATTGGAAAGATCCAGAAACTGATGCAGAAGGTTGGACAGTAATAAATTCTTTAAGAGGAGGAGCAGCAGGAGGCGGCACAAGAATGCGAAAAGGGCTTGATATGAATGAGGTTTTATCGCTAGCTAAAACCATGGAAGTAAAATTCACAGTATCTGGTCCTGCAATTGGAGGCGCAAAGTCTGGTATTAATTTTGATCCAAAAGATCCAAGGAAGAAAGATGTTTTAGAGCGTTGGTATAAAGCAGTGTCTCCACTTCTAAAGAGTTACTATGGAACAGGTGGCGATTTGAATGTAGATGAGATTCACGAAGTTATTCCTATAACAGAAGAAAGTGGTGTATGGCATCCACAAGAAGGTGTTTTTACAGGTCATTTTAAGCCATCAGAAGCCGATAAAATAAATCGAATAGGTCAACTTAGACAAGGTGTTATTAAGGTAATTGAGAACCCAGATTATTCGCCAGATGTTAAACGAAAATATACTGTAGCCGATATGATTACAGGTTTTGGCGTGGCTGAAGCTGTAAAACACTATTATGAAATTTATAATGGTTCTGTAAAAGGGAAACGTGCAGTAATACAAGGTTTTGGTAATGTTGGAGCAGCTGCAGCGTTTTACTTAGCTCAAATGGGAGCTAAAGTTGTAGGAATTATTGATATAGTCGGTGGTCTTATCAAAGAAGAAGGATTTACTTTTGAAGAAATAAGAGAATTATATCTTAATAAATCTGGCAATAATTTAGTGTCAGATAATCTTATTCCTTTTCATGAGATAAATGAAAAAATATGGTCGTTAGAAACTGAGATTTTTGCACCATGTGCAGCCTCTCGTTTAATAACGCAATCACAGATTGACAGAATGATTGATACTGGATTAGAAGTGATATCCTGTGGGGCGAATGTACCATTTGCAGACAAAGAAATCTTCTTTGGATCAATTATGGAACATACAGATCAGAAAGTGAGTTTAATTCCGGATTTTATATCCAATTGTGGTATGGCTAGAGTATTTGCTTACTTTATGGAGCAACGTGTTCAAATGACTGACGACGCGATTTTTGAAGATACATCCAAGATTATTAAAGAAGCCATTAAAAAAGTTCACAATAAAAACTCATCATTAACTAAAATAAGTAAAACTGCTTTTGAAATTGCTCTAAAGCAACTTATCTAAATAAACTATTTATGGAAACCGTAATTATTCTTGTATTTGTTTTTGGGTATTTAGCCATAACATTAGAACACAGCATTAAAATAGATAAACTTATTCCTGCATTAGTAATGATGGCTATAAGTTGGGCTCTTATCTCTTTAGGAATTGATAGTTTTCCGCAATGGTTTGATTCTGCCAAGCATAGTCTTTTAGAGGGTTTTGGCCTTTTAGAGCACGAAGAAAAGATGCATTTAATGGAGGGAACTTTATTGCATCATCTGGGTAAAACAGCAGAGATTTTAGTGTTTCTTCTAGGTGCTATGACCATTGTAGAGATTATAGACTATTTTGATGGTTTCTCTACTATTAAAGGTTTTATTAAAACTAATAGTAAGAAAAGGATTTTATGGATTTTCTGTATTCTAGCATTTATTTTATCTGCTATCATTGATAACTTAACAGCTACTATTGTATTAATCTCTATACTTCAAAAAATAGTAAAAGAACGCGATGTTAGAATATGGTATGCAGGTTTAATTATCATTGCTGCTAACGCTGGTGGTGCTTGGTCACCTATAGGAGATGTAACAACTACAATGTTATGGATTGGTAACAAAGTAACAACGACTAATTTATTTCTGTACCTATTTATTCCGTCATTATTATGTATGCTAATTCCAACATTTATCGCTTCTTTTATGCCAGCATTTAAGGGTAAATTAGAAAAAGTTGAAGACGATTCTGATAAACCAAAAAGTAAATTTAGCTCAACAATGTTATATCTAGGACTTGGAGGAATTGTTTCTGTGCCAATTTTTAAGACCGTAACACATTTACCACCTTATGTTGGTATGATGTTAGCTTTAGGTGTCGTAGCTATTTTTGCAGAAATTTATAGTAATTCTAAATTTGCAATTTCGGATATAGGTGGTACCGAGCATAATGATCACGCAAGTCACAGCCCTGTTCATCATTCACTATCAAAAATAGAGTTACCAAGTATATTATTTTTCTTAGGTATTTTAATGGCAGTTGCTGCTTTAGAGTCCTTGGGTATTCTGTATGGTTTTGCAAATTCTTTGAAAGAAACAACACCAATGTTATCTACAGAACCAATAGGTGCTGGTGTGTCAGATTTGGTAGTTATATTACTAGGAATTGGCTCTGCGGTAATTGATAATGTGCCTTTAGTAGCAGCGAGCTTAGGCATGTTTTCAGAGCCTTTAGACGATCAATTATGGCACTTTATTGCATTTTCAGCTGGAACAGGAGGAAGTATGCTTATCATAGGTTCAGCAGCTGGAGTGGTAGCTATGGGAATGGAAAAAATAGATTTCTTTTGGTATTTAAAGAAAATTTCTTGGTTAGCTCTCATAGGATTTCTTGCAGGTTCTGCTGCATTTATGTTAATGCGAGTAATTTTATAAAAAATACTTTATCAAAAAATGCTACGTTATTAGAGTAGCTTAAAATTAATTTTAACCCAATTAATATGATGTTATTTAGTACTATTCAGGATGATACTGAATTGCTAACTGATGGAGAATCAGTTGAAAAAACACTATCTATTATTGAACTTATTAGTAGTGGAGGAACTGCTGGTATGATTATTATAGCTATTTTATTCATACTATTAGTCGTTGCTATTTATATCTATTTTGAACGCTTATTTGCAATTAAAGCGGCTTCTAAAGTAGATGCAAATTTCATGAATCAAATTAAAGATCATGTCAGTAACGGTAAAATTGATTCTGCTCTAATGCTTTGTGTTCAAGTAAATTCACCTGTGTCTAGACTTATTAATAAAGGTATTACTCGTATAGGAAAACCTTTAGAAGATATTAACACAGCTATAGAAAATGCTGGGCGTTTAGAAATTTATGGCTTAGAAAAAAACGTAAGTATTCTAGCAACGATTTCAGGTGCAGCACCAATGATAGGATTCTTAGGTACTGTAATTGGTATGATTTTAGCAATATTTGAATTAGCAAATGCAGGAGGTACTATAGAAATGGACACGCTTGCTAGTGGTTTATATACAGCAATGACTACAACAGTTGCTGGATTAATTGTTGGTATAGTAGGTTACATTGCATACAATCACTTAGTAGTAAAAACAAATAAAGTGGTTTATCAAATGGAAGCAAACTCCGTTGAGTTTTTAGATCATTTAAATGAGCCTAGTTAATGAATATTAGAGGAAGAAATAAAGTAACACCAGAATTCAATATGTCATCTATGACTGATATTGTATTCTTGCTTTTGATTTTTTTTATGATTGCTTCTACATTGGTAACAACTAATGCTATCGATATAGTTTTACCTAAGGCAAGTGGAAAAACTGAAAATAAAAAGTCTGTAGCTGTAAGTATTAAAAAAGACTTAACCTATTACATAGACCAAAAACGTGTTGGAGTAAGTGTTTTAGAAAGTCAATTATTAGAAATGTTAGCAGGTCAAGATAAACCTACTATTGTACTCAGGGCAGAAAAATCGGTACCAGTAGAAAATGTAGTTAAAGTGATGGATATTGCTAATAGAAATAAGTTTAAAGTTATATTGGCTGTTAAGCCAGGTAAATAATGGGATATTTTAAAACCATACACGAAAAAAATTCAGCAAAAATTACAGGATTAATAACTGTAATATTATTGTTATTGCTTTTTGTGGTTGGTATGCAATACTTAGATCCGCCAGAAGAATATGGCGTTGCTGTAAATTTTGGTACTACAGATTTTGGAAATGGTAATAAGCCAATGGCTCAACCTGTTAAATCAGAAGTTAAAGACGTTACTGAAAAAATAGAGCCGCAAGAAGAGGTTCAACCCGAAAAATCATCAACTGTATCTGAAGAACTAGTTACCCAACAGACAGAAGAATCTATTGCTATAAAAAAGCAAAAGGAAGCTGAAGCAAAAGCTAAGGCTGAACAAGAGCGCATTGAAAGAGAGAAGAAAGAAGCAGAAGAGAAAAAGAAAAAAGAAGAACAAGACAAAAAGGATAAATTAGACAATCTTATTGGAGGTGTTAAAAATTCCACATCTAATGATCAAGGTGGAGAAGGGTCTGATAATGAATCAGGTAATAAAGGTGAATTAGATGGAGATCCTTATGCGCCAAGTTATTTTGGTGGCTCAGGACCAGGAAAAGGTGGCGTTGGATATGGCTTAAATGGTAGAGGAAGACCAACTAAAAAGATCTTTGAACAAGATTGTAATGAATTTGGGCTAGTGGTAGTAAGAATAGAAGTTAATAATCAAGGCAAGGTTATAAGTGCCGAACCTGGAGTAAGAGGTACTACAAATACACATCCATGTTTATTGGCTCCTGCAAAAAAGATAGCATTATCTCACAAATGGCCAGCAGATTCTAAAGCTCCTGCAAGGCAAATAGGCTTTGTAAGTATTAATTTTGATGTTGGTCAATAGATGACATATAAGGATACTGTAGAATGGATGTTTCAGCAGTTGCCTATGTATCAAAATTTAGGTAAAACAGCCTACAAAAAAGATCTAAGCAATACAATTCTACTTTCTAATTATCTTAAAAAGCCAGAGAATAAATTTAAATCTGTACACGTGGCTGGAACCAACGGCAAGGGTTCTGTTAGTCATATGTTAGCTTCTGTTTTGCAAGAAGTTGGCTATAAAGTAGGTCTTTATACTTCACCTCATTTAAAAGATTTTAGAGAACGTATTAAAATTAATGGCAAAGAAATTAGCAAGCACTTTGTTATTGGTTTTATAAAAAAACATAAGCAATTTTTTATAGAGAATAAACTGTCTTTTTTTGAAATGACAGTTGGTCTAGCCTTTGATTATTTTGCTAAACAACATGTAGATATAGCTATAATCGAAGTTGGAATGGGAGGACGATTAGATTCTACTAATATAATTACACCAGAAGTTTCTGTAATAACAAATATAGGTTTAGATCATACACAATTTTTAGGAAATACTTTACCTGAAATTGCCGCTGAAAAAGCAGGGATAATAAAACAAAAAATCCCTATTATTATTAGTGAAACTCAAAATGAGACTAGTAATGTTTTTATTAAAACAGCAAAACTAAAGAATTCAAAAATTAAATTTGCAGATCAGTTAACTCAAGAAAATTATGCAACTGATTTAAAAGGTAATTATCAGCAAAAAAATATTAAAGCTGTCATTGCAGCTATAAAAATACTAAGTAATAAAACTTTTAAGATTTCCAATAATGCTATAAAAAATGGTCTTTTAAAAGTTGTAGAGAATACAAATTTAAAAGGTCGTTGGCAAGTAATACAGCAAAACCCCAAAATAATCTGCGATACTGCACACAATAAAGAAGGTTTAACCTATGTTATTGAACAATTACTGAAAGAAGAATTTAATAAACTTCATATTGTTTTTGGCACTGTGAAGGAAAAAGATTTGAATTTAATTATGCCTTTATTACCTAAGGAAGCCGATTATTATTTATCAAAACCCAATGTTGCTAGAGGTTTAGATATAGATGAATTATCGTCTGTATTTAAAAGTAATAATTATAATTTTAAGCCTTACAAAACAGTAATTAATGCATTTAATATTGCCAAGAAAAATGCTAAGGATAATGACCTTATTTTTGTTGGTGGAAGTACCTTTGTTGTTGCAGAAATAATCTAATATTTTTATTAGAAAAGTTTTTGAGGTATCAAAAACTAATTTATATTTGCAATCCAATTGAAGGGCGCGTAGCTCAGTTGGTTCAGAGCACTTGGTTTACACCCAAGGGGTCAGGGGTTCGAATCCCTTCGCGCCCACAAAAAGCTTCTCATTTCTGAGGAGCTTTTTTTATGGGAAATACTAATAGCATTAAAAGATATAATACAAGTCTTAGTTATTTGCTTTTTTTATCTTTAAGCAATGATAATTGCCCTTTTTCTTCAAGATCAACCATTGAACCCTGTTTTTAGAATAATTTTTATTTCTATAATTATTGGAGGCTTAGGTTTAATTGTGCTAAGTAGACTCTTTATTTACGTTGAGCAAATGTATGCTCTTAAGAATAGAAAGCCATTATTTAGAAGTTTCGTTTTATTTAAACGACTATTAAACGATAATAATAGAGTTTTACTAACTCAGAACTTCACATTTTACAAAAGACTTTCTCAATCTCAAAAGAAGTTGTTTGAACATCGTTTAGTTAAATTTATTGATAATAAAAACTTTATTGGTAGAGAAAGCTTAATAATAACAGATGAGATGAAAATATTAATCGGAGCTACTGGTGTAATGCTAACTTTTGGGTTTAGAGATTATTTAATATCTATTATTTCTAAGATTATTATTTATCCAGATAGTTTCCATTCTAATATAAATAATCAACTACATAATGGAGAATTTAATCCTCAATTTGGTGCTTTGGTTTTGTCTTGGAAACATTTTAGAGAGGGTTATGATGTAAGTAATGATAATCTTAATCTAGGAATTCATGAATTTACTCATGCTATTCATTTCAATAGTATCTATAATTCTAGTATTAACTCTATAATTTTTAATAAAAGTTATAATGAGTTAAAACTATATTTAGATAGTAACAAAGAGCTTAAATCGCGCTTAATTAAGTCAAGATATTTTAGAGAATACGCATTTACCAACCAGTTTGAATTTGCAGCAGTAATCGTAGAAACCTTTATCGAAACACCTCAGCTATTTAAGCTGCAATTTCCTGTTCTATTTAACAAAGTAAGGCAAATGCTAAATTTTAAAGAAGCTCTAGTTTTAGGTTTATAGTTTATAAACCGCTTCAAAAAAGTATTGAAAGTGATTGGATAGGAAAATTTTATCATCTCTATCAAAAGCAAATTTTGTTAATCCTTTAAGAGCAATTCCCCAGTGATCATCGAACCATACATAAAAATCCAAGCCTAAATTAGCACTTGTATTTAGTCCTTGATCTTCAATGTTAAAAACGCCTATACCACCAGAAAGTGCTAAATCAAACCAATACGCATTTCTATAAAATAATTGCTCGTCAAAATACCATTTTACTTTAGTATTGGTAGAAAAAAAAGAAATATCTTCAGTAATTAAGGCATTATCAATAACAGAACCTTCAGCAAACTTATTAAAACTAAAGGATTGTTCTATTGAGAAATATTCGGTCCATACATGTTCAACACTTAAAGCTATAGGATTACTAAAAGCCCATTCATCAGGACTATTAAATGGCGATAATTTTCCTGTGCTATTTATTGTATTTATTCCCAAACCAAATGTCCAAGAATCTCTATCTCTTTGCCCAAAGGATAAAAATGAAACAAGTAATAATAATAAGGTTAGTTTTTTCATGGGTGCAAAATAATATTAATCAAAGGTAAACTATGCTGAATAATATAGCAAAAAAAATAAAAGGCAATATTTATAGCTTATGACTTCTAAAACAACGTTTTATTAAATCTTTTCTGTAACTGTTATTGAAGATGAAGTATTCCATTCGTTTTAAAAGAATAAGTATGTATTTCCATGAATTTAATGTAATCATCCATAAACATTGTACCCAACTATGTCTTAAACGTATCAGTAGCCCCTTGTTTTCATAGGTTTTTCTTCCTAACATAGGCCAAAAATCTTTAAAGAATAAAGTGCCAATTTCAAAATAGTTTTCTATAATGTCATCAAAAAGAAAATGATCAATAGCTTCAAAGTTCTTAGATAAAATTACAGTATCATAATAAGACCTTAGATTTGGATTTTTATAATAAAAGCCCTTATCATTAATCTGATAATTGTAAATATTGTGACGTAAATGATAATTTTGCTTCGGAATATAACTATGTTGCATTATTATTTTGTCAATTAATAATCTTTTAGTTTTAATGTATTTCTCTTCACTATTATTGAATAATGAGGTGTGTATTTCTACAGCAGCAATTTTATTTCCTGAAATTAATCTTGGTAAATGTTTTGTGTTAAAATATGTAGAATTTAAAGTAGGTTCAACAGTTAGATAATTATGATTTAATAGAATGTTTTGAGCATTTTCAACATCTGATGAACTTACAAGAATATCTATATCACCAATCATACGCTCTGCTTGGTCAACATAATAATTTCCCAAAAGCATTGCTGTACCTTTTAAAAATACATAATCAATAGAGTTGGCATTAAACATTTTCGCAATAGCTTTAGCCTCTTCGAGTATTGCAAAATTTCTATTTCTGTTGATTTCAGTTAATTCTTCAAGGTATTCTATTAGATCATTAGGTAAGAGGTTTAAGAGTTGTTTATGCTTTAATCGGCAATATATTGCAGGAAGTATTAAGTGCTGGCTAGCAATCTTTACAAACCTATCCCAATTCATTTTTGGATTTTCTAATTCGGTAATTAATCTATTTCTATCTTCAGTAAAACTCAAGATATCAGAAATTGTAAAGATTATATGTCGTTTAGAAGACATCTATTTATCTATGATTTCTTGGCAAAGTAAATCTGAAATACCTTCAGCGTTACTATAGGTTAAACGATAACAGTTAATCGTTTCTAACCAGTTTAAAAAGTTTAGTGCACTTTCTGACTCATGTGCAATCCAAGATTCAGGAATGAGAACTTCCAAAACATATTTAATATTTAAAGCATCAAGCCTAGTAGGTACGTTTTTCTTGTAATTAACCAAAAGTATTGTATTACAAAGAGGTGATTTTTTATAGTCCATTTCTAAAGGTGGAATGTATCTAATATACCCTTTTTTAGGATTAAGATTAACTTTTGGCAATTGCATCAGATTGTTGTAAAAACTATTAAGCGATGTAAGACTTCCTTCTTTTATGGATATTGCAGAAGGATAAGCTTTAATGGACAGGTCTAATTTATTCATGTAACTTACATCATCGGAGACCAGTTTGAACCCATTTTTTTGGAGTATTGCACTCAAAGTACTTTTACCGCTACCAGAAGATCCTATAAGCATTATAGCCTTGTCACTTTTAGATACTGTTGTAGCATGAAAACACCCAAGGTAATCAGACTCCTTTGTTTTATAGAGTATATTCATAATTAACTGTGAAAACTTACCTTGAAGTTTGTGATAGTCTTTAGCTAGACATCTAAAAACACTTGTTTCATTTTCAGCTAGAACAAGTTCATGCTTTTCTTGATAAATATGTATGTTAGTATCACAGGTGCTATAGTTAGCCTCTGCTAAATAAGATAAGGAAGGGTGGATTAGTTGTTTTACTTTTTCAGAGGAATAGTGTAATGCAATTTTAGTGTTCCAGATATTGTAGCTTTCTGAATATTCCTTGGATAAAGCTTTAAATGGTATATCCTTTAAGTTGTCAGTAAAATCCTCAACGTTTTGGTCTTTGAGAAGTATATCAATATCCTTAAATAATGACCGACTCTGTGTATGGGAGTAACCAAATTTTTGAATATTTGAGATAAAAGATATTTTGTCTTTAGAAAAGATATATAGATCCAGAAGCTTATGAAGTTCTTCGTTTAATACAATATAACTGTTAGATTTTTCAAACCAAACAATAACTGAATCTCCAATCTTTTTTGTATGCTTTGGAGATAAATGATGCTTCAATGTATTCTATACTTTTTAATCAAACGGATTTCCACCTGGATCTGGAGGTGAAGAACTTTGAGCTTTCGCAGGATTTAAAATAAGAAAGGTTCCTGCAGCTGTAAGTGCTGCATATTTCCCCATCTTTTTTATGGCCTCTTTGCGAGTTATTTGGTTTTTTTTGGAGCTGTTGTTCATAGTTTTTCTGTCACTAAGAAAGTTCAAAAATAGTAAATTATTTCTTTAGGCTATTTAATATTCAATACTATTATTCTACGATGATTTTAATAGCTCTTTTCTGATCTTCATTTTTGATGTTTACGACATAAATTCCAGTATTAATAATAGTCATATCAATAGTTTGAGAATTTAATGTAGTATCAAGGTCTTTAGACATAACCAATCTACCTTGCATGTCATACAATTCTAAAGTGCTATTGCTGCTTAAGTTACCTTTAATAACTAATTCTTTAGGTGTATTAGAATTATACACTTGTAGAGAGTTTATATCGTTTTCTGTAATAGATAATGCATCTTGTTCCGTTCTAAGGAAAAATCTACCTGTATCATTAAGATTTGTTTGAGGAGTATAAGTATAGTTAGACTCCGTTAATAGAGTAAAGGTATTATTTAGTGTGTCTTCTAAGTATATATTAACACCTTCTGGGATATTTAATTGATCGGTTTCGATAGTAATTTGCTCTCCTTGGCTAGCATTAATACCTAAAGGAATGATTACATTTTCAAGAGAGGTGTAATCCACAGATTGTACACCTAAATCAATACCATTATTATTTTCTACTAATTGAGAATAAATGGCAAAATCAGGAGTGCTGTTATTGTAAATAGCAGAATCGTAACCATAATCTAAACCTAGCGACGCATTATCATTAAAATAGATATCTGTAAAATATTGCTTAGTGTCACTACTCAACTTTAATTTTATATGGGCAATATTGGGATTACTTAATCTACCTGCAATAAAATCATCAGCAGTACCAATAGATCTAATACTTGCAGGAAAAGATATAGAACCACCACCTGCTTGCGAAGACACTAAAAACCCTTGTCCTGGAGCAATTAAAGCATTCGGATTAGCGTCTGAATAAGCTTGGTTCCAAATCTGGAAACCATCTGTAGCATCACCATCATAACCATATACACCTGAGAATAAAGGATCAAACTCTGAATTATTAGCAGCTAAAAATCCAGATAGTGTAATATATGAAGGATATGGATTACCAATTAGGTTAAATATGCTTCCTATACCTACATTTATTGAAACTGGACTTTGAGCAATGGTTACGTTACCAGTAAAAGTAAATGTTGAGCCACTAACATCTGTAGAGGCTGTTCTGTAACCTTTACCAGATTCAATAGGGTCTGAGTCATTGGCACCTGTCCAAATAACATAATCATCTATATCATTATCAAAAGGGCCAAATAAATAAGATAATGTTCCTCCTATTGTTCCTGATGGTAAGTTAGGGTTTGCTGTTCTAAGAGCTAAGAAATCTTGAGCAGCACTTGTAACAGGTGCAGATATTAAATCGTTATTACCCGTTGTAGATCCAGTATCTGCAAATTGGTTAACGTGTCTGTCATAGATAACTTCTCCTTGAACTGTATTTGTAGAAATTAAGCTAGAATAGCTAGAGGAAGCAGAATTCATTTCTAGAGTTCCTCTATTTACAACTCCACCATTTGCAGTGATAGATTGTCCTAGAGCTACACTTGTTGTTGCACCTGGCTCAATGTATAAGTTGTTAACCTCTATATTACTTCCGACTATGTATGATCCATCAAGGATTAAAGCATTATCGTTTTCTGTTGCGCCAGAAGGTGCATTAGGACTCCAAGAATTAGCAGTATACAATAAGCCATCGAATGTACTAGTTAGTTTAAAATTATCAAAACCGGAGAAACCAAGTAATCTGTTATTACGAACTCTTATTTCTAAGGCAACTGTATTAGTACCTTCAGGTATATCTAAAGATAAGGTTCCTTCATCACTATCAATAGCACCATTACCATCTAGTAAAAATACTCTAGGTTGGTTAACACCATCTAGGATTAGTCTGTATTGTGCATCATTATTATTGTTTACATAGCCATCGATATCCCAATCAAACGATAATTTTACATTCTCGTAATTACTTATATCTATGGTTGCAAATGTAATCTCAGCAAAGCCAGTAGTACCATTGTCACCTTCGTCATTTAGATCATTTTCTCCTAAAATATTACCTGAAAAATTTTCATAATCTAAAGGCGAAGCACTAGAAATATCAATTAGGCCATAGTATCCATCTGTTCCCCAACCATTATCAAAAAACGGAATATCGTTAGTGTATGTCCATTCTGGTGAAGCTCCATCAAAATCTTGACATACTATATTAATCAGAGGTCCATTGATATCAAAAGTGTTACTGATTGTAAAACCTAAGGCTCCAGAGCCCAAGGCGAATAACGAAATCGCTGTTTCTTGTTCATCAAAAACAAGTGTATTTAAAGTACTAACACCTCCAACTATTGGATAATCTATAGGCGCTCCTACCAGAGAACCAGCAGCAAGAATAGTTACCGTTCCTGTAGCATCTAAATCTTGGTTATCATTAACATCTACAGTAAACACAATTGGGAAAGGTGTCATAACCTCAAATTGGTTTCCATCAACAGGCTGTTGGTTAAAGGCCAAAGCTGATGCTGTGACTTCAATTCTATTATCATCTCCTAAAGTTGGTGTTATTGCACCACCAGCATCAAAGAATTCAAAGCCAGACCCTGAGGCTACATCTGCTGTTGCCGAATTAATTGTGAGTTCTATTTGATCGTTATCCGTAACACTGTTATTAAAAGTAGCATAGACGTCAAATGTTTTTATAGAATCATCTAAAGCTTCAATCCCTGTTCCTCCATTAAGTGCGTTAACAGAAACCGTATCTGAAATAGTAGCAGTTTCACCAACATTGGTTGTACCATCAAAAAGTGCAATAGCTGCTAAATTATCAAATGCACTAATATTAAAACTAATATCAGTTAAAATAGTACTTACACCATCTGAATCTGTTAAATCGTCTCCACCATCTTGAATATTGAATTCGCCAATTTTAATGGCGTTCGCGATCGTTAAACCAGAAGTAACATTATATAAAGTATAATCGATATTGTCTGAAGGATCGAAAGACGTTGTTATGATATTGGACTCTAAATCATTAGGTGCAGTTGTGGTAATATTACCAGTAAGCCTAACACCTGGAGAGGCAATTCCGAAATCAGACCATGAGCCATTAGTGGCTATTCTAAACCATCCTCCATTTGTGAGAGAACTCCATGCATATAATCTAAATGTAATTGTGCCTGCTGTTCCAGAATCTATACTTAAGCCACTAAAAGTATAATTGGTGGCAGTAGCAGCAGAAGTCTGAACTGTTGTGGCAGCTGAGCCAGAAGTTGCAAAATTATCGAAACTGTAGAAAATTTGCCAATTAGTAGGCCCATTACCATTTCTTCTGTTTCTTATATCTATTTCGGTTACTTCTACAGAATTTGCCGCACTTGCCGAAACAGACCATTCTATGTACTCGTTATTTGTAACAGCTTCTGCTTGCGTTGTAGCCTGCCATTGATTAGCTGTGAAGTTTGCCGCACCAGGCGCAGCTAGGTCTACACCAGAGCCTCTAACTAGACCAGAAGATGTTATAGATGGATCGTTACCAGTATCGGTAGGTCCAACAATATTAGCTCTGTCTACAGTAACTATAACACTTTGGCTGTAACCTAAAGAAAAAGTAAGGAGTAATAACAGTAGGAAGTAAACTTTTTTCATAATCTTAAATATCTAGTTAATAATGAAATAGATTAATTATTAAGGCAATAACAAATGTAGTAAATCTTGTTAACACAGAAAAGGTTTTTTCGTTGAAGTGTAATCTATTTTAATTAGCCATATTATATAGTATTTTGTTTTATTTGATTTTAAAATAGAGTAATATTGTCCAAAATTTATATTAGTTATTTTGCAGAAATCGTTAAAAAAACAAGTTCTAAATGGCATAGTGTGGAGAGGTAGTGCAGATGTAATTAGACAAATACTGCAAATAGTTTTTACCATAGTATTAGCTAGGCTTTTAACTAAAGGAGATTTTGGATTAGTAGCCATGGCACTTATTGTTAATCGTTTTGTTAAGGCTATGACTTCCATAGGCTTTGGTACAGCTATAATTCAAAGTCAAGAAATTACAAAAGGGCAAATTTCTGCTATTTTTTTTATTCAGACTGCTTTAAATTTGGCAATCACAATAGTTGTGTTTTTTTGTTCAGATTTAGCAGCTTCTTTTTTTAATGAACCTAAGTTAAGTCCAATAATTCAGATACTTTCATTGATTATTTTCCTAAAATCATTTCGATTTCCCATAATTCTATTGAGAAAAAAAATGGATTTTAAAAGTTTTTCTTTAGCAGAAATAATTTCAATGATTATAGCTAATGTAATTGCAATTATAATGGCTTTTACTGGTTTTGGTGTTTGGTCATTGGTATGGCGTTTAATTATTCAATGGTCTTTAATAGGACTACTTGCTTTTTACTATGGTAAATGGTTACCAACTAGACCTGTATTTACAGGTATTAAACCTCTATTTAAGTTTGGATTGAATATGCTTGGAGCTAATTTTGTGTATTTTTTTGCTGAAAATATGATAGGCCTACTAACAGGTAGATATTTAGGAAAAGATGTTATGGGATTATTTAATATAGCCTTTAATTTGGCTGTTGTTCCGGCATCCAAAATTCAATCAGTTTTAACATCTGTATTAACACCTGGGTTTTCTAAATTACAATATCAATTAGATAAATTTAGAACAAACTACTATAAGGCTTTAAGATATACATCCTTAGTTTTTATCCCTTTTATGGCAATGCTTATGGCTACAGGAAATCATTTAGTTTTAACTTTTTATGGTGTAAAATGGGAAGCTGCTGGAGAGTTACTAACTATACTAGCTATGGTAGGTTTGTTAAGAGGACTCTCTCATATTCTAAAAAGTGCAATAATAGCAAAAGGTGAATCTAGAATAATTTTTATCTCCACAATAATTGAATTAGTTGCCTCACTACCCTTAATGTACTTCTTAATGCCTAAATATGGCATAGTAGGACTTGTTATTGGTTATCTAGTAGGAGCGATGTTTGGATGGATTTATACGGCATATCATTACAATAAAGTCATTGAGTTTAAATATGCTGCCTTTAATTCTATTAAATCTGCGTTAATAATTTCTGTAGTGATTTTTATTCCTGTTTATCTTTTTAACTATTTCAATTTAAATTATAAAACTGCTTTAATGTTTCAAATATTATTAGGCTTAACTTTGTTTTTATTATTGGCTAAAATTTTAGAAAAAGAATTATTCATTGATTTATTATCTAAATTGAAAAAACGTAAGTTACGATAGAACTCTAATTTTTAGTTATTAAAATGGAAATTTAAACTTTAAGAGTAAGTAATTATGAGTAAAGTAATTAATTTAATAAAGGAGGTTACTGCTTGGTATTTTCCCAAAAAGGAACCCAAATTATTTTGTATTGGGTTGCATAAAACAGGCACGACATCCTTAGCCAAGGCATTAACTATTCTTGGCTACAGAGTTAAAGACTATCCAACGATAAGACTTTATGGAAATAGATTCCTTTGGCCTAGAGGTACACAGATTAATGATTATAATTGCTTTACAGATTCTACAATAATTCCACTCTATAAAAGGTTAGACAAAAAATTCCCTAACTCTAAATTTATTTTAACAACAAGATCTTTAGATAGTTGGTTAGAGAGTTGTGCAAAATGGCCCAATTTTAATGAGACTAATGTTCAAAAAAAAAGGAAAATTTATAGAGAAAGAATATTAGGAGATAAAAACTATAATAAATCAGTATACACCCAAAAATACCATGAACATTTATTAGATGTAAAAGACTATTTTAAGAATAGACCTGATGATATTATAACACTTGATGTTTCTCAAAAGGATAAATGGGAAATTCTTTGTTCATTTTTGAATAAACCAATTCCATCTGAAAGTTTTCCGCATTCAAATTCAGGTAGTAATAAAAGATTAATTTTGAAAATAGTCGAACAATTCGGTTTTGATGCTAAATCAAAAGAACTGGCGCTAAATAAATTCATTGATGTAAAAGAAGTAGATGAAGAAAAAATTATTTCATTTTTAAAAAGTGTAGCTAATGCATAAATAAAATTATGAAAGAGAACACTGAGACAAATATATTATTCATTATAAGCAACGCTCGCTCAGGAAGTACGATGTTGCGTCAGCTATTAAATACTCATTCTAATATTGGATTTCCTGAGCGAGAATTTGGTGAATTTAATGAGGTGTTAGCAAATTTTGATAGCTATAATGATCTTAGTTCGCCAACTAATTTCCGTAATTTTTATGAAGATGCTCAAGGTATTACAACTTTAAATCTTAAGAAAACAACTGATACAAAGCAAGGAGTTTATACCATGGATGAGCATTTATGGTTTAAGGGTTCTAAATCTTACAGATTAGATGATTTATATAAATATTTACTTGAGTTTTTTGTGCAAAAATCTCAACCATCAAAATTAAACATTTTTTGGGTTGGTGATAAATCTCCGCAACATTCAAGAAACATCACAAGCCTAATTAAATATTTTCCAAATGCTAGATATATTTTTTTAACTAGAAACCCAATAGATATATCATTATCTCAGGATAGGTTTTCTTTTAGACATTTTAATGAAAAATATGGTTATGAAGAGGTTACGCAGTCATGGAAAGATTTACATTTAAAGAATAACTACATTCTGAAGGCCCGAATTTCTAAAAATATTAAGAGGTTGATAACTACTCGTAATACGTTAAAAAAATCTGGAGTAAATTACACTGAAGTTTCATATGAAAGCCTGTTAGATAACCTGAATCTCGTTTTAAAAAATATTGCAAGCTTTTTAGCAATTCCAAATAACTTTGAGATTGAAAAATTTCAAATACGTAAATCTTCTTCTGGGCAAACAGAGGGTGTAGCCAAGGTGTTGACATCAAATAAGTTAAAATATTTGATAACTTTAAATCCAAAAATGATTAGTTATGTTAATAAAGAATTTGAAGATGGAATTAATAAGGCCTTAGATATAGATAATACGTTATCATATCAATATAAAATTTCTAATCCTAAATTATTTTTATATAAAATTCAATATTTCTTCAATATAGCTATATCATTTTCTAAAAACTTAGGATTAAAAAAAGCTTTGTCTTTGATTATGAATAAATTTTATTTTAAAAATTATAAAAAAATGTAAGAAATATTATTGTAAATGGTAGAATATTTCATAATGATTAATGGCTAGAATATGCAATTTTGTAGAGTAACCTTTGTAATGCTTTGGCATATTTCTGAGCGAACTGGTGGTGCAGAAGTACAGGCGAGTTATCTTGCTGAAGAGCTAGTAAAACGAGGATATGAAGTGCAATATATTTGTCAAACAATAACTAAAACTAACATTAATACCAATAGTGTTGTTAATGGTGTAAAAATCCACTGGATTAAACCCAGTAGAAAATTTAGCTGGACCAATTATCTTAATTACAGAAATAAATTAAAAATAACCAAACCAGATATAATAATACAAAGAAACTCGTCACCTGTATTATTTGGATCTTACCTTTATAAAAAGAAAACTAATGCTAAATTAATTTGGATTTGTACAGATAATCTATCTCCTTTAAGAGACTTTTATAAAAAGCGATTTATCACTAAAAACACCATAAGAAGTACAGGGTTATTTAAATATATAGTATATTATCTTAATTGTCTATTAGAAGACAAATTAAGAAATCATGGAATGAAAGGTGTCGATTTAGGTTTTTCTCAAAATAACTATCAAAAAATCGAAATACTTAAGAATTTTGGTATAGATACACATCAAATGATTTCTGGGCATTATCCAATCGAAGACAGTATCATCAACAAAGTAAAACATAGATTTAGTAGTAAAATAATACTATGGTGTGCTAATTTTGGTAAGCATAAAAGACCTGAACTATTCTTAAAATTAGCAGAATTAATGCAGCATACAGACTGTAATTTTATTATGATTGGAAACCATGCCGATAAAAACCATTTAAAAAATTTATTAATTAATAAGCCAAAAAATCTAACCTTAACAGGTCATTTGAGTTTTGAAGAAGCGTTACATTATTTTAATAAGGCAAGTTTATTTATAAATACATCATCGCCTTCTGGAGATGGTTTTCCAAATACATTTATTCAGAGTTGGCTTAGAGGTGTTCCAGTGTTAACCTTTGGCTTTGATCCAGATAATATTGTAGAAGAGCATCAATTAGGTTTAATAGTTAAACATGAAATAGAAGCTAGAGCAGAAATCACATATCTTTTCTCAAACAACGATGTTTATTCAAAAATGTCTCAAAATGTATATACTTATGCTTTAAATAACCATACAGTGGAGAAAATGACAAATCACTTTCTAAATACCATCAAAGCACAAACATGAAATATTTTTTTATAACTTCTATAGGGAGATCTGGAACCGCATTTTTTGCAAATTTGTTAAATAAGGCTCAAGGAGTAAAATGCTTTCATGAACCATACAGACAAGATTATGCGAATTTGCCACTAGCTTACTATTCAAATGATCTTATGACACTAAAAGATAGATTAAGTGAGAGGTTTAGGCTAATAAATAGTAAAGTATCTTTAAATGACTTTGCGATTTATGGAGAGGTTAATTCACTACTAAGATATAATACCCAATGGTTAAAAAAATCATTGAATGCTAAGATTGTACATGTGGTTAGAGATCCTAGAAAAGTAGTGCCATCAATTTACTCAAGAAATGTATATAAAGACGGAAGTTCTCATTTAGAGATTATTCCAAAAAATGATGATAAGTTTTCCAAGCAATGGAAAAATATGGATAGGTTTGATAAAATTTGTTGGTATTGGACACATACAAATAATATGTTGCTAAATGACGTTGACCAATGTTTTAGATTTGAAGATTTAATAGCTAATTACGATGTTTTTGCAGAAATGTGCAGGTACATTGAAATTCCTGAGATTTCAAAAAAAGCCTGGCAAATGGAGATTGCAAAACCAAAAAACACGTCTAAGTATGCACTATTTAGAAAACGATTAAAACTATTAGTTACATTCAAATCTATTAAAATAGAAGACATTGGAGATTTTGAACAATGGTCTCCAGATATGAAAATACGCTTTAAAACTATTTGTGGAGAAACAGCTCAAAAATGTGGATATGATATCTAAGCATCACATAGAATGGCTTACGAAATCTTCAGTAATGTACGATTTTATTAAAGAGAAATCTAATGCTCAACTCAGAGGAGGAAGACTATATGAGATAGAAGCTTATAAACTGCTTAAAAAGTCATACCAAGTTTCAATCAATCCTTTTTTTATTAAAAACACTAATATATTTAAATACTACTTTAAACATCATGTGCACGAAATAAAAGGAGATATTTGCATTATAGATCCTTATGTTGTAGCTCTAGGAAAGTTTAACTCTAAGAAAAAGAACATATCTATAGTGCATCATTTAGATGATGCCATTTTAAATAAAAATTTTGCTTCCAAAATATTTTACAAACAACTTCTTAAGCATTTAAAAAGCATGGATGTTGTAATTGTGGTATCTAATATTTGGAAAACGTTTTTAAATGATCATGGAATACAAAACGTAAGAGTAATTTATAATGCTTTTGATGTAAACAATTATAATTTTTCTAAAATAGAGATAGATGATTTTAAGGATAAGAACCTTTTAAATAATGGTAAACCAATACTTTATTTAGGACCATTAACAAAAGGTAAAGGTGTAGAATCTATCTTAAAAGTTATTGATAAAAGCCAGTATAATTGTATTGCAACATCAAAACATCCAAATGATTTAGGTATTAAAACAGTTTTTTTTAATGATGAAGAATTCCCTCTTTTTTTAGCCTCATGTGATGTGGTTCTTTGCATGTCTACAATGATAGAGGGTTGGAACAGAATTGCTCACGAGGCACTGTTAGCAAAGACTCCAGTGATTGGTTCGGGTTCTGGAGGAATGATGGAGCTTTTAAAAAAATCAAATCAGACTATTGTAAAAGACATCAGAAATTTACCAAAAGCAATAGATAAAACAATAAAAAATCATTCGGAGTTGGTTAATTTTGGTTGGAATTATGCGTCACAGTTAAATTTAGACTATTTTGAAAATGAGTGGTCATCATTAATAAAAGATTTAGTTAAATAATATATACTAATTATGATAAAACCAGATGGTGAAAATTTGATAATTATAATAGGTGCAATGAAATCTGGCACCACAAGTTTATTTAAGCACTTGTCTCAATTACCAGAGGTTATATCAACACAAAAAACAGAAACTCATTTTTTTTCCACAAAATTTGATAAAGGACTTAACTTTTATCAATCATTTTGGGAACCAAATAGTTTTGATAAAACCAACTTGTATTTAGAAGCCTCTCCAACTTATTTTAAGTGTCATTTACATAAAGATGTACCTAAAAACATTTTCAACTCTTACCCCAAAGCAAAGCTAATATGTATCTTAAGACATCCTATAGATAGGTTAGAAACTAATTATAGACAATATATTAACGATACTGGAAATAAAGAAGGGATTAATACTAACCTACCAGAGGATTTAGTATTATCTTCTATGTATTACCACCAAATTAAAGAGTATCTAAAGTATTTTGGTAAAAATCAAATCAAAATAGTAAAGACAAAAGATTTGAAAACCAATCCAGAGAAGGTTTTAGATGATGTTTGTACTTTTTTAAATACAAAAAAAATCAATTTTAAAAACTTATCAGTTAAATATGGAGATAGAAGAGTTACAAATACAGGATTATATCAAAATCTAAGAAAATTTAGACTTTTAAAAGCGATTGTAAAGCATATACCTCAAAAATATAAGTATATCCTAATAAGATCCTTAACTAAGGATAAAGATAAAATTGATAGCCAACTTTGGAAATTGAATAGCGAAAATAGAGAAAAGCTTCTACTACAATTTACAGATGATAATAATAAAATGATTAATGAATTTAACATAGATGTTTTAGATTGAAAACATGAAAATTGCACTGAAAATTCTATGGTTATCTCCTAACCTAAATCACTATAAAGCCAAGTTCTTAAATTATTTAGCTAGTGAGAGTGAGTTAGAAGTTACTGTGTTGTCTGGTAGTGGTAGACTGGGAAAAGGAGATGTGGAATTCAACCAGGACAGTGTGTTTAAGCATTTTAGTTTACAGGTTTTAAAAAAAGATTTTGGGAAATCTAAAAAGGTTAAATTATTTCTAAAAAAACATTTAAGTGAGTTTGATTGGGTAATGATTCCTGCTGAGAAAAAAAACTTACCTCTTTTTCTTTTTTTATTGAAATTTAGAAACAATAGGAGTAATTTTAAACTCTTTTCTTATAATCATCCAATACTTAAATCTAAAGGAGGTAGAATTACGTATTTAGATAAGTGGCTAACTAAATTCTATTTTAAAAAATTAGATAGAGTTATTTTCTACACCAAGCAAAGTTATGAATGGGCTTTAAGTGAAAAGCTTATAATAAAAGACAAAGCATTTTGGGCAAATAATACAATAGATACCCTGGAGATAGATAAGTATTATAATTATACTTTACCTTCAAAAGATAAATTGTATATTCTTTTTATAGGGAGATTAATACCTTCTAAAAGATTATCAGATTTAATTAGTTATTACCAGAAACTTAAAGAAAGTATACCGGAACTTTCTCTAGATATAATTGGAGATGGTCCAGAAGTTAAGATTGTTAAAAGTGCTTTAGAGCTAGAACCTAATATTAATTTGCATGGAACTATAGTAGATGAATCTAAAATAGCTCCAATTATGAAGAGATCTTCTTTAGTTTTTATACCAGGTCATTCAGGCTTGTCTGTAAATCACGCATTTGCTTATGGTAGACCATATGTTACATTAGCAGGACCTAGACATGCTCCAGAAGTAGATTATATAGATAATGGAAAAAACGGGTATATTCTTGATGGTGATTTTGAATCTAATATAAATCTAATAAAAGACCTGATTTTAAACAGAGATGTTCTAGAGTTATTTTGCGACAGTGCAAAAGAAAAGGGTAATGACCTCTCTATTGAGAACTGGGTAGACCAAATGAAACAAAACCTGTTACATGAGTAATAAAAAACATAAACTGCTTTTTATTGGACCAACACCTCCTCCATATTCTGGACCAGAACTGAGCATGCAGCAATTTTTGGAATCTAAATCTCTTAATGAATCGTTTGACATCTCTTTTTTAAAAACTAACTTCAGGAGTAATAATAAAAATAAAGGAAAATTTGGAATTGGGATGATTCTTAATTTTTTCAAATATTTTATTAAACTGGTATTACTATTAATAAAGAAAAGGCCAAAATTAGTTTATTATCCTATTACTCCTACGCAAATAGGCTGGTTAGGAAGAGACGTGTGGACTATCCTAATATCAAAATTATTTAAAGCTAAAGTAGTCATCCACCTAAGAGGAAGCCATTTTAAATTAAATTTTTCACAATTTCATCCTATAACAAAAAAAATAATAGGCTTTTCACTAAAACAAGTTAATACAGCAATTGTGCAAGCCAACTATTTAAATGATCAATTTTATCCTTTTATACAAAAAAAGCAGGTAAAGACACTTTATCAAGCCATGGATATTAATGAATTTTCTAATAGTAGTATAGAAGATGTTGAAGCGGGAAAGATTCTTGTTGTTGGTCATATGACAAAAGCTAAAGGATTTACAGATATTTTAAAGGTTATTCCTGAAATTGTGAAACAACACCCTTATGTGAAATTTTATTTTGCAGGAGATATGAGAAGAGGAGAGCGCGGTGTCTTTTTTAATCAAGTCACAGGAGACAAGATAGTTTATGAGGATCCTTATGAAGCTGAAGAGATTCTTTTGAGCAAAGGATTTCAAAACAATTATAAAAACCTAGGGATAATTGAAGGGGAAGAAAAATTAAATCATTTTATGAGTTCTCAATTGTTTTTAACTGCATCTTACTCAGAAGGTTTTTCAAGATCTTTACTTGAAGCTATGGCAGTTGGTAAGCCACTTATATTTACACCAGTTGGAGCGCATAAAGAGGTTTTAGAAGATGGTAAGCATGGTTATAGTTTTATTCCAGGGGATTTAGAAGGCATGAGAACAGCATTGTTAAATTTGTTATCAAACAATAAAGCGTTGATAGAAATAGGTAAAACCAATAGATCTTATGTAGAAACTAGTTTTTCGATAAAACATATTATTAATCAGTTCAAAGCAATTTTAGATAATACGATAAAAGCATAATATTATCATTATTTTTGGCTAAAAATCAATCATTATTACTACAATGAAGCGTTTAGTTCGATTAGTTATTCATCATTTAGGAAATGTATTAAGATTCTTTCAACTTTCTTTTTTAAGAGCTTCTGGTGCTTCAATAGGTGAAAACACCATGATAAGTTTAGGTGCAAAAATTGATGTTAGGCGAGGTAAAATTACCATTGGTGATAATTGTTTAATTACTCATGGTTGCTATATATTATCCCACGATGGGGCGGCTCATGTTATTGATTCTAGCGATGATGGGACTGGTTTTGTAACCATAGGTAATAACGTTTTTATTGGAGTAAATACTGTGGTTATGCGTAATGTTACAATTGGTGATCATGCCATAATAGGAGCAGGTTCTGTGGTCAATAAAGATGTGCCTACAGGTGCTATTGCAGCAGGAAACCCTATTAAAATTATTAAGGAGTTAGATAAACCTTACAGAGATCTTCCTAAAAAGCACATATCTGTAAAATGATACTAATTCCATTATTCATTCTTTGCGCTATTATTTTTGTTAGGCTAAAGAAAGGTCTATTTAGCGCATTCTTATTAATTGTAGCCTCGAAATCAATTTTTGATGCCTTTTGGGATATAAAATTTGGACCACTTTCAATGCTTTCTATCCAAGGTGTTTTAATCACAGCATTATTTTTTAATTTATTATTTAAGAGGAAGTTTTTACCAAGAATTTGGTTGAGAACAGCGGACATATATATTGTAGCATTATCTTTGGGTGTTATATGGTCTCTTACTGTAAAACCCATCAGTTTCATTGAAATAATTATAGTTAATGTTAATATTTACATGGGTTTTATTATTATTCCTCTTTTAGTAAATACTAAGAAACAATTAAAACAACTTTTAATTGCAATGATGGTTTGTGGAGTATTTCCCATAATTATTAGTATTTATCAACTTCAAACAGGTATTGTTTTCAATGAAAGAGAAACCATAGGTCTAACAAGATATGTTGGGTTTTATCATGATGCTTTCCCTGTCCGATTTTATGGATTAATGACTATTTTATCGTTATTACTTTACCAAACTATTTTTGACTTAAAAGGAATTTTTTATAAAGGTTTAATGATTGGGTTGGCATCAGGAGCATTTATTTCTATTTATGCTGTATTTAGTAAAGCAGCGGTTGTTATCATGGGCTCATGGATTATATTATTATTAATTTTTTCAAAATCTAAGTTGAAACAATTCTTTTCTTTAGTAGTAGGAATTTCAGTAATTTTTATTGTTTTTGGAGATGTTGTTTTGAGTAATATTGAGCAATTATTTAGCAAAGAGGTAGGGTATCAAACAGGAGAGGTTGCAGATGCAAGATATGCTCTTGCAGGAAGAGGTTATATATGGGAAGATTATTGGAATTTTTGGGCCAATGAGCAGTTACTTTTTTTTCAATGGTTTGGAGATGGTATTAACAGACCTGTACATAATGAATTTTTTAGAATACTTTTAGTAAATGGTATATTAGGATTGTTATTGTTAATACTATTCTTGTTAAAAAGTGTGAGTAATATTTTCAAAGTATATAAAAAAATTAGAGTTTTCTCAATGATGATATTAACAATGTATTTAGTAGATTGTGTTGGTTTGGTTCCAGGAACGTATTATTATTATAATATTTTAATTTGGGGTATTTTTGGACTTTTAATATTAAACCCAAATCTATTTTCAAAATATAATTTAACGTAATGCAACAACTCACACAAAAATTAGGCTCAGGAGATATGGTAATACAAGAGATTCCATATCCACAAGTTAGTAAGGGAATGATAGTTGTTAAAAATCATTACTCTATAATTAGTGCAGGTACAGAGGGATCTACAGTACAAGCTGCACGTAAAAGTCTTATTGGTAAAGCTAAAGAACGACCACAACAAGTAAAACAGGTTTTGGATACACTAAAAAAGCAAGGGCCTATTCAAACCTACAGAGCTGTTATGAAAAAACTCGATGCTTATTCACCATTAGGCTACAGTTGTGCAGGAGAAGTTGTCGAAGTTGGTGAAGGTATTACCGAATTTGAAATAGGTGATAAAGTAGCTTGTGCTGGAGCAGGATATGCTAATCATGCTGAGATTGTATCAGTACCCACTAATCTTGCTGTAAAATTGGATTCAAATATCAATTTAAAGAATGCGGCTTATAATACGTTAGGTGCCATTTCAATGCAAGGTGTTAGGCAAGCCGATTTACGTTTAGGTGAAACTTGCGTAATTATTGGTCTTGGACTTCTCGGTCAGTTAGCTGCACTTATTCTCAAAGCATCTGGTGTTACTGTTATTGGAGTTGATGTCTCTGAAGCTGCAGTAAAACAAGCTGTAAAAAACAATGTAGTCGATTTAGGATTAACTCGCAATTCTGCTGGAGCTGAAGAACAGATTTTTAGTATAACTAACGGTTATGGAGCAGATGCAGTTGTAATAGCTGCTGCAACGTCAAGTCTTGATCCCATAAATTTTGCTGGAGCTATAGCTCGTAAAAAAGGTAAAGTTGTGGTTTTAGGCGCTGTTCCTACTGGTTTTGACCGTGATCCTTACTGGTACAGAAAAGAGTTAGAACTTAAAATGGCATGTTCTTATGGTCCAGGACGTTACGATCTTAATTACGAAGAAAAAGGGATTGATTATCCATTACCATATGTACGTTGGACTCAGAATAGGAATATGCAAGCCTTTCAGGAGTTGATTGCAAAAGAACGTATAGATATTGATTATTTAACTACTCACGAATTTAATTTTGAAGATGCACCTAAAGCATTTGATTTAGTAGTTAACAAATCAGAACCTTTTACAGGTATAGCCTTAAAATATGATATAGACAAGGAACATAACAAAAAAGCTATTATAACAAGTACTTCACAACAGTTAGGGAAACTTAACATATCTTTTATAGGAGCAGGTAGTTATGCACAAGGAAATTTATTGCCAAATATTCCAAATTCTAACGATGTAAAAAGGGTAGGAGTGTTAACGAATACAGGAACTACTTCTAAACGTGTTGCTGAGAAATTTAATTTTCAGTTTTGTGCTACTAAAGAGGAGGATATATTTAGTGAAAAAACTAATACTTTATTTGTTGCCACTAGACACGATTCACATGCATCATATGTACTAAAAGCACTTCAAAATAGTATCAATGTTTTTGTTGAAAAACCTCTTTGCCTTCAAGAATCAGAATTAGAAGATATTATAGATGCAAAAGCTAACATTGATAAAGTTGTGATGGTGGGTTTTAATAGACGTTTTTCACCATTAACTCAAAGAATAAAAGAAAAGTTTGGTGAAGGACCAATGTCTATGATTTATAGAATTAATGCTGGTGCAATTCCAAAGGATACTTGGATCCAGGATATGGAAATTGGTGGAGGACGAGTACTCGGAGAGGTTTGTCATTTTGTAGATTATTTGACCTTTATCAATGGAAGTTTACCTATCAAAGTTTCTGCTCAATCACTACCAGATGCTCATGGATTAAATGATACGCTGAATATTATCATTAAGTTTGAAAATGGGTCTACAGGCACTATTGCGTATTATGCAAATGGATCTAAATCGCTAACAAAAGAGTATTTCGAGGTGTACTCAACTGGTTCGACAGCCATATTGAATGACTTTAAAGAGTTAAAAATCTATGGTAAAGGAAAGCCTTCTAAGAAAAAATTAATGAATCAAAATAAAGGTCAGAAAGAAATGGTAGAGGCTTTTATTGGTGGTTTACTTAAAGATGGTAAAGCGCCAATACCATTTAATGATATTTTAGCAGTAACTAAGGCATCATTTGCTGTATTAGAATCAATTAAAACTGGAGGACAACAAGTTGAAATCTCAATTTAAACAAAGCTTTTCTAAACTTAAATCGTATTGCGAGGCTGAAGATTTTAAAGGCTGGGATCCTTACGATGGTCTTAACTCTAAAATTTTTAAAGTACTACCACTAAAGTACTGGGATTTAGCTAGATTAGCATGGATTCAAGGCTTTAAACGTAGTCCAATAAATTTTCGAAAACTATTGTTAGTTCCAAAAGAACACAATGCTAAAGGTATAGCATTATTTCTGTTGGGTTATTGTAAACTATATAAAGCTGCTTTAAAAGGCGATGAGTCGTTTGGTTCTAAGGATGAGATTTTAAATCAGATAAAGTATATAACTCAGTTACTTTTAAGTTTAAAATCTAAAGGGTTTTCTGGTGCATGTTGGGGTTATAACTTTGATTGGCAAGCAAGGCGTTTGTTTTTATTTAAAAAGAACACACCAACAGTAGTTGCTACTGCATTCTGTGTTGAGGCGTTATTGGAGAGTTATGAGTTAACAAAAAATGGGCAGGTGCTAGAGGAAGCATTATCTGCAGCGGATTTTGTACTTAATGATTTATCTAGAACACCCTGTAAAGATGGATTTTTATTTTCTTACAGTATTAAAGACGGGAATAATACTGTAATAAATGCTTCGCTTCTTGGAGCTAAAATTTTGAGTTATGCATATAAATACACAAAAGATAAAAAGTATTTTGAACCTGCTCAAAAAGCTATTTTAGCGGCATGTCAATTACAAGAAAAAGATGGATCTTGGGTTTATGGGCTATTAGAAATTCAATCTTGGAAAGATAGTTTTCATACAGGTTTTAATTTAGATGCAATATTCGCATATCAAGATAATACTTCAGATATATCTTTTCAAGATTATATTGAAAAAGGGATGGACTTTTACATTAGTCATTTTTTTGAGGAAAATGGTATGCCAAAATATTACCATAATAAAACATATCCTATAGATATCCATTGTCCTGCTCAGATTATTGTAACGGCTTCAAAACTCAAAAAGTTTAAAGAAAATGAATCGTTGTTAGAAACGGTTTTATCTTGGACTATTAATAATATGCAGCACAAAAAAGGGTATTTTTACTATCAGTTAAAAAAGGGAATAAGTTCAAAAATATCCTACATGAGATGGAGTAATGCTTTTATGTTTAATGCTATGGCACATTTTAATTTAGAAACGCAGCCTGAATAGTATGAGATCAGTAGCTTTAAATAATGTGATGACTTATGCTCCAGAATCGAGAGCAGAACTTATTAATTATGCTTTTAAGCATAAAAAGATAATGGTAGCTGTTAACGCTGAAAAAATTCTTCATGCTACTGATGAAAGTAGAGCTATAATTAATAGAAACCTTGGCTATCCTGATGGTATTGGTGCAGTTTGGGCGCTTAGAAAAAAGGGAGTTAAAAACACCGTAAAAATTCCAGGTTGTGAACTTTGGTTAGACGTGATTAAAGACTATTATAAATCAAAAAAATTTTATTTAGTCGGTGGAAAGCCAGATGTGATTGAGGCTACTGTTGAAAAGCTTAAAGTTGAATTTTCAGGAATAATGTTAGTCAATTATAGAAATGGATATATTAAGACTGAAGATGAAGAACATAAGCTTATTGAGGATATTGTACAATTGAAGCCAGATGTAGTTTTTGTAGCTATGGGTTCACCAAAACAAGAGCTGTTGATGGAACGTATGCAGAAAAAGCATACTGCTGTTTATCAAGGCTTAGGAGGGAGTTTTGATGTTTATACAGGTAATGTTAAACGTGCACCACAATGGTGGGTAAAGAATAATTTAGAATGGGCTTACAGGCTTATTAATCAGCCTTCAAGAATTAAAAGACAAATACATTTGGTTCGTTTTTTTATGAATCTACATCTCAACAACTATTAGTAATTTAATAACAGTTATGCTTAAAGTAACAATTATTGCAGGAGCAAGACCTAATTTTATGAAGATTGCACCAATTATTCATGAAATTAATAGAGTGAAATCTTTAGGAAATGACATAGATTTTCGTTTAGTACATACAGGTCAGCATTACGATAAAAATATGTCAGGTAGTTTTTTTGAGCAATTAGAAATTCCTGAGCCACATGTAAATTTAGAATCTAGTGGCGGAACTCAAGCTGAGCAAACAGCAAGTATTATGGTGAGTTTTGAAAAAGAATTACAAAACTTTCCAGCTGATTTAGTTCTTGTAGTTGGAGATGTTACATCTACCATGGCTTGTGCTATAGTAGCTCAGAAATTACATACAAAAGTTGCGCATGTTGAGGCAGGAATTAGATCTGGTGATTGGACCATGCCTGAAGAAATAAATAGGTTAGTAACTGATAGTATCACTAATTATTTCTTTACAACATCTAAGTTAGCAAATGATAATTTAAAAAACTCAGGCGTTTCAGACGATAAGATTTTTTATGTTGGTAATACCATGATTGATACGTTACTAAAACAGCGTTCTAATTTTATTAAACCTCAAATTTGGGACGAATTAGGTTTGGAAAACAAGAAGTATATTGTCATGACCTTGCATAGACCTGCAAATGTAGATGAGGAATTTGTTTTAAAGGAATTAATGCAAGAAATTATTGATAATTCTAAAGATTATCCACTTATTTTTCCAGTTCATCCTAGGACAGCAAAAATACTAGATCGCTTAGGGATTAATCATTCTAGATTATATAACGTACCGCCATTATCTTATTTAGAATTTAATTATTTGGTCGAACGAGCTAAAGCAGTAATTACAGATTCTGGAGGTATTACTGAAGAAACTTCAATAATGAGAGTACCTTGCCTTACTCTTAGAGATAATACAGAGCGACCAGAAACACTTACTTTAGGAACTAATGAATTGGTTGGAACTAATCCTAAAAATATAAAACCTTACCTAGATAAATTATTTAATAATGAATGGAAAACAGGTAATGATATACCGCTTTGGGATGGCGATACATCTAAAAGAATTGTAAAATCTATATTAAATCTTTTTTAAGTTTTAGATATTAACAATATTATTTCGACTAAATGACTCTATTTTGAAAGAAAAATATTACAAAAAAATAAAGACTTCCTAATAATCTATGGTTTCTTCGTTTAAATGTAAGATATTTGTAAAATTAGAAATAGATTGTTGTAAAAAACTGATCTACTATTAGATAAACGAATTTTAATCATTAGCCCTAGTGATACAAGAATTACTCTCATCATTTAACCCTAAAGAACACTTAGAGTTTATACTCATAGGTGCTTTTGTGATTGCTTTTATCATTTCATATACTACCTTTCCTACGATTCTTTATGTTACAAATAAGAAACACCTTTTTGATGAACCAGACGATAGAAGCGTTCACTCAGCAAAGACACCTACACTAGGAGGAATAGGTATTTTTTTCAGTTTAGTTGTTGTAATAACTATAGTTGGAGCTTTATTAAATACTAAGATATTATTACTGCTTTTAGGAGCGTTAACGATCTTATTTTTCTTAGGACTAAAAGATGATCTTACTATATTATCTGCTAGGAAAAAGTTTTTCGGTCAATTATTTGCAGCATTATTACTAATTGTCTTTACTGATACTAGAATTATTGGGTTTTCTAAAATTTTAGATGTAGATATATTACCATATTGGATATCTGTGATTTTCACTCTTTTTGTTTACATACTCATTGTTAATGCTTACAATTTAATTGATGGTGTAGATGGCTTAGCTGGTTCAGTTGGCTTATTAGCAAGTTTAGTTTTTGTTGTTTTGTTTATCAAAGCTAAGGAGTATAGTTTAGCTACTGTTTCTGTTGCTCTTGCAGGAGCCTTAATAGCATTTTTACGACTCAATTTTTCTAAAAAGAATAAGATTTTTATGGGTGATACAGGATCAATGATTGTTGGTTTTTTGTTAGCTTTTTTTACTATTAGTTTTATTTACAAAGCTCAAACAGATGTTCTAACTCAGTACCACAAAGCTGCTCCTGCATTAGCTCTAGCTCTCTTGTTTTATCCATTAATGGATACATTTAGAGTTTTTTTTATTAGAATTTTTATGTTAAAGACTAGTCCATTCAAGCCAGATAAAAATCATATTCACCATAAATTTATTGATAATAAATTTTCACACAAAAGTACTACAGTAATTATAATAGGGTTAAATCTAATTATTATTTTAATTGCATTTAATTGCTTAAATATGGATTTGAATAATCAAATATTGGCTTTGTTAGCCTATGGAAGTTTTCTCTATTGTATTCCTTTTGTGGTTAAAAAGTATAGTAACAAGAAAGGTGAAATCACAACTAATGTAGATGTTGAGCATAACACCTAAAAGTTATCGTTTCTTTTGTATTTGGTCTTAATGAGAGTATATTTGTTTTTTCAATAAAATTGTATGAGATTTTTACTTTTAATACTTCTTAGTGTAATTTTTTCATCTTGTGCATCAAAAAAAGAAGTTTTGTATTTCCAGGATGCAAAAGAAAAAGGAGCGTTAACGGTAAGTTATAAATCTCCTACTATTCAACCTAATGATATATTAGATATCAAGATAGAAACCTTAGTGCCAGAAGTTGCTATACCCTACAATAAAGGTGCAAATTCACAAATTCAGACAGCGAGTATAGATTTGTTGATGTTAAATGGCTATTTGGTTTCGACTGAAAATACCATAAACTTTCCTGTATTAGGAGAAATTTCTGTAAAAGGAATAACAACTAAGGCTTTAGAATCTAAAATTAAGAAACTTCTAGAAGAGGGAAAACATCTAATAAATCCTGGAGTGTATATTAGAATATTAAATGCTAAAGTTACCATCTTAGGAGAAGTAAACGCACCCGGAACATATAATTTTACCGAACAAAACATAAATATACTTCAAGCTTTAGGATATGCAAATGACCTTACAATTAATGGCGTAAGAGATGATGTTATGATTATTAGAGAGGTTGATGGTATTAGAACGATTAGTCACTTGGATTTAACTTCAGCAGAATTGCTCAATAATCCATATTATACTATACAGCCTAATGATATTATCTATGTTAACCAAAACAATCCTAAAGTGAAAACTGCAGGTTTTGTAGGAAATGTTGGTACTGTTTTAACAATAGCTTCACTTGCATTGAGTGTTACGATTCTATTAACACGATAAGATTAGTATATGAGTTTTACACAGCCACAGTATAATTTTTCTGTAGAAGATGATAGCTTAGATATTACAAATGAAATTAAAAGATATTTGAGATTTTGGCCATGGTTTTTATTAGCTTTAATTCTAAGTTTTATTGTGGCACACTTTTATTTAAAGTATACAACAAGTGTTTATCAAACTACAGCGAAAATTAAAATTTTAGATGAGTCTGAAGGATTAGAATTACCAACTTCTGCATTCGTTTTTAAGCGAGTAAATATAAACTTAGAAAATGAAATTGAGATTTTAAAATCGTATCTCATTTTAGAAAAAGTTGCCAAAAGTCTAAAATTAACATCAAGTATTTTTGAGGAAGGCACTATACAAACCTCTCAGGTAGAAAATCCACCATTTTTTTACGAACAAACAGTATCCTGTGATAGTATATTTAAGTCTGTATCTTATCAAGTTGATATTACGGAGAACGAATTAAAGATTACTAATCTTACTTCAGAAAAAGTTATATTAGCTCCCAATCACAATACTTTAGAAGTTGAGCATCGATTACCTTTTGAAATTACTATGGGTTCAAAAAATCAACTTCAAAAGAGTTTAGATAAACGATTTATCATAAAATTAAAACCTTTAAAAACAGTTGTACTAAATTTAAAGTCACAGATTAAAGCAGAACCCATTGGAGAGCAAAGTGATTTGTTAGAGCTTGCTATAAAAAGTCAAAGTAAAAATAGATCAGAAACTATTTTAGATACTTTAATTAGTGTTTTTGACTTTGATGGTGTTACAGACAGGAGGTCTGTATCTTTAAGAACCATGGAGTTTATAGAAGAACGTTTTAAATTTCTATCAGTAGAGTTAGATTCAATAGAAGACGAAAAAAAAGAATTTAAGCGAAAGAGTAATTTGGTGTATCTAGAGACAGATGCTGAATTGAGCCTTCAGCAGCGTACAGCCTCAGATAGTGAGCTTTTTAAAATCGAGAATCAGATTGCTTTATCAGAGTTGTTGAGTGATGCTTTACGTACTTCGAATATTAAATCTGATCTTTTGCCAGCAGATATAGGCATAGACAATGAAAGAATTAATCAGCTTATTAACGAATACAATACTATCGTTTTAGAAAGAGATAAGTTTATGGTTAGTGGAGGTGAAAATAACCCAAGTGTTGGCTTGTATGAGACTAAGTTGAAAGAACTAAGATCTAATATAGATAGATCAATTATTTCTTTTGGTAAACAATTACAGTTGTCAAAGAATCAACTTGTTTCTAGAAACCAACAATTTAAAGGTCAAGTAAGTGCCCTGCCTCAAAAAGAACAGTTGCTACGATCTATTGAGCGTAATCAAAAAATTAAGGAAAGTCTTTATTTGTTTTTGCTACAAAAACAAGAAGAATCTGCAATCAATTATGCAATTACCGAACCTTCAATTAAAGTCGTAGAAAATGCAATTTCTAATACTGATCCAATATCACCAAAATCTAATATTATTTATGCTGGTGCCTTTTTAAGTGGTTTGTTGCTACCATTTGGAATTCTGTATCTGATGTTTATGCTCAACAATAAACTTCAGAGCAAAGAAGATATTGATAAAATGAAATCTGACGTTTCTGTAATTGGTGAAATACCTAAAATTAAAGAAGTTAATCCAAAGATTTTTGAAGATCCTAATGATAGAAGTATTCTAGCAGAATCTTTTAGGATATTAAGCTCTAATGTTAATTTTATTTTAGGAAAAAATAAAGATGAAAAAGGTAAGGTTATCTATTGTACCTCTACAATAAAAGGTGAAGGAAAAACGTATATAAGTGTTAACTTATCATTAGCTCTTTCTAGTCTTAATAAGAAAGTACTTCTAATTGGAGCTGATCTTAGAAATCCTCAAATTCATTCACACATAAAAGTAGATAAGGGACAGACAGGATTGACAAACCTATTATATGATGTAACTTTAGACTGGAAAAACACTATAATTAAAGGTTTTGATAAGCATCATAATCATCATACTATAATTTCTGGACCAATACCTCCAAATCCTGCTCATCTTTTAACTAATGGTAATTTTGAGAATATAATTGAAGAAGCCAAAGATCTTTATGATTATATTATTGTGGATACAGCACCAACTATTTTGGTAACAGATACTATGCTTATTTCCGATTTAGCAGATGCAACAATTTATATAGCTAGGGCAAATTTCACTGAGAAAAATTTATTAAATTTCTCCAAAGATTTAAGTGAATCAGGTAAACTAAAAAATATGGCTTATGTATTAAATGGAGTAGGAGCCAATAAGTCGTATAACTATAGTTATAATTATGGCTATGGTTATGGTTATGGAGGAAAGTCTTAAATTATGAATTTGCCAAGCTCTTTAAATCTTTAATAGTTTCTGTTTGATTGTTGCTTTTAAAAATATAACTTCCAGCAACGAGTACATCTGCACCAGCATCAACTAAAGCTTTTGCGTTTTTATTGCTAACGCCTCCATCAATTTCAATACGAGTATCCAATCCTTGATCCAAAATCATTTTTCTAAGTTTCCTTACTCTAGCATAAGTCATATCCTCAAATTTCTGACCACCAAAACCTGGATTAATAGACATTAATAATACCATAAAACATTTAGGTAATATATCCTCTAAAACACTTACTGGAGTGGTCAAGTTTAATACTACACCAGCTTTACAGCCTACATTTTCTATTTGAGTTAATGTTCTATGTAGATGCACTGTAGACTCATGATGTACTGTGATTATATCTGCACCAACATTAGCGAATTCTTCAATGTAGCGCTCAGGTTTCTCTATCATTAAATGAACATCTAAAGGTTTTGTAGCATGCTTTTTAATAGCCTGAATAATAGGCATACCATATGAAATATTTGGCACAAAATGTCCATCCATAACGTCTATGTGAAACCAATCTGCATCACTATTATTAACCATTTCTACATCGCGTTGAAGATTGCCAAAATCGGAGGCAAGCATTGAGGGAGCAATTAAAACTGAAGACATTTTATAATAAGTTAATTTTAAAGTGGTAAAAATACTTTAAAAAAGTGAACCCTCGGTAATCAGCCGAGGGTTCTTTCATCAATCAAAAAACGAACAGTTATGTTTTGTAACTGTTGTTGTCTTTATTAAGTCGTAAAATGTTTACTAACCTAAATATGTTTTTAATATTTTGCTTCGAGATGTATGTTTTAATCTACGAATTGCTTTTTCTTTAATCTGTCTAACACGCTCACGAGTTAAATCAAAAGTTTCACCAATTTCCTCTAAAGTCATAGGATGTTGATTTCCTAACCCAAAATATAAGCGAATAACATCTGCTTCTCTAGGTGTTAAGGTTTCAAGAGCTCGTTCTATTTCTGTACGTAAAGATTCGTGTAATAAATCTTTATCAGGATTAGGAGATTCTCCACTTCGTAATACATCGTATAAATTAGAATCTTCTCCTTCTACTAATGGTGCATCCATGGATACATGACGTCCAGAATTCTTCATAGATTCTTTAACATCATTAATGGTCATATCCAATTCCTTAGCAATTTCTTCTGCAGAAGGGGGACGTTCATGACTTTGCTCTAAAAATGCAAATGTTTTATTAATTTTATTAATAGAACCAATCTTGTTTAGAGGTAAACGTACAATACGAGATTGTTCTGCTAATGCTTGTAAGATAGATTGACGAATCCACCAAACAGCATAAGAGATAAATTTAAAACCACGAGTTTCATCAAAACGCTGAGCAGCTTTAATCAAACCTAAATTACCTTCATTAATTAAGTCTGGTAAGGTTAAACCTTGATTTTGATACTGCTTAGCAACAGATACCACAAATCGTAAATTAGCTTTTGTTAACTTCTCTAAAGCAATTTGATCTCCTGCCTTAATACGTTGTGCTAATTCTACTTCCTCATCTGCTGTAATAAGATCTACTTTGCCAATTTCTTGTAAGTACTTATCTAACGATGCCGTTTCGCGGTTGGTTACCTGTTTTGTAATTTTAAGTTGTCTCATCTAAAATGTTTACTATTAATAATTTAAGGTGGAACAAAAGGTGTCCTCTTTATTATACGTAAAAAGTATAAATTTTGTTACAAAAAAAACTAAGTTATTTAATATGTAAGACACATAATGTAATTTAGGTCACATAGTTTACTTAGTTTTAAGAAACAAAAAAGCCTTACAATTTGTAAGGCTTTGTAATATATGAGGCACTATATTTTAATCCTCTTTCTTATCTTCTCTAGGTTTTCTATCGTCTCTACGATTGTCTCTGTTACGATTATCACGTCCACGATTATTTCCTCTATTGTCGCGTCCTCGATTATTATCTCTAGGAGGTCTTGGCTGCCAACCTTCAGGTTTTGGTAAAATTGCTTTACGAGATACTTTTTCTTTACGTGTTCTGGAATCTACACCAAAGTATTTTACATCAAACACGTCACCCATATTTACAACATCAGAAACATTTTCTGTACGTTCCCAAGCTAACTCACTTACGTGAAGTAGAACTTCATTACCTGGTGCTTCCATATATTCAACAACAGCACCAAAATCTAACATTTTAATGACTTTTACTTCATATACGCTACCAACTTCAGGCTTAAATAATAACGAATCAATTTTTGCCATTACAGCGTCAATTCCAGTACTACCAACACCAAGTACTTCTACAACACCTTCTTCAGTAACAGGGTCTTCATTAATAACGATAGTCGTTTCTGTTTCTTTTTGTAATTCTTGAATCACTTTTCCACCAGGTCCGATTAAAGCACCAATGAACTCATTAGGAATTCGTCTAGTCACCATTGTAGGTGCATGTTCTTTAACTTCAGCATTTGGTTGAGCAATGGTATCAGTCAGTTTTTCTAAGATATGTAAACGACCATCACGAGCTTGTTTTAGTGCATTTACTAAAATCTCGTAGGATAACCCTTTTACTTTAATATCCATTTGACAAGCTGTAATTCCATCAGCTGTACCAGTAACTTTAAAGTCCATATCACCTAAATGATCTTCATCACCTAAAATATCAGATAATACAGCATATTTACCAGAATCTGCATCTGAGATTAATCCCATAGCAATTCCAGAAACAGGTTTTGTCATTTGAACACCAGCATCCATCATTGCCATTGTTCCTGCACAAACAGTTGCCATAGAAGAAGAACCATTAGATTCTAAAACTTCTGATACAACTCTTACTGTGTAAGGACAATCTTCAGGCACCATACCTTTTAATGCACGTTGTGCTAAGTTTCCATGTCCAACTTCTCTACGAGATGTTCCACGGATTGGTCTTGCTTCACCTGTACAAAAAGGAGGGAAGTTATAATGTAAATAGAAACGTTCTTCACCTTCATAAGATGGCATGTCTATTTGGTTAGCATCTCTCGATGTTCCTAATGTAACTGTGGCTAATGCTTGAGTTTCTCCACGTGTAAATACTGAAGAACCATGTGTTGATGGTAAATAATCTACCTCGCACCAAATTGGTCTGATATCTGTAGTTTTTCGACCATCTAAACGTAACCCTTCATCTAAAGTTAAATTACGAATGGCTTCTTTTTGTGCTTTAGCTACATATTTATGAATTAGTTTTCCTAAATCATCTTGCTCTTCTTCTGTAAAAGAATTGAACACTTCTTCTTTAATTTCCGAAAATGCAGCACCTCTTTCATGTTTTGCAGAACCTGCTTTTGCAATGGCATATGTTTTATCATAAACCATATCGTGAATCTTCTTAGCTAAATCTTCATCAGAACGTTCTGGATCGTATTCACGAACTTCTTTTTTACCAACAGCTTCAGCCAAACGAATTTGAGCGTCACATTGTACTTTAATAGCTTCATGAGCAGCTTTGATAGCTTCGGTCATTTCTTCTTCAGAAATTTCATCCATTTCACCTTCAACCATCATCACAGAATCGGCAGATGCTCCAATCATCATATCGATATCAGATTCTGCTAATTGAGCTCTTGTTGGGTTGATTACGAATTCACCATCTACTCTTGCTACTCTAACTTCAGATATAGCGCATTCGAATGGGAAATCTGATAATTGAATTGCTGCTGAAGCAGCTAATCCTGCCATTGCGTCTGGCATTACGTCTTCATCATGAGACATTAACTGAATCATGACTTGTGTTTCAGAATGATAATCTTTTGGGAATAATGGACGTAAAACACGATCCACTAAGCGCATTGTTAATACTTCCCCATCACTTGGTCTTGCTTCTCTTTTGAAGAAACCTCCAGGATAACGCCCAGCTGCTGCAAACTTTTCTCTGTAATCTACTGTTAATGGTAAAAAGTCTACATCTGCTTGATGATAATTGGAAACAACTGTACATAATAACATACACTTTCCAGATTGCACCACAACGCTTCCATGAGCTTGTTTTGCTAATTTTCCGGTTTCGATAGAAATTTCTCTACCATCACCTAGGTCAATGACCTCTTTGTAAGTTTTTGGAATCATAAATTTTTTAATTCTAATTAAACATTGGTAGTTGTGTTGTGTAGTTGTTGTGAACCAATGAAAAACTGTAATTAGCTTCTTATATACGATTTTTAAACTCTATCGTATGAGTTTATTAAATCAAAAAACCACGCTAAAAGCGTGGTCTTTATATTGAGATTATTTTCTTAATCCTAATTCTTTAACTATGGCACGATATCTTAAGATATCTTTCTTAGTTAAGTAATCAAGTAAAGCACGACGCTTTCCTACTAATTTTACTAATGAACGCTCAGTATTGAAATCTTTACGATTTTGCTTTAAGTGTTCAGTTAAGTGATTAATTCGTTGCGTAAATAACGCAATCTGTCCTTCTGCAGAACCAGTATCATTTTTTCCTTTACCGTGTTTTGCGAAGATTTCTTCTTTTGCTTCTTTAGATAAATACATGCTAATATTTTTGTAAATGATTGTTATGTACTATGAAAGATTTTCTTTCAAGCGGCAAATATAATAATTTTTAAGGATTTAAAAGGTTTTTTATCGTTTGATTAAAAAAGCATGCATCACAATTAAACCTTTTTGTTTTCGTTGGGTCTTAACACCATATTAACAAATAAAATAATTAGTAATGAAACAACTATAGATATTCTTTATTTTTAATTCTAGACTAAAGAAATAATAGAAATTTATAGGAGTTGCTGAATGTTATTAAACATTTAGAAATTTAAAATCGAAACAAATGAAAACAACAAAATTTACAACAAAACTATGGTCACTGCTTGTGATTTTAGGATTGGCATTCACAGGATGTAGTGATAATGAATCTACTGAGGTAGATACACAACAACAAGATATATCAGAAATGCGCTTAGCTGCTGAAGTAGATGAAGCTTCATCAGCAATGGACGATATCGCAATTGATGTTTACGAAAAACAAGAAGCAAGTGAACTTGGAAGACGTGATGCAGAATTTGGTCTACCAGACTGTGTAACCGTTACTGTAGTGTTTGAACAAAATTCTAGAGAAGTTACTATTGATTTTGGTACAGAAGGCTGTGAGGTGAATGGTAACACGCTCAAAGGTCAGATTATACTTTCATGGGAAAGAAACCCTGAGGTTCAGCAAGTATTTATCTCTAAATCACTTGTAGGCTTTTACTTTAATGCAAAGAGTATAGAAGGTACTAAGACTATTTTGAAAGAATTATCTAATACTAATGGTAATCCCCAATTTACACATACCTTAAGTATTACTGTAACTTGGCCAAATGGAGCACAAGCCTCTAGAGAAGGTACTAAAGTTAGAGAATGGATTGAAGGAGCTTTAAATGGTATATTTAGTGATAATGTTTTTGAAGTAACTGGTAATTGGACCACTAACTTTGTTAATGGTAACACACATACATATGAAGTTATTACGCCTTTACGACGCGAGGTTATTTGCTACTATTTTGTAAGCGGAACAGTTGATGTACAACGCACAAATTTTGGAGGAACTTTTGATTACGGCGAGGGTGATTGTGATAACCAAGCAACCTTTACTTTTAATAATGGAACTGAAGTTCCGATTACTTTAAATTAAATTTTAAGTTGATTTTTTAAGTTGGTAATAGAAAGCCTCAGTAATTTTACTGAGGCTTTTTATAGTTAAGCTCTTAATGCTTGATTTGTAACTAAATCTATGTATAGATTTAGTTTATCCTTTAATTCTTTACGATGTGTTATAAAATCTAAGAAACCATGTTCTAATAAAAATTCTGATGTTTGGAATCCTTCTGGTAACTCTTGTCCTGTAGTATCTCTTACTACTCGTGGTCCAGCAAAACCTATTAAAGCACCAGGTTCAGAAATATTAATATCACCTAGCATTGCAAACGATGCTGTTGTTCCTCCTGTAGTTGGATCTGTACAGAGTGATATATAGGGCACTTTGGCATCTGCTAATTGTGCTAATTTTGCTGAAGTTTTAGCTAATTGCATTAATGATAATGCAGCTTCCATCATACGAGCACCTCCTGATTTTGAAATAATCATAAAAGGTGTCTTTTTCTTTAAGGCGTAATCTGCTGCACGAGCGATTTTTTCACCAACAACACTTCCCATGGAACCACCAATAAAGCTAAAATCCATACAAGCTATAACGAGATCTTTTCCTTTAGATTTTCCAACTGCTGTTCGTACAGCATCTTTTAGATTAGTTTTTGCTTGAGCTGCTTTTAAACGGTCTGGATATTTTTTAGTATCCTCAAATTTTAAAGGATCCTTAGATGTTAAGCCTGTATCCAACTCTTTAAATTTGTTATCATCAAACAAAATTTCAAAATATTCCTTACTGCCTATTCTTACATGATAGCCATCTTCTGGACTTACATAGTAGTTCTTTTCTAGTTCTTCGGTATCTATGATTTTACCAGTAGGGGACTTGTACCAAAGACCTCTGGGAGTATCTTTTTTTTCCTCAGTTGAGGTTGTTATTCCTTTAGTTTTTCGCTTAAACCAAGCCATATTCTATTGGATTAAATTTAGTTAGTTAGGTTGTAAAGTTATAAAGTATTTACATTATTTAGGTCTTCAAAGGCTTTTTTCAGTCTTTCAACAAAAGCATTTTCAGCTTCTCTGAGCCATTTTCTTGGGTCGTAATACTTCTTATTTGGCACATCGTCACCATCAGGATTACCTATTTGAGTTTTTAAATAATCGGCTTTATCATTAAAATAATCCCTTATGCCACTCATAAATGCATACTGCATATCTGTATCGATGTTCATTTTAATGACACCATAACCAATGGCTTCTCTAATTTCTTCTACTGTAGATCCAGATCCACCATGAAATACAAAATCAATATGATTGTGTGGTAGATTATGTTTTTTAGAAAGGAATTCCTGAGAATTTTTAAGGATTTTAGGTGTTAACTTTACATTTCCAGGTCTATAAACACCATGAACATTTCCAAAAGCGGCTGCAATGGTAAATTGGTCGCTTACCTTGCTTAACTCTTCGTAAGCATAAGCAACTTCCTCAGGTTGTGTATATAATTTTGAGGCATCGACATCACTATTATCAACACCATCTTCTTCGCCACCTGTTATACCTAATTCTATTTCAAGTGTCATTCCCATTTTGCTCATACGCTCAAGGTATGTTTTACAAATCTCAATATTTTCTTCAATCGGTTCTTCAGATAAGTCTATCATGTGAGAACTGTACAAAGATTTTCCTGTTTCTTTGTAATGTTGTTCACTGGCATCTAATAAGCCATCTATCCATGGCAATAATTTTTTGGCGCAATGATCTGTATGTAAAATCACTGGTACACCGTAAGATTCAGCCATTAAATGAACATGTTTTGCACCTGCAATTGAACCAGCTATTGCTGCTTTTTGGTCCTCATTAGACAAACCTTTTCCTGCATTGAATTGCGCTCCACCATTAGAAAATTGAATAATTACAGGTGAGTTTAAATCTCTAGCAGTTTCTAATACACCATTAATAGAGTTAGAGCCTACTACATTTACAGCAGGAAGCGCAAATCCTTTTTCTTTGGCAAGCTTAAATATATCTTGAACCTCTCTTCCTGTAGCTACTCCAGGTTTAATATTATGACTCATTTTTAGTTGTGTTTTAACTTAAATTTTGAAGGGTCAAAAATAAGACTTTTTAAAAGAAAAGGATAATGATTTAAGGATTTCAACACTAACAAGTGTTAGCGCATAGTTTTAGAAGGGGTAATTAATACCAATATTATAAACAGCGTTTCTAAAGTTATAATCATTAAACCATCGATTACCTAGCTCATAAGATGGATCGTAGGTTTTAAATCCAACATCAAAACGGACGATAAAAAATCTGAAATCGTATCGTAAGCCTAAACCAGAACCAATAGCAATGTCTTGTAGAGAATTAAAGTTTTTAAATGTTGCAGCATCATCTTCTACATTGTCTAAAACATTCCAGATGTTTCCAGCATCTAAAAACAAGGCGCCTTTAAAGCTTCCGAAAATATTAAAACGTTGCTCAAAACTAAGATGAATTTTAAGGTTTGCTTCATTAAATTCATTAGCTGTAATAGAGCTGCCAGGACCTAAATTATAGGCAGTCCAAGCTCTGTTGTCGTTTGGTCCTCCTGCAAAGAAACTTTTTGCAAAAGGAATGTTGTTAGAATTTCCATATGGTACTGCAATACCCAAATAACTTCGCATTGCAAATACACTATTTCTACCTAAATCCCAGTATTTGATATAGTCAAATTCTGCTTTAGCATATTGTGAGAATGCCACACCAAATATCTCGTATTGGTCATTTTGGTTTTTTTCTAAATTAAAGATATTTGAAACATTAGCTAAAAGATTGCCAGCGAGTTCAAAACGCATTTTAAAAGTAGAATAATCATTATCAAACAGACTTTCTTTCTTATCTTTTACATAATTAAAGCTAGAAGCGAATATAAGGTTGTCTTCAGTAAGCCTATCTTGTCGTTGGTTTATACTATTTATAGTGAAAAAATTTGGATCTGTTGAACCTATAGATGTATTGAGGTTTAACACATCATCTATGAACATATCAGCTCCATTTGGTATAGTAAGCACATCGTTTTGATTTATATAATTGATGTCTCTTGCTATATCTACAAGCCTATCATATGAGGTGTTGTAGACATTAAAATAGTTATTAGTATTAAGATTTTTTACATACTGAACATCAAATAAATCTAAGGTATTAGTTACCTTATCATTAGGATACCAATTGTAACTTAGAGCTCCAGAAAAGGTTTGTTTATCTAATCCAATATTGGTTTGGCTTGTAGCTGCAAGATTGATTCTTGTAGTAGGCGACATGTACTTTGGTATAATACGTTCAGTATTAAATGGGAAAAACATTCTTGGAATGGTAAGCTTAGCTGTAGCACCAAGTTCGTTAATGTCGAAAAAAGGATCATCAGGATTGTTACCATCTTTTGATGCACCAATGGTACCAATAGCAGAGATCTCTAAAGTTTCTGCACCTTTAAATATATTTCTAGTAATTAAACCAATACTTCCAGAAAACCCAACAGTTTGAATATTACTCTGAGAAATATTAGCTTCAATGCCTAAGTCGTATTTTTTTCTTGGAGATAATTGTATAAGTGCAGTTAGGGTAGAATCTTCATCATGTTCTATATACCTAATATCTGGTGCGTTAAATGTTTGTAACTCGTTTAAATATCTGTAAGTACGTGTTCTATCTAAGTCACTGAAAAACTTACCTTTAGAAATAAATATAGCATCAGTTATCGCTTTAGGTCTGTAAGCTAATTTGTTATAGCTGTAAAGTTTGTAATCATTGTAAGAAATACTATCGGTTAAGGGATTATTCTGGTTCTCAAATCTAGCATCTGTAATAATAGTAACATCTCTTATAGTGTATTGTTTAAAAGGAACTCTAACTGTAGAATCTGATGTTCTTATGGCTCTGTTAGCTATATTGAGTTTTGTATTTACCGTTTTTGTTAAGCCAAACGTATCGATATCAAAAGTTATGTAATCTTGAGCAAAATGATATACACCTTGATTACGCATAAAAGTGTTTATCCTTTCACGCTCTTTAGTGAAATTACTGTTTTTATACTGATCTCCTGTTTTTAATAGAGATCCTGTTTTAATTTTAGAGTACAGACTGTCAATAATTGGTGATTTTATATCTTTAACAATCGAATCTAATATATAAGGTTTACCTTTTATTATAGTATAATGAACGGTTGCTCTTTGCTTATCGTTGTAGTTAATGGTATAATCAGTTTTGGTTTCAAACCAACCTCTGTCAAAAAAATACTTACGTAACTGAGTTGCAGATTTTTTAGATTTTTCTTCATTGACAATAACAGGAGCTTCACCTGTTCGTTTAAGCCAACTGTTTAGTTTACCTCTTGAGTATATAAGACGATCTAGTTGTTTCTTTGAAAGTAGTTTAGTTTTTCTTTTTAATTTTTTTGGGTTTCCGTAGATTCTCTCTTTCATTATAGAATCTATATTTGGTCTTGCAAGATTAAAGACATGAAGACGTACAGGAGTTCCTAAAAGCGGAATTTTACTGTTTGGTTTTTGATAGATAAGGTTATTAATGTCTTCTGATTTTTCTTTTTTACCATCAATGTAAACCGTGTTTTCTGTCAATAAATAATCATCTTTTTTTACACGTTTTATAACATTGCAAGACAATACCAGAAAGCAGATACAAATAAGTTGTAATATGTATTTTATATGATGTTTCAAAAAGGAAGCTTACAATGCTATCTTAAATTAGTTATAATGCTCTTAAACAATAATTAGTCCAAAAAGTATTACTTTGCTTGCTCAACAAAAGTAAAGACATTTTAATGTTATCAAAGAATCAGATAAAATTAATTAAAAGTTTGTCTCAAAAAAAATATAGAAGACAACACCAATTATTTACGGTTGAAGGTGTAAAAGGGATTACAGAGTTTTTAGAATCTGACTTTGTGTTACATCAATTATTTACAACAAAGTCCGTTTTTAATTCTCATATAAGTGTTGAAATTTCAGAAACAGAGCTAAAAAAAATAAGTGCTTTAACGACACCAAATACTGCTCTAGCAGTATTTAAAATACCTGATTCTAAGCCTATTAATAATGATAATTTAATTTTAGCCTTAGATGCTGTTAGAGACCCTGGAAATTTAGGAACCATCATTCGTTTATGTGATTGGTTTGGTATTACAGATTTAGTATGTAGTATGGAAACTGTAGATTGTTTTAATACTAAGGTGGTGCAATCTACAATGGGTTCTTTAAGTAGAGTTAACGTTACTTATACTAAGTTGAAAGATTTTTTAAATGCTCAAAATGCTTATATTATTGGAACATTTATGGAAGGTGAAAATATATACGATTCTCAACTTCCCAATAAGGGTGTTATTGTTTTAGGAAACGAAGCCAAAGGCATTTCTACTGAAATTAAAGCGTTAACTCATATGAAAATAAGTATACCTAGATATGGAGCATTAAAAGCAACTGAAAGCTTAAATGTTGCTACTGCTGCATCTATTGTGTTGAGCGAATTTAAAAGACGTACTACTGAAATGTGAAATTAATAAACACACCTCTTGTTTTCATTGTAGTTACATTACCTGTCCATGGACTATTAGGGTCTGCATCTCTTACAATCTCATCATTAAGAGCAAAAACACCACGTATTGATGGAGAAAATTTAAACCACTGTAAATAGAAATCTATACCAAAACCTACTTCGTAAAAGTACATGTTTTTTCTAGATCTAAATTCTCCAGAGCTGTTGTCATCAGGATTTTTTTCATTACTGGATAGGTTTAATGCTGCTGAGACACCACCAACTATAAATGGTTTGAAATTATTAACACGTTTAGTAGATACTTTGAGTAATAACGGAAAATGAATATAGGTTGCCTTAACTTCTCGTAATAAATCTGAAGGTGTAAACTCTATACCTTGAAAGTAGTTTTCACTATAAACCAAATTTCTTTGAGTAATATATAGTCCTGGTTCTAACCTAACGTCCAGATAATCATTTATTCTTAGGTTAGAGATAAGTCCTACGTTAAAACCAAGTGTGTTTTCAACAAGTATATCTTCTAAATTTTGTTCGTATTCAAATTTATAATCATAGCTGTTAAAGCCAAGAAAAAATCCCCAAGACCAACGTTTTTTATCAAAATTCTCGTTGTTTTTAATTTTCTCTTTACTAAATAACTGTGCAGAAGCAGAGTGTCCTGCAATTAAAAAAGCTAAAATTATGAGTCCTTTTTTCATTATAATGTCACAGTAATCTATTATCTCTTGGTAGCTTTATAAATTGTAGCTACACCTAATGTTTGAGGCATATCTTCGACATTAATAAACCCAATATCTCTTAAAATATTGTTTAACTCTTCACCAAAAGGAAATTTAGATGCTGAGTCGCTGAGATATTTGTAAGCAATTTTGTCTTTAGAAAACAAACGTCCAATATTAGGTAAAATGAATTTACTATACAACTTATATCCTTGTTTAAAAGGGGTTTTTGTTGGAACCGAAGTTTCCAAAATCACAAAAATACCATTAGGTTTTAATACTCTTAAAATCTCTGATAAGCCTTTATTTAGGTTCTCGAAATTACGCACTCCAAACGCTACAGTAATCGCATCAAAGCTATTGTCTTTAAATGGTAAACTCTCAGAATCTCCAATAACCATTTCAATAATACCATCTAAAGATTTCTTTTTTATTTTTTGTCTGCCAACCTCTAACATACCATCACTTATATCTAAACCAACAATTCTGTTAGCAGCAGTTTCTGTAAGGTTAATGGCTAAGTCTCCTGTTCCAGTTGCAATGTCTAAAATGGTTTCAGGATTTGATTTTGCTACAATTTGTACTACCTTTTTTCGCCATTTCACATCAATTCCAAAAGAGATTACTCTGTTTAATCCATCATATTCTTTAGAAATATTATCAAACATTTTTGTGACTTGTTGTTTTTTGTTCAAGTCACTGTCTTTATATGGCTTTACTTTGGTAGACATTTTATTTTTTTTGCAAAGATAGATATAAGTTACAAGTACTTAAAGATTAGTTTATATAAATAGAGCTTACAATATGAAGTTTAAAAGCGTAAAACTAAATCCTATACACTTAAAGCAACTTTAGCCTCTTATAACTTTAGCTACTTATAAGTTCTTAGTATATTTGCCTGTTTTTCTATTTAAAAAACAAAGATGAAAATCATTATTGCTGGTGCAGGAGAAGTCGGATTTCATTTGGCAAAACTATTGTCTTACGAATCTCAAGAAATTACACTTATAGATACAGATAAGCATAGCTTAAACTATGCTAATGATCATTTAGATATAAAAGTGATGCGTGGAAATACCACATCTATTGCACTTTTAAAGGAAGCAAGAATTACTGATACTAATTTATTTATCTCCGTAACTTCATCAGAAACAACCAATATTACGGCTTGTGTTTTAGCTAAACAGTTAGGTGCTCAAAGGACTATCGCTAGAATTTCTAATACAGAATTCATAGATCATAAAGACGATTTAGGGTTTTCTAAATTTGGAATAGATGAGCTTATTTCACCTGAATCTTTGGCTGCTTCAGAAATTGAATTGCTTTTAAACCAGTATGGATTTAATGAAAGTTATGAGTTTGAAGATGGTGCATTAACAATGCTAAGTTTAAAGTTGGCTCGCACTGCATCATTTGTGGATAAAACAGTTAAGGAGGCTGCAGAAATTTTCCCTGAGCTTCATTTTATTCCAATTGCTATTCAACGCTTTGGTACGCAGTATACTATAATTCCTAGAGGCGATACGCAGTTTAAAGAAGGAGATAAAGTTGTTTTTATTACTTCAAAAGGCGGTGACGAAGAGTTATTAGAACTATCTGGTACTGTGAAAACTGAAATAAAAAATGTGATGCTCCTTGGAGGAAGTAAAATAGGTTTTAAAACGGCAAGAGACTTATGTAAGAGTAAGTTTAGCGTAAAGTTAGTTGAAAGTAATAAGGATATTGCTTTTGATTTGGCTGACGATCTTCCAAATGCTTTAGTTATTCATGGTGATGGTCGCAATGCAGAGCTATTAGAAGAGGAGAATATTAAAGGTATGGATGCCTTTATTGCTGTTACAGGAAACTCAGAAACGAATATTATGTCTTGTCTTGTTGCTAAATCTAAAGGTGTTAGAAAAACCATTGCTTTAGTAGAAAACATGGATTATTATCAGCTTTCAGAGTCTATAGGTATTGATACATTGATTAATAAAAAGTTATTAGCTGCTAATAATATTTTTAGATATATAAGACGAGGAGAAGTGGTTGCTATGACCAAGCTTAGTAGTATGAACGCTGAGTTATTAGAATTTGAAGTTATTGATAGCTCAAAAATTGCTAACAAAGAAATTAAAGAGTTACAATTTCCACGATCTGCCATAATAGGAGGAATTATTAGAGAAGGGGAAGGAATTATACCTTTAGGGAATTTTAAAATCCAGGTTGGTGATCGTATTGTGGTTTGTTGTTTGCCAAGATCAATAACTGAAGTTGAACGCTTTTTCTTTTAGATCTTTATAAAGCATGAAACTCAACTATAAAATCATATTTCATTTTTTTGGATTACTTCTTTTGTTTAATGGAGGTTTTATGTTTTTAGCAGCATTACTGAGTTTATGTTATCAAGATGGAATTACTCTAGATTTAGCACTCTCTGGTTTAGTCATTGTGCTTTTAGGAGCCTTTACTATGATAACCACACGTAAGCATAGAAAAGAAATGAATAAGCGTGAAGGTTATTTAGTTGTTGCGTTTGGATGGATTATTATGGCATTATCTGGCACACTACCTTATATGCTCACAGAGGCTATTCCAAGTTTTACCAATGCATTTTTTGAAACCATGTCTGGTTACACAACAACAGGTGCAACCATACTTAGTGATATAGAATCTTTACCTAAAGGGATTTTATTTTGGCGAAGTATGACACATTGGATTGGTGGTATGGGAATTATTGTATTAGCTATTGCAATTCTTCCATTATTAGGAATTGGAGGCATGCAAATGTTTGCTGCAGAGGCTCCAGGACCTAACACAGACAAATTACATCCTAGAATTACAGATACAGCAAAGCGCTTATGGCTTATTTATTTTGGCTATACAGCTGCTGAAACTATTTTGTTAAATATAGCTGGGATGTCTTTTTTCGACGCTATTAATCATGCTATGTGTACCTTATCTACTGGTGGTTTTTCCACCAAAAACGCAAGTATAGCTTATTGGAATGGACAACCAATGATTCAATATATCATTATATTTTTCATGTTCTTAGCTGGTACAAATTTTGTATTGAGTTATTATATATTTAAAGGCAGAGTTGCTAAAGTTTTTGGTGATGAAGAGTTTAAACTCTATGCTAAGTTTATTTTAGGATTTACCATTGTAGCTGCGCTATTAATTTATTTTAGAGCAGATGTTTCTGCAAGCTCTGTTGAGCATCCAATGGTTTGGGGAGAAGCTGAAAGTTCTATTAGGCATGGTTTATTTCAGGTATTAGCTATTGTAACAACTACTGGTTTTGTAACAGCAGACTTCACAGCTTGGACTCCATTTTTAGTAGTGTTCTTTTTTGGGCTTATGTTTTTGGGAGGATCATCTGGTAGTACTTCTGGTGGTGTTAAAGTGGTAAGACACCTTATTTTAATTAAAAATGGGTTTTTAGAATTTAAGCGATCATTGCATCCAAGTGCTATTATTCCTGTTAGATATAATCAAAAATCTATTTCTGGTGATATTGTATTTAACGTTCTTGGATTTTTTATTTTATACATGTTGTCTTTTATTATTGGTGCTTTAGTGTTCTCTATGTTTCAATTAGATTTTGAATCTGCTATAGGCTTATCTGCCTCTAGTTTGGGTAATGTTGGACCTGCACTTGGTGATTTTGGACCTGTGGATAATTATGCAGCTTTACCTACGTTAGGAAAATGGTGGGCAGCATTTTTAATGCTTTTAGGACGATTAGAATTATTTACTGTTTTAATCTTATTTTCTGTTTCTTTTTGGAAAAATAGATAACTATTTTTCTAAAATTCCGTTTTTTTTTAAGAATCTTCAATTTTAAAATACTCTAGTATTTATCTACTGTTTTTGATATTTTATGGTTGACTTTTAAGGAGTTATAGATATATCAGTTGTAACATTTTTAATGTATATACGTCTTATCTGTATAACCAATTAAAATTATAGTCATGGAATTAGTATTATCAAACGTAGATTTAGATCCACTCCCTAAAGCCCTTGTAGTATCAAACATTACTTCAAACGATGGTCTTTTAAATTCTAACTACAAGCAAGTAGTAAAGTGTAACTTCAAAAATGAAAGATCTCAATCTATTTTCGGAATTAGACAACATGTAAAGCGTGCAAGATTTCAACTTACACCAAGTGTCGATGTTTTACTTAAAGTGTCTGTTTTCGTAATCGCATTAGCTGTTATTTTGTAAACAGCGTTTTTTAGAGCTTAGTGTAAACGTATAGTTTAACTGTATCAATAAGATTTTCTTATTGAAGGTGTCGCATAGATTTTATTTAACCTTTTAAAACTTTTTATTATGGGATTTAGTAGTGGTTCAATAATATTGTTGTTAAGAATAATAGAAATCTCTTAAAAAAGCATAGGAAGTCTATCAGAGAAATTTATAAATCTAAAGTTTATAAATCATCAAAGAAGGTTGAATATAATTTACCTAAAGTAAGTTCTAAAACTATTGAGCTTATTGGTGAGCGAACTAAATCTGAAAATAGAGAATTATTTGTAAAACAGTTAGTTGTTTTTTGGGTTGTAATGATTGTTTTATGTCTGTTAGGATTACTAATATTAAAATAGTTATGCCATTAGGAGAATCAATGATTAGTATTGTAAGGAGTAATAAACGTATAATGATTGATAAATCTAAACACTTTAGAAAGTCATTAGGTGGTTATGGTCCAAAACAAAAAGTGGCTTACGATTTTCCTCAAGCTAGTGATCAAGAGATTAAAAGATTATCTCAAAAAATAGCTAGAGAAAATAAAAAGATAGAGCGTAAGCAATTACTAGTATTTAGTATAATTATCTCACTAATATTATTAGTTCTATTCTGTTTAAGATAAAGCAATTGTTATCCTTTCAACAGCTTCTTTAATTTGTTCTTGCGATGCTGCATAAGAAATACGTATACAATTTGGGTTACCAAAAGCATCACCTGTAACTGTTGCAACTAATGCTTCCTCTAAAAGAAACATAGAGAAGTCGGTTGCGTTGTTTATAGTTTTACCATTTAAGGTTTTACCAAAGTAATAGGAGATATCTGGAAATACATAAAAAGCACCTTCTGGTTCATTGGTTTTAAAACCTTCTAGATCGTTTAGCAAATTTAAAATTAGTTCGCGCCTAGCTTTAAATTCATCTATCATATATTGTACTTTAGATGGAAGCGCATTTAATGCTGTAATTACAGCGCGTTGAGCAATACAGTTAGCACCACTTGTAATTTGACCTTGCATTTTATTACAGGCTCTAGCAATCCACTCTGGAGCTCCAATATAGCCTATACGCCAACCTGTCATTGCAAACGCCTTAGAAACACCATTTACAGTTACAGTTCTATTGTACATATCACTAAATTGAGCCATGCTAACATGCTCACCAACAAAGTTGATATGCTCATAGATTTCATCTGAAACAACGATAATATTTGGGTATTTTTGAAGTACATCAGCTAGTTCTCTTAATTCTTCTTTGCTATAAATAGAGCCACTTGGATTACATGGAGAGCTTAGCCAAAGCATTTTAGTTTTAGGAGTAATGGCAGCCTCAAGTTGTGCAGCTGTCATTTTAAAATCATTTTCGATCGATGTTTTTACTTCTACAGGGATACCTTCACCTAGTTTTACCATTTCGGCATAACTTACCCAGTAAGGACATGGCAATATAACTTCATCACCTTTGTTAAGAATAACCAAAGCAACGTTAGCAAGAGATTGCTTGGCACCTGTAGAAACTACAATTTGAGATGGAGTATACTCTAAATTATTATCGCGCTTAAATTTTGTGATAATGGCCTCTTTTAATTCTGAATAACCATCAACAGGTGTATAAGAATTGTAATTGTCATTAATGGCTTGTATAGCAGCATCTTTAACAAAATCTGGTGTGTTAAAATCGGGTTCTCCTAAACTTAAGCCTATGATGTCTTTTCCTTCAGCTCTAAGTTCTCTGGCTTTTGCAGCCATGGCTAAAGTTTGTGAAGTTGATAGATTGTTTATTCTATCAGAAAGTTGGTTCATGTATGTGTAATTACGAGATAATAATCTAAGCCAAACTAGGTTTTTGACCTAAAACTTTTAATTGTCTATAATGCTCAGCTATGGCTTTCCAAATCGTGTTGTATTCATTGTAAGGCAGACTAAATTCTTTAGCTGTCTCCTTAACAATTTTTGCAATTTTTTTGTAATGCACATGGCTAATATGTGAAAACAAATGATGTTCTACTTGTCTATTTAATCCACCAGTATAAAATTCTACCAACCAACTTTTAGGAGAAAAGTTTGATGTCGTAAATAACTGATGTATTGCCCAAGTATTTTTCATATTGCCATTTTCATCAGGAAGCGGCATTTCAGTATTTGGCATTACATGTGCTAATTGGAAAATAACACTTAAAATAATTCCTGCAGTATAATGCATTATTAAGAAGCCTATTAAAACTTGATACCATTCATAGCCTAATGCTAAAGGTAATATTACCCAAATGGAGTAATAGATTATTTTTCCTATAATAAGTTTAGTCCATTGTGTCGCTGGATTTGGAAATTTACCATAAGATAATCGTCTTTTAAGGTATTGATACGTTTGCTTAAAGTCTGTTGTAATGGCCCAATTAACGGTTAATAATCCGTATAAGAAAAAAGCATAATATTTTTGATATTGATGAATTTTTAACCATTTAGAGTGTTTAGAAAAACGTATAATTCTACCAGCATCTATATCCTCATCATGTCCTTTGATATTGGTGTATGTATGATGTAAAACATTGTGCTGTACCTTCCAATTATAATCGTTTCCTGCTAAAATATGGATACTGCTTCCCATTAATTTATTTACCCAAGGTTTACTTGAAAACGAACCATGATTAGCATCGTGCATAACATTCATGCCAACACCTGCCATACCGATTCCTATCGTTATCATACAGAGTATTAGAGCCCAAGTTGGTAAGTTAACTGTTAATAATAATACTAATGGGCCAAGAAGTAATGTAAACATTATAATGGCTTTGACATATAATTTCCAGTTCCCTGTTTTTTTTAAGTTATTGTCTTTAAAGTAATTATTTACGCGTTTATTTAGTGTCCTGAAAAATTTCGCAGAATCTGCTCTAGAAAACGATAATGTTTGCTTTGTCATGGGATTAATTTATGCTATTATTAAACAAAGATATACAATTAAAAACGCCTAATGGCTAAGTAAATTGTAAAAAATATCCACACTAATTTAACTATTTTTGTCGAAAATAATTGAAGTGGATTTAATTCTGAAATATTTCCCTGATTTAACAGAAGAGCAAATCAATCAATTTGAAAAGCTTGAAACGCTATATAACAATTGGAATGCAAAAATTAATGTCGTATCACGCAAGGATATTGATGAACTTTATCTTAGGCATGTGCTTCACTCATTAGCCATTGCTAAATTTATAGAGTTTAAAGATGGTAGTTCTATTTTAGATGTTGGAACAGGAGGAGGTTTTCCTGGTATTCCGTTAGCAATATTATTTCCTAATTGTAAATTCCATTTAGTAGATAGTATTGCAAAAAAACTTAGAGTAGTTGATGAGGTTGCTACAGATTTAGGATTGAATAATGTTAAAACCACCCATTCTAGAGCTGAAGCCATTGACGAGCATTTCGACTTTATTGTTAGTAGAGCAGTAGCTGCTATGCCAACCTTTGTAAATTGGGTTAAGGGAAAAATCGCCAAATCTCAAAAACACTATATAAAAAATGGGATCATTTATCTCAAAGGAGGCGACTTGCAAGAGGAACTTAAAGATTATAAAACAGCAAAAGTATATAGTCTTACTGATTATTATGAAGAAGACTTTTTTGAAACTAAAAAGATAGTATATCTACCCTTAAAATATAAAGGCTGAATTATTTAATTCAGCCTTTAGTTTTTCTATGAGATATTATTATTGTTTAATAATCTTAGTTTTAAAATCTAAATTATCACTATTAGTTATTCTTAAAAGATAAATACCAGATTGCGCATTAAAAGGAATTACATTGTAGTCCGTTAATTGCGTATTTATAGATAAAACAACTTTTCCAGTTAAATCGATAACACTTAATGTAGCATTGCTAATAGTTTCATTTGAGCGTATAATTAAATTATCTTTAACTGGGTTTTGATCTAATGCAATGCCAAAATCCAAATTACTAACTGTAAGAGTTTGTGGTATGATTTCTGAAAGTGCAAAAGCAACATTAGCTTCAGTTAGTTGAACATGAGGTTCATTATTATCTGGCATATAATAGTTTACAAATGGAGTTTCATTCAGAACATCACCGTTTGGAGGTGTGCCAGGAGGTAAATTAAAATCGTGATACCAATCAATTTCACCATTAGCTGTAATAGTCAATGCCATACCACTTACAGATGGTATAAAATTAAATTTATCAATGGCCAAAGCGTTTAAAAAGCTTTCTTCCAAACTTCCAGGATCTGGCATAAAGGCTCCAGTTAATCCAGATAAATCAAATAAGCCACCAGGAGCAGCATCAATTCCGTCAGAAAAAGGAAACGCAGCAGCATTAGCTAAACCAGTACCATTTAATAAATCATTACATCCAATTATACAGAAATCAACTCTAATATTACTTATAGCCTCAGTGCCATCTACTATAGCAGGTGTTAAATTACTTTGAATAACTGCTGTTGTAAAAGGTGCAATATTTGGAATGCTTAAATCTATTACTGATAAACCAGGAGTCACAGTTGTGCCACTTTCTCCCATCGCAAAATAAGGGTTGCCAATGCCACTACCATTAATTATAGCAACATTTCTGGTGTCTTCTGGAAAACCACTTGTAGTTAAACCTTCCATATTATTTGTAAATATAGTTCGCCAAGGATGAGGTTCTGGAGTTAAAAGTGTTGGATCAAATTCAACATCACTGCCAGCACTTAGATGTGATTCAAAATGGTCTGTTAGTAATTGTCTGGCAGCTGGTGACTTTAAAAACTCATCAATTAAAGGTTGTAATGCAACAACGCTAAAATCTCCAAGTCCTCCTAAATCTAGTCCGTTAGCCAAAAAATTTAACTGATGTTGTAACCCTAAAGGAACATTTGCACCATGATGCGGAGAGTCAAAAGACATCCATAATCTCGTATCATGATCTAAACTTTGTTGTTCCATATAGTTTAAAGCATATCTTGAGATTAAACCTCCCATACTTGGACCAATAATTACATTTTGCTCTGGACTATTTGCAGCTTTATCAGCATTAATTATTCCAATAAGGTCTACTAAAAGCATAGCGTTACGCTCAATAAAATCTGCGCCACCATCAATATTAGCCATATCTGCTGATCTCGTATACATTGGGAAGTTTAGAATAACCACATCAAAACCTTCAGCTCTAACCAAATCTGCTAGGTTTTGAGTTCCTGAGGTTCCTGAGAAATCTAATAAATCATAAAGGCCAGTTAATGATCTTGTGTCTCCAGGATCAAAACCATCTACTAAAATTATGGGTTTGTCTAAAACTCCTGTATCTGTATCTAAGAAGATTTGATATTCCGCTTCTCCTACATAGTTTGTAGATTCTCCATAAGCAGCTAAATCGGGCACTGTAGTACCAACCAAAGGTGTTTGAGCTGTTAATGAAATTGAAAAAAGAAACACTAATAAGTAATGTATTTTCATAGGTTGTATATTTAGGATTATGCCATAAAAGTACGAAAATTAGAGAGTTATAAAAGAAAAACCCTCAAACTTAATGCGTGAGGGTTTGTATTTATCTTAATTAAATGTTTATCCAAGAAAGGGATAACGATAATCGGTTGGTGTTACAAAGGTTTCTTTAATTAGTCTAGGAGAAACCCAACGCAATAAGTTTTGGGCAGAACCAGCTTTATCGTTAGTTCCAGATGCTCTCGCTCCACCAAATGGTTGCTGACCTACAACTGCTCCTGTTGGTTTATCATTGATGTAGAAGTTCCCAGCTGCGTTTTGCAAAGCTTTAGTCGCTTCTTCAACAGCATATCTATCTGTTGATAAAATAGCTCCTGTTAAGGCGTAATCACTAGTCTCGTCTACTGTTTTTAAGATTTCAGAGTATGTATCGTCTTCATAAACGTAAATAGTAATTACTGGTCCAAATAACTCTGTACACATGGTTGTATATTTAGGATCTTTAGTGACAATAACTGTAGGTTCTATAAAGTATCCTTTAGACTTATCGTAGTTTCCACCAACAATAATTTCGGCGTCAGCATCTTGTTTTGCTTGGTCAATGTAAGAAGCCAGTTTATCAAAAGAACCTTCGTGAATTACAGCAGTGATGAAATTGCTCATATCTTCAGGTGAACCCATTTTAAATGACTTTACATCTTCAATAACATAATTTTTAACAGCATTCCACATGCTTTGCGGTATATAAGCTCTAGATGCAGCACTACATTTCTGACCTTGGAATTCAAAAGCACCTCTAGAAATTGCCGTAGCTACCTGCTTTGGATTTGCAGATTTATGCGCCACAATAAAATCTTTACCACCTGTTTCTCCTACAATTCTTGGATAGGTTTTATAGTTGTGTATGTTGTTTCCGATTTGTTTCCATAATTCTTTAAAGATAAAGGTAGAACCAGTAAAATGTAATCCAGAGAAATCAGGACTTGCCATTACAGTATTAGTTATCATTACTGGATCTCCAAATACAACATTAATAACACCATCTGGTACACCAGCTTCTTTAAAGACATCCATGATTACTTTAGCCGAAAATACTTGGCTATCACTAGGTTTCCAAACAACAACATTGCCCATTAATGCCATACAAGCAGGTAAATTACCAGCAATAGCAGTAAAGTTAAATGGCGTTACAGCATATGTAAATCCTTCAAGTGGTCTATATTCAACTCTGTTCCAGGCATCACTGGTGCTCTCAGGCTGTTCCATGTAAATATCAGTCATAAACTGAACATTAAAACGAAGGAAATCTATGAACTCACAAGCTGCATCAATTTCTGCTTGGTGGATGGTTTTAGATTGCGCAATCATTGTTGCTGCATTTATCTTTGCTCTATATGGTCCTGCAATTAATTCTGCGGCTTTTAAGAAAATACCTGCTCGTTGTTCCCATGGCATTAGAGACCATGATTTACGTGCTTCTAAAGCTGTAGAAATAGCGTCTTCAACATGAGATTTTTCAGCTAAATGATATTCACCAACACTATGCTGATGATCGTGTGGAGGAGACATCGTTCTGGTGTTTCCTGTTTTTACATCTTTACCATTAATATATAATGGTACCTCAATTTTACTGTTAAATTGCTTTTTATACTCTTTTGAAACTGCTTCACGTTCTGGTGATCCTGGAGCATAACCTTTAACAGGCTCGTTAACTGCAACAGGAACATTAAAGAATCCTTTTCCCATAGGTTGTTTTAGTGTTATTTAGATTTTAGTAAAGTGATCTAAGCGATATTCTTAGAAGGTGCAAAGGTACAATTTTTAAGTTTTTTAATGACTATTTTGATTGAAGTCTTATGTATTTTTGAACTTTAATTTTGTAAGTTTCACAAATTTTTTCCGAACAAGATTATCAAGACTTTTTAAGATATTGAAAAACGACGCATTTATACTTACTCTTGCTTATCCTGAAACCATTGTAATGCATGCAGATGAGTGGTACTCAGCTTTATTAAAGTATATTGGTATAGGTAATAAAACTCATGTAAGAGCAGGCCATGCAGCTATGGTTTTAATTGAAAAAGCTACTGGAATTTTGGAATATCATGACTTTGGAAGATATATTACCTCGGAACCCAATGGTAGAGTGCGTGGTAAAAGTACAGATGCTGAGTTAGGTTTTCATATCACTGCTGTTATTGAAAATAATGATATTAAAAACCTTAATGATATTCTTATATTTTTAGGAACACATCCTAAACTCACTCATGGAGATGGTAAGTTAGTAGCTTCAGTTTGTAAAACTGTAAATTACAAAATGGCAAAGGAAAGCATAACTAAACTTCAGCATCAGGATTTTATTAGATATGCAGCTTTTGTTAAGAAAGCTTGTAATTGTGCACGTTTTGTAACCTCTGCTTTAATTGGTGGTATTACAGATAAAACGCTAAAGAAGCGTCTTATTAAATCACAGTGGTTTACGCCGAGTACAGTTGGTAATGTGGTTTTAGCTGATACCGAAAATTATATTTATGAGGTTTCAGAAGAAGGTGTTATTTCTAAATTTGATTCTTCTGTTAGAAAAGAAAATATTAAATATTTTTTAGATCGATTACCAGGACATCAACCAAATTATGTTGGTACATTAGAACCCAAAGATAATGCTGAAAAGCAACCACATGCACAGTGGTTATCTGGTATTGCAGCAGGTGCTTGGTTTGAGTTAAACGGTTTAGGAGATAAAATACGTTACAACTTTAGACGTATTTCTCCTTATGGTAATATTGATATTGATGCTGAATATTTAGTAAATGATATGTCTTTTAATATAAAGGAAGATTACCAATTTATACATTATTCAAACTGCAAATTTTTCCATATTAAGCAATATGGAAAGACTTATAGATTTGATAAAGTTGATTGTTTTAATTAAGTGCAAAAGGCGCGCTTAGCTTAAATGAAGGGATAATAACCTTAAATTTCTTTGTGTTAGAAAAGTTGACCATGTTATAATGACCTTGCATAGCTCCAAAAGGAGAGGTTAATAAGCAACCAGAGTTGTATGTATGCGATTCTCCAGGTTTTAACACAGGTTTTTTGCCAATAACACCTTCGCCTTCAATAATTTCGGTATTATTTAATGCATCTAGGACTTTCCAATATCTAGAGTTAAGCTGCACGGCATGCTTGCTTTGGTTTTCAATAGTTACTTTATATCCAAAGGCAAAGTGTACTTTATAATTTTTATAAAAAGTACCTTCAAAGGATGTTTCTACGGAAATTTTAATGCCGCTTGTAACTTGTTGTACCATGCACGAAATTAAATAAGTACGCTAAAATAAGGTATTTTAGAATAGATATTTCAATATTTTAGATGATTGTAGGAATTTTTAACATTAACTGCTCGCTATTTCAATATTTTATGGCGAACATAACGTTCTAATGTGCTAAAGAAGTTTTTAATATCCTCTTCTTGTAAAGTAGAATTAATAGTTACTAATCTAACAAATTCCTGACCTTTAAACTGTCCAAAACCTACCATGAGTTCAGAATTTTCATAAAGCTCAGTACACAATAATTTAGCAGGTATATCTTTGTAATTAAAACATACAGAAATAGAGTCATCAAAACTATAAAGCTTGTAGGACTCATTAGATTTGATATATTCTCTTGCTATTTTAGCTAAATAAAACTGTTTATCTACTATTTTCTCTAACCCTTTGTGACCAACAGATTTCCAAAGCGTCCATAATTTTAAGGCGTTGTTTCTTCTACCACATTGCAATGATGTTTTACCTAAGTTAAAATCGTCACCATCTGTTTGGTACAAATAATCAGCATCGTTAGATAGTGAGTCATGTAAGTGCTTTTTATCTTTAGTTAAAATTATGGATGAGGTTAATGGTGTTCCAAGCATTTTATGAGCATTAACGCTAAAGGAATCTGAAAATTCAATACCATTAATAAGGTGTTTGTAGTTGTTACTGAATATTACAGATCCACAATATGCACCATCAACATGAAGCCAAATATCATTTTTATTACAAACCTGACTTAATGCATAAATATCATCAAAAGCACCAAGCACTGTTGTACCTGCAGTAGCATTAACAAAAAATGGGTGATAACCTTTATTTAGATCATCTGCTATACATTTTTGAAGCTTTTCCGGAATCATTTTTCCGTAATTATCTGAGGCTATTTTTCTAATCTGATGTCTGCCAATTCCTAAAAAAGAAGCATTTTTTTCAATGGAATAATGTGATGATTCAGAGGTGTAAGCCACGAGTTTTTTTGTGTAACCTTCAGTTCTAATAGAAGGGTCAAATCTATCTCTTGCCATCAGCATAGCTATATAATTGGTCATAGATCCACCTGATGCAAATGTTCCATCACTATTATTTCCGTAGTTTATACGCGCACTTATTTCTTTAAGAATTACTTTTTCAATGCCTACCTGAGGACCAGCAACCTTATAAGTATACATACTATTATTTAATAATACTGCTAATAAATCTCCTAAGGCAGCTTTTCCTATTCTGCCACCAAATAATTGATTAAAAAAAAGTTTAGAGGCTGTTTTTGGTGTAGTCCTAATAATTGATGACAGTACATCTTTTAGCTCTTCATCAACGATACCTTTATCATTTAAACTTAAATCTAATTTATGATAAAGCAAATCTGTAGCTATAGGTTTAGCCACAGGATTATTTTGTTCTTCTTCTAAAAGTAATTCTGCTAATTCCTGAAATAATTTTAAGTCCTTAATCATCCAGATTCTGGGTTTCTGTTTATGGAAAATGTAAAAATATTGTTATAAAACTAGAAATCTAAGTAATTTTGCGCTTATTTTACAAACCTAAACTTAGTCGTCTTTTGAATAGTTTACTTACAAATAAAGATCTCATTCTGGCAGTTGCTTCTGCTCATCGTAAAGAGTATTCAGAGCTTTTAAGAAAAGCTTGCTTAAATACAGAACTACTGTCTAAGTATGCATCTTGGTCCAATAAAAAGTATACCAGAAATTGCTTATATAGAGATGAAAATTTAGAACTTATTTTGATTTGTTGGGAACCAAATCAACAAACCTCAATTCATAATCATGGAGGCGAAGAGTGTTGGTTGGGTATTTGTAATGGTGAAATTGAAGAGCAACATTTTATTGACGAAAATGGTGCTTTGAAATTAATACAATGTGAAACACTTGCCGAAGGAAATATTTCTTACATGAATGATAAGCTCGGTATACATAGACTAATAAATAACTCAGATAAAAGAGTAATGAGTTTACATTTATATGCTAAACCTATCGATAGCTGTGATTTTTATTGTGAAGACACTAAGCAATTTATGACGAAGTCTTTACAATACGACTCCAAAATAGAATAATTTTATAAGAGTTTTTAATTAGAAATATTTACAGAACTTCCTTCTCCAAAACCAATTAATCGATCAAAACGAGCACCAACATCTCTGTAATATACTAGTGCTTTGTAATTATTTTCTGTTTGCCAGAAATTTCCACTAATAGCACCTTCATCTATGGAGCCATCTTCATTAACAACTACATATTTATAGTTGTAAAATCCTTGTTTTAATCTAAAATTGCATTCATACAATCCGCTTTCTTGATTGTAAAATAACTCTGTCATATCCTCAATAGCATAATTATTGAAATTGCCATAGACATGTATTTTTTTACCAGGTTCTAGATTAGGAAAATCTAAAGAGAAATGAATTACAGCATAATCTGCTTCAATATCAGTATTTTGCCTATCTATAACATTAACTAAAAAATTTCCATTAATATCAGGATTATAAGTGTAAGGCCTATCTTTTCTAACAAAACTGGTAAAAAGATAATTATGATAAATATCTTTTAAATCTATAAACTGTACACCAACATTAGCTGCTCTTATATCTTTGTTTTCAAAAAACCAGAATTCATTACCACCAAAAAATCCAGACTCTTTAACGTACCTGTAAATAAGTTCGTTGCCCAAAACATATTGTGGCTTAAGATCAGTTATAGCAGTATTTAGATTGTTATTTTGGATAATCATAGTTTTAATATTATCCATAGGATTAAAGAAATTAATACTATTGGTTGCTATTCTTAGATCAATAGATTGCATTTCATTAATATACTTTACATCTCTATATCGTTTTACAGCAACACCAACATTAACTATATCTTCATAAATCATAAATTTTCTTGAGAATACAAGCTCATCATAGTCATCGTATATGGAAACCAGATAATTACCGCTTTTTAATAAGCCTCTTGTTTGTTCATTTGGTATACGTAATCTATAATGCGAATAAAGCTGAAAAGTGTTAAATGAATTTTCGTAATTAAAAATACGCTGATTGTCTGTGCCTCTGAGATATTCACCTTTCATGAGTACAGATTTAGTCCAATCAAAATTATAATGTTCAATGACATAGTAAAAGTCCTCTTCATCACCATTTAACGCATCAAACTCTAAAGTTAAAGCAGAACCTAAACGAATAACAGGAAGCTGAGCTTGCTGCGTACCTCCAGAAAACGTAATGGTTTTAATAAAGTCTGGCGGATTTACTTCTTTTACTTGGGAAAAAACAGTTGTAATTAGTAGTAAACAGAAAAGTAACGAGAGTGTTTTGTTTTTCATTGTGATTTAATCTTGTTATAAAGATAAACAAATTCTATGCCTTAATATTTTACTTAAAAATAGCTAATCACAAAGATAGTCAATTAGGTAACGGCTAAACTATTTAACTTATTTATAGTGGTTATAAATAAAAAAGAGGTTTTAATTTGGATTTTATTTAAGCATTAATTCGTAAATTTGCACGGATTTTTAGATAATAAACTACAATCATTTATATATGTCAAACGACATTCGAATAAGAAAAGGTCTGAATATTAATCTTGTAGGCGAGGCTGAAAAGTCTATCGAAAATGCTATTATTAGCAACTACTACGCTATCAGACCAGAAGATTTCCACAGTATTATTCCAAAATTGGTTACTAAGGTAGGTTCTAAAGTAAAAGCAGGAGAAACTGTTTTTTATGATAAGAATAACGAAAGTATAAAATTTGTTTCGCCTGTTTCAGGTGAAATTATTGAAATTTCTCGTGGAGAAAAACGTCGAATTTTAGAGATTAAAATTCAAGCAGATAAGGAGCAAACATATTTAGATCATGATAAGCTAGATTTAACTTCTGCATCTTCAGAAGACATAAAATCTAGGTTATTAGTATCTGGATGTTGGCCATTTGTAAAACAAAGACCTTATGATGTTGTTGCTAACCCTGAAAATACACCTAAAGCTATTTTCATTTCTGGTTATGCAACTGCTCCTTTAGCAGCAGATTTAGATTTTACGCTTCAAGGTAAAGAAGCTGAATTACAAGCTGCAGTTACTGCTCTTTCAAAACTTACAGAAGGAAAAGTTCATGTAGGTGTTGGATCATCAAACTCGTTATTAGCAGGATTATCAGACGCTGTAACACACAAGGTGTCTGGTCCTCATCCATCAGGTAATGTTGGTACATTAATCAATAAAATAGAACCTGTTAATAAAGGTGAAACAGTTTGGACTGTTAATGCACAAGATCTAGTCATTATAGGAGAGCTTATAACTACAGGGAAATTTAATGCAGAGCGTGTTATTGCCTTAGCAGGTTCTGAAGTTAAAAAGCCACGATATTTTAGAACTAAAATAGGAGCTGAAGTTGCTACAATGATTTACGATAATGGTGTAGATAAAGATGCTAACGCTCGTATAATATCTGGAAATGTATTAACTGGTAAGCAAATAAAACCAGATGGTTATTTAGATTATTACAACAATATTATTACAATCATTCCAGAAGGTGATGATTACGAATTCTTTGGTTGGAATAAACCTGTTTTTAATAAGATTTCTACATCTAGAGCGTTAACATTTTCTTGGTTAAACCCAAAGAAAAAATACGATTTAAATACCAATACAAATGGCGAACATAGAGCTTTTGTAACGACAGGAACTTATGAAGAAGTATTTCCGCTAGATATTTATCCTATGCAAATTTTAAAAGCATGTATGTATAAAGATTTAGATGAAATGGAAGCTTTAGGAATGTATGAAGTTGCTCCTGAGGATTTTGCGTTAACAGAATTTGTTTGTGTGTCTAAACAGCCACATCAAAAAATAATAAGAGAAGGATTAGACTTAATGCTTAAAGAGATAGGATAATGGGTTTAAAACAAAATTTACACAATTTTAAGGTTAAGAATAAAGATAAAAAGTGGTTGCCAGGATTTAATGCACTTTTTACATTCTTATATATGCCAAATGAGACCACTCATAATGGTACTCATATTAAGGTGGTTGATGATTTAAAGCGAACCATGAATACGGTTATCATGGCATTAGTACCATGTTTAATCTTTGGTATGTACAACGCTGGTTACCAACATTATCTTGCTCTTGGTGAAATAGAATCTGCAAATGGATTTTTAGGAGCATCGTTTTGGGCTTGGGATAATTTAGTTATTGGATTATGGAAAGTGCTACCTTTAGTAATCGTGTCTTATGGTGTTGGTTTAGCAGTAGAATTTGTTTTCGCTATAATAAAAGGACATGAAGTTGAAGAAGGTTACTTAGTAACTGGAATGCTTGTACCTTTGATTGTACCAGTTGATATTCCGCTTTGGATGTTAGCTGTAGCTGTGATCTTTGGAGTAGTCATCGGAAAAGAAGTTTTTGGTGGAACAGGAATGAATATTCTTAATCCAGCATTAACGATTCGTGCATTTTTATTTTTTGCTTATCCTACATGGATGTCAGGAGATAAAGTTTGGGTTCATGGTGCTGTTGAACGAGCTGGTACTCCAGATGCCATTTCAGGAGAAACAATTCTTGGAGCCTATGCTCAAAATACTGAGTTAGCTGGAATAGATTATTGGGATATGTTTTGGGGAATAATTCCTGGATCTGTGGGAGAAACGTCTAAATTTTTAATTATCATAGGAGCCTTATTCTTAATATTTACCAAAATAGGAAGCTGGAGAATTATGCTAAGTACTGTAGTTGGAGCCTTAGCAATGGGATTAATCTTCAATGGTGTTGTAGATGCAGGTTGGATTGGTGAAACAAGTAAATTTTATGGATTAATGAGTGTTCCGTTTTGGCAACATCTTATCATTGGTAGTATACTTTTCGGTGCAGTTTATATGGCAACAGATCCAGTTACTGCAGCGCAAACCAATAAAGGGAAATGGATCTATGGTTTTTTAATTGGTTTTATATCAATTATGATTCGTGTGTTTAATCCAGCCTATCCAGAAGGTGTGTTCTTAGCCATTCTATTAATGAATGTCTTTGCACCAACAATTGACCACTATGTGGTTCAAGGTAATGTTAAAAAGAGAATGAAACGTCTAAAAGCTAAAGTAGCATAGTTATGAGTAACAAGACAGATTCAAATTTATATACCATACTATTTGCTATAGGAATGGTAGTTGTAGTAGGAACGTTGTTAGCATTTACAGCGTCGTCCTTAAAAGATCGTATTACTGAGAATGAACGCCTAGAAAAACAACAAAACATTCTCTATGCTATGGGAGTGAATGAAAATGAGGGCAATAGTGCAAACTTTGTATCTACAGAAAAAGCTCCAGAATTATTTGATCAATATATAGAAAAGCAATTAGTCATCACCAATGGAACTAATGCTGTTGAAAATGATAATGCTTATTTAATAGATGTAAAGAAAGAGCAAGCCAAGGCGAAAGATGGAGGTGAAAGACAATTGCCATTATTTGTTGGTAAAAAAGATGGTGAGAAGTTTTATATAGCACCAATTAGAGGAAAAGGACTTTGGGATGCCATTTGGGCTTATGTTGCTTTAGATAAAAATATGGTGATACAAGGTGCATACTTTGATCATAAAGGAGAAACACCAGGATTAGGAGCTAACATTAAAGAGCGTTTCTTCATGGACGATTTTATTGGAGAACACCTTATGAAAGATGGTGCCTTTAAAGGTATTACTGTATCTAAAAGTAATGCAGATCCAACTAATATTGATAAGGTAGACCATGAGGTTGATGCCATTGCTGGTGCAACCATAACTGGAGATGGAGTAGCAGCCATGATCAAAAAAGATTTAGCACTTTATGTGCCTTACTTTAAAACACTAAACAATTAATTATGGGTTTACTTTCAAAAAAAGACGCAGCATTAATTAAAGATCCATTAGCGGATAACAACCCAATTACAATTCAAGTATTAGGTATTTGTTCTGCATTAGCGATCACAGCGCAATTAAAGGCTTCTATTGTTATGGCAATTTCAGTATTGTTTGTTATGGGAGTTGGTAATGTCGTAATCTCAGCAATTAGAAATATTATTCCTTCAAAAATTAGAATTATTGTTCAGCTTACTGTTGTTGCTGCACTTGTAATCATTGTAGATCAAGTACTTAAAGCCTTTGCTTACGAGCTAAGTAAGGAACTATCTGTATTTGTAGGATTAATTATTACCAACTGTATTATTATGGGACGTTTTGAAGCCTTTGCCTTAGGTAATGGATTATGGCGTTCATTCTTAGATGGAATTGGTAATGCTTTAGGTTATGGTGTAATCTTAATCATTGTAGGATTCTTTAGAGAATTATTAGGATCAGGTACGTTATTGGGAATTCCTGTCTTAGGAGATCCAATTGAAAAAACTGGATTGTACAGTATAGGTTATGAGAATAATGGTTTTATGTTATTGTCACCAATGGCCTTAATTGTAGTTGGTATTATAATTTGGGTACAACGTTCAAGAAATAAAGCATTAATAGAAGATTAACAGTATACGGTTTATAGTCGCAGTAAACAGTGAAAATCTGTAACTTAGACTAAGACTGAAAACTAAAAATATATGGAACATATAGAATTATTTTTCAAATCGATTTTTATAGATAACATGGTATTTGCCACGTTCCTTGGAATGTGTTCTTACTTAGCAGTATCTAAAAAAGTTAGTACAGCTGTAGGTTTAGGAGCTGCAGTGATTTTTGTATTAGCAATTACAGTGCCTCTTAACTGGTTACTAGATCAATATATTTTACAACCTGGTGCATTAACTTGGTTGGGCCCTGAATATGCTGACTTCGATTTAAGTTTCCTATCATTTATCATGTTTATTGCAACTATTGCAACAATGGTACAATTGGTAGAGATTGTAGTGGAGAAGTTCTCACCCTCGTTATACAATTCACTTGGTATTTTCTTACCACTGATTGCTGTTAACTGTGCCATTTTAGGAGGATCCTTATTTATGCAATCTCGTGAAATTGCGACATTTGGTTTAGCATTAAATTACGGTATTGCTTCAGGAATTGGTTGGTTTTTAGCTATACTAGCTATCGCTGCAATTAGAGAGAAAATCAGATACTCTAACGTACCAGCACCTCTAAGAGGTTTAGGCATAACATTTATTATCACAGGTTTAATGGCAATTGGATTTATGAGTTTTGGAGGTATGTTAACAGGAGGAGATGAAGAAACTAAAACAAAAGACACAACTGTTAAAGTGGAAAACAAAATAGAAGTGTCTAATGAAGATAAAACAATAGCTGAAAACATTAATAAAGTAACGGAATAGTATGATATTAGCAGTTGATTTCGGAATTATTTTAGCTACAGTAGCGGCATTTTTAGTAGTGACCCTATTACTTGTAGCATTACTCTTATTTGTAAAACAAAAATTATCACCTTCAGGGCCTGTTAAGATATTAATCAATGGTGAGCGTGAGATTGAAGTAGCTTCTGGTAGTACATTATTAACAACATTAAGCGCTGAAAAAATATTTTTACCATCAGCTTGTGGTGGTGGTGGTACATGTATACAATGCGAATGTCATGTATTGTCAGGAGGAGGAGAGGCTTTGCCAACGGAAACACCCCATTTTACACGTAAAGAGTTACAACATGGAGCGCGCTTATCTTGTCAAGTGAAAGTAAAACAAGATATGGAAGTAACTATTCCTGAAGAAGTATTTGGTATCAAAAAATGGGAGGCAACAGTTGTGAGAAACTATAATGTAGCTTCTTTTATTAAGGAATTTGTTGTTGAGATTCCTGAAGATATGGGTTACAAAGCAGGTGGTTATATACAAATAGAAATTCCAGAATGTGAGATTAAATATTCTGATATCGATATTACTGCGCATCCAGAAGAACATGATTCACCAGATAAGTTTCAGGCAGAGTGGGATAAGTTTGGTCTCTGGCCATTAGTGATGAAGAATTCTGAGTCTGTAGAAAGAGCTTATTCTATGGCTTCTTATCCAGCAGAAGGGCGTGAGATTATGTTAAATGTTCGTATTGCAACACCACCTTGGGATCGTTCTAAGAATCAATGGATGGATGTTAATCCTGGTATTGCTTCATCTTACATTTTTGCTCAAAAACCTGGAGATAAAGTAACGATTTCAGGACCTTATGGTGAATTCTTCATCAATGAATCTGAAAGTGAAATGTTATATGTTGGTGGTGGAGCAGGTATGGCACCAATGCGTTCTCACTTATATGAATTATTTAGAACTATAAAAACAGGTCGTAAAGTAACCTATTGGTATGGTGGACGTTCTAAGCGTGAATTATTCTACATAGAACACTTTAGAAAGTTAGAAAAAGACTTTCCAAACTTTAAATTCTACATGGCATTATCTGAACCTTTAGAGGAAGATAATTGGAAAGTTAAAACAGATATTAATGATGAGGCTGGTGATGGTTTTGTTGGATTTATTCATAATTGTGTCATTGATAATTATCTAAATCATCATGAAACACCAGAAGATATAGAATTATATTTCTGTGGACCTCCTTTAATGAATCAAGCGGTTCAAAAAATGGGAGAAGATTTCGGAATCCCAGATGAGCACATTAGATTCGATGACTTTGGTGGCTAGTAGACTTTTGTCATCCTGAACCTGATTCAGGATCTATTAAGAAAAAATAAAAAAACCCAATACGAAAGTGTTGGGTTTTTTCGTTGTATTCCTATGAAAAAATCAATTCTTTGTGTTGTATTACTTAGCTTTATTGCAATAATAGCTTACCAATTTAAACCAGTAAAAGAGGTGTCTCAAGTTATTTCTAACTCAATCACTAACTCTAATGGTTATATAAATACAGAGGGTAAAACAGTTAAGGAACGCATCACCATACCAGATGGGTTTAAAAGAGTAGCGTATGCAAAAGGTTCTTTTCAGGACTATATAAGACATTATAAACTAAAGCCATTTGGTGCTAAAGTCATTAACTATGATGGAAGCCCTTACTTTAATCAAATAGGTCATTTTGGAATTTTGGAAGTTCCTGTACCAGAGAATGGGTTGCAACAATGTGCAGACGCTCTGATAAGACTTAGAAGCGAATATCTCTGGGAACAGAATCGAAAAAACGACATTGGTTTTAATTTTACTAGTGGTCACAATTGCTCATGGACAAAATATGCAGAAGGTTATAGACCAAAAATAAATGGTAATAAGGTGATTTTCAGTAAAACAGCTACTGCTAATCATTCTAAAGCAAATTTTTATAAGTACCTGAACTTAATTTATATGTACTCAGGAACCATTTCATTATTTTCAGAATTACCCAAAATTAATGATGTTAATAAACTTAAAATAGGAGATATGCTCATTATTGGTGGTTCTCCAGGACATGTGGTTATGATAGCAGATGTCATTGAAGATGAAGCAGGTAAAAAATACTTTGCCTTATTACAAGGTAATACACCAGCACAGAGTGTGCACCTACTCAAAAACCTTGAGCATAATAAGATATCTCCTTGGTACAAATTAAAGTTAGGAGATCAAATTGAAATTCCTGGTTACACCTTTTACGATGCTAAATTTGTTAGGTTTAAATAATATTCTAACCATAAATAACACAAAGGTTTTTTATTAGTTCCCCTTTTCATTAACTTTATAAAAAACTAGTGCTATTAATGAAAAAGGTACTTTTCATTTTACTATGCTGTGGTCTGTCAGTTCAGTCTCAGGTCCAGGAAATTTTATGTAAGGTTATAGAAAGTGATACGAGGTATCCCGTATCTTATGCAACAATTCAGTTTCAAAAAAGTGGTAATGGAGTTATAGCTAATATTGATGGTGATTTTAGAATACCATATCAATATAAAAGAGATGGCGATATTCTTCTTATTTCTTGTATTGGTTATAAATCCAAGACTTTAGCTTTAAGTCATTTAAAAGATAAGGAGATAAACGTAATTACCCTAATACCAAAGGTTGAGATGTTAGATCAGGTAATTATTACAGGAAACTCTAAAACAAATGGTAAATCTAAACTTTCACCAGAAGAAATTATACAGAAAGCCATTTTAAGTATACCAAAAAATTACCCTTACACTCCATACTCTAAAGTAGGTTATTATAGAGATTATCAAATAGTTAACGGCAATTATTATAATCTCAATGAAGCTATAATAGAATCGTTCGATGCAGGTTTCGGTACAGATATTATTATGGACGATTATAATGAAACAGCAATATATAAGTATACTGAAAATAAAGATTTTAATAGAGATTCAACGTTATTACAGGTATATGATGGTGAGTCTAAGTATATAAATAATACCACGCTTTCTGGACAAGGAGGTAATGAGTTAAGTATACTAAATATCCATAATCCAATTCGAAATTTTGAACAGCTTAGCTTTTCGTTTGTTTACATTTTTAAGAAACGGTTTTTATTAAATCATGAGTTTTTAGATATGAAAACTGTCTATTTAAATGATAAACCGTTATACGAGATTTCTTTTAAAGCATTAAACAAGTTAACAGGAGTAAGCCATAAAGCCAAAGGTAAAATCTATATCTCTAAAGATACTTATGGTATACATAAGTTTGTGTATCAAGTTCTTGAAACAAAATCCTTAGATGTGTTATTGGAAGTTGAAATTGAATATGTGTTACGTAATGCTAAAATGTATTTAAACTACATCACTTTCAATAATAAATTTATTGTAAGTGATTCCTTCTATTTTGATGTTGATAATGTTCAATATGATGCTGAAGAAAAATCGTTTTATGTGTTTTTTAATAGCGATCTATTAATGTCTTCACTAGATAAAAAAGACTTTAGATTCAAATTCAAAAAAAAGAAATTGATGGTTGAAGAATTTAATGTAATTGATGAGAGAACTATTAAATTGAGAATTGCAGAATGGAGCATTCCTGAAGAAGTTAATACTAAAGACGCAATGAAAGGTTTTGAATATAGAATTAAAAATATAACCGATAAAACAGGAAGAAAACTCTATCAAAAAATAAGTTTAACAGCTTACCAGTTTAGAGAGTTTTTTGTGCAAGATGTATTAAGTAAATCGGAAAAACCTAATAATGTGAAATTTGTTGACAAAGCTAAACCATTATCAAATGCAAAGGTTAATATAGATCAAAGTAAGGATTTATATTGGCTAAATTCTCCATTAAAAGCTATTACAAATTAAAGATGAAAAATAGATGCTTAATTCTATTGTTGTTATGTTCAATTTCATTGTACTCTCAAGATGATGAATTGGTGCTTGATGCTTTTGATGATTTCACAGAATTAACAAGAGAGCAGGTTTATATACACCTTAATAAAACAGTTTTTATTAAAGGTGAGATGTTAGCTTTTAATGCTTACAGTTTTATAAAAGAATCTCAAGAACTTTCATTTAGTACTACAAATTTATATTGCCAGATAATTAATGATAAAAATCAAGTTGTAAAAGAAAAATTGATTCTTGTTAACCAAGGTGTAAGTCGAGGAGATTTTATCATAGATTCGCTTTTCACAACAGGAGAGTATAAGTTTAAAGCTTATACTAATTGGATGAAAAATTTTCCTGATGAGCATAATTATTTCTTAGAATCATTTAGAGTTTTAGATCCAGAGAATCTTTTAATAGATAAGCCTACAATAAGCTCTGGCAATATTGATTTACAAGTTTTACCAGAAGGAGGTCACTTGCTTCAAGATACAGACAATATTATTGGAGTTATTGCTAAAGATCAATTAGGACTTGGAGTAGCAGGGCTTAAACTTTTGCTTATAGATGATCTAGAATCTGAATTAACAGAATTTAAATTAAATGCCTTTGGTATTGGAAAGTTTGTTTTAAATCCCAAACCAGGACGATCTTATTTTATAAGATATACCTACAACGAATCTCAATTCAAAATACCAATTAATAATATAGATCCAAGAGGTGTTGTATTGTCTTTAAAAGATTTAAAAGATGATGTGGTTATATCATTAAAAACTAATAATACAACGTTACCAAAAGTTGCAAATAAATCTTTTAGAATATATATTCATAATGGAGTAGAACTAAAAGATGTAAGTATATCATTTAATGGAGAAACTCAATCCACATTAAAGATAAGAAAAAGTAACCTGTTTACTGGTATCAATATATTTACTCTTTTTAATGATGATAATACACCTTTAGTTGAGCGCATGTTTTTTAATTATAGAGGTATAAATAATGCATTAATTAAAGATGCTAGACCTGTTGTAAAAGGTGATTCATTAGAGGTAAAAATTCCTGTTATAAAAGTTGATGAGTCTCAGTTTCAAAATATAAGTATCTCAGTCTTACCAAAAGACACAAAGAGTTATTATCATCATGAAAATATCGTATCAACAATATATTTAAAACCTTTTATTAAAACACCAGTTCAGAATGCAAGTTATTATTTCACAGATATTACTTTGAAGAAGCAATTAGAGTTAGATAATGTATTACTTACGCAAGGATGGAGCAGTTATAACTGGAATAGAATATTTAATAAACCACCAGATTATAATTATGATTTCGAAGTAGGTATTTCATACACCATTAACTCTAATGACAATGCTTCTAAAGGATTATTAATTTATCCTAATATCAATTCAAAATCAGAAGTCATTAATTTCACAGAAAATCAAAGAACTTTAGAACGAAAAGGGCTTTTTCCGTTAGATGATGAGAAGTTAAGAATTGGAGAGTTTAGAAAAGGTATAAAAGTTGGGAAATCTAAAGCTGTACTTCAATTTTACCCAAATACAATTTCACAATTTTCTACTGATTATATTCCAGTTAGTGTTACTAATACAAATCAACTAGCAAATACTGAAAAAGAGTTCTTTAAGTATAAAGATATAGAAGAACTAAACGAAGTAAAAGTTGTTGCAAAAAAAGGGTTTACACGATTAGAAAAATTACAAAATGCTACTTTAGGCAGGATAACAGAGTTTGATGAAAAAGAGCGAAAGCTTTATAGAACTTTGGGACAGTTTTTAAGTGGTCGAGGATTTATGGTAGAAGAAACACCAGATGAGGATCCTATCGATGGAAGTTTATCCTTTTTTAGAATTTATACAAGAAATAAAGCTTCAATCAATGCAACAGATGTTCCAATTATTTTTTTGGATGGTGTTAGATTAGTTGACTTAGATATTCTCCAAGGATTTAGTATGGAATTTGTAGATTATGTAGAAGTAAATAAAGGTGGAGTTGGTGAAGGGATAAGAGGTGGAGCAGGTGTAATTCGTGTTTATACAGATCCTCAAAAACGCTTTAAAGTTAAACCAAGAGAATCTTTCTCTGTTTATAATATACCATTAACATTTACTACTCCCAAAAGATTTTACACACCTAAATACTCTACATTTAGTAGTGATTTTTTTAAAGAATATGGTGTTATAGATTGGTTTCCAAATGTACGTGTTGGAAAAGATGGAACCATTACTTTAAAAATATTAAACACAAAACAACCCATAAAGCTTTGTATAGAAGGTGTTGTTAATAGTGCTTTATTAATTTCAGATATTGTAACAGTTGAAGATTAATTTTAAGCTATTATATTAATAACCTTTAAATAGACTAAACAATTTTAAGTAAGTTTATATTAGTCGTAAATTTGCATAATGCCAAAAGCACTAACTTTACAAGAATTACACAACCTTGCCATGAACCATGTAGGTAAAGATTTAGAGGCTCGAGGTTTTGAGTTTGTTGCTATTAACAGTAAGTTAAAAAAGCATCCACAGTTTGTCTGTATAGATAAGAATAGTCAGTACTTCTTTGTGATAGTTAGAGCTGTATTACTTCCAGAAAACCCTAACAATTATGATGTAGTTTGGATGGAATCTTTCAAAAAACATGCCTATGATAAAGACGCCAAAGTCTTATATGCAGGAGTTGGTTTGGGTAATCCTAAAGGTGAAGATCTGCCTGTATATCTTAACGAAGAATACTTAATTGAGTATAATGGAATACAAGTGATTGAGATGAATCTTAATTAGTATGAAGAGAGTAATAATTATTTTAGTAACATTAGCTTTTGTCTCTTGTAAACAAGACGCAAACGAACAAGAGCTAGTAAAACTATCTGGTCCTATCTTTGGAACAGGTTTTAATATTCAATATTTTTCTGAAACTAATACTAATTTCATAAAACAGATTGATAGTTTATTTGCTGTAGTTAATCAATCCATGTCTACCTATATTCCAGATTCCGATATTTCTAAACTAAATAGAAATGAAAATAATGAAGTAGATCATCACTTTAGAAATGTGTTATTGGCTTCAAGAAAAATACATAAAGAAACTAAAGGTGTTTTTGATCCAACAATAGGAGCAGTAGTGAATGCATGGAGTTTTGGGCCAGAAGGTCGTATCATTAATCTAGATAGTATAAAGATTGATAGTCTTATGAAATCTGTCGGCTTAGATAAAGTAAAGAGAGTTCATAACAATATTTTAAAACCTAAAAATACGTTTCTCGATTTTAACGCTATTGCTAAAGGCTATGGTATTGATGTAATTAGTGAGTTTTTAGAATCTAAAGGTGTTAATAATTATTTAGTTGATATTGGAGGAGATTTACGTACATCTGGTACTAATATAGAAAAGAAAAAAGCTTGGACAGTTGGTATAGATGATCCTAATTTTAATGGAGAACAATCTTATTCTAAAGTAGTTGAATTAAAGGATAAGGCAATGGCAACATCTGGTACTTATAGAAAGTTTAAGGTTGATGAAAACGGTAATCGTTATGCGCACATCATAAATACTAAAATAGGTTATCCTAGTAAAACTAATGTATTGAGTGTGTCAGTAATTGCTTCAGATTGTATGACTGCAGATGGTTATGCAACTGCTTTTCAGGCAATGGGAATAGAAAAAGTCAAAGATTTTCTTCAGACACATCCAGAGCTAAAAGTGTATTTTATTTTTGAAGATGAAAATAATGAACTTAAAACCCTAAGTTTAAATAATTTTCCAGATTAATACTTGTGACTTAATTAAAACTAAGGTGTCCAATAAGTGCTATTAATCAATAAATAAAAGTTGTCCTAGAATCTTTCTAGTTCAGCTTTTATTGTTTTAATACCACAGGAATTATCTAACCTTTAGCTAAGCAATAATGTTGCTCTCAGTAACTGTTAACTTTGATGCAATAGAAATTACTCTTATTAATTAAAAATATAGAGTATTTGATTTTTAATTAGCTATTTAAAGACATAATCTTTCGTTTTAACGAAAAGTCAGGAAGTAGAATACAATTAAATAAGGATTATTTTATTTTTAAAATTATTCAAAGTTAATACCTGATAATAGGTATAATAAAATCAGAATTATTATTAGTACTTTGTTTATAATTATTAGAGCTATTAATTAATTTTTACGTGATGAGATTCGGTATATTCTTGTTTTTATTTTTTTCCTTTAGTATTAATGCTATTGCTCAAACAGATGAAGAGTTAGGAGGAGCTTATTTAAAAAGAGCAGAGAATAGCTATAATAATGGCGAAATAGACGAATCTGTTACTTATTTTAAGAAAGCTGTAAAATTATTTGGTGATACTAGAAATAGTAGAATATCTAGACTTGGTATGATTTTGAGTTTTGAACAAGAAGATTATTTTATAGCAAGATCTTATTCTTACGATTATTTTGAACTTGCAGAAAAAGGTACAGAAGACTATAATGAAATGCTAGATTTAAGAGTTGATATTGATCTAAATATTGACTTAGAAATTGCTGAAATGAAACGCATAGAAAAAGAGACCTTAATAAAAGAAGCTCAAGAACGTAAATTAGATTCTCTCAAAAAGGTATGGCAAACTTCATCATTAGATTACAATATAGAAGTAGATAGTATCTCTAAATTTAACGTCAATAATATAGCTATTTATAAAAAAGATAATGCTTTTGGGATAATGGATGATGTAGGTAATATCTTAGAAGAAGCCTCTTTATACAAGCATGCCATTAGCTATGATAATTTTATTTTGTTGTTAAGTAACAAGGATAAGCCAACAAAAATATACTATTACAATACAAATACAGGTGATAATGGTTTATTGCCAAGTGTTGTTAGTTTTAATAGTTCTTCAACTCATTATGGTAAAGTCATGTTGCCAAGGGCAAATGGTTTGATAGTTGCATATCCTAATAACTCAACTAAGGTTTATTTATATAATTTAATTACTAAAGAGTTTGTAACTATCCAAAATCAAAAGGATGTTTTAAAAAACTTAAGAAAAAATGATATCATAGATAATTACAATAAAGTTGGGCAGGTAAAACTTGATAAAAAGTGGTTATTTATTGGAGGTGATATTGGCGGTGGAATCTTTGCATTATACGAAGGAAAAAATAGACTTTATGGATTTTTAAATACCTATGATGGTAATATATATGCTAATGAATATTATAATTACCTAGGTGCATATGATGGGAATTTTGAATTAATAGATTCAGAAAATCGTTTTTGGATGACTTCTGAAGGTACAAGACAAGACTATAATAATGATAAAAATGGAACATACAACGGATTGACTAAAGTTGTTAAACTAAAAGATGGAAGCTACAGGTTTCATCAAAATATAGACGGACAAGATTATTTAGTGTTACGTAAACAAAAATTAATAAATCAAAATGCTTTTATAGCGAAGAGACCTTAGGTTTATAGACTAAAGGAATAATCTCACCTTTTGCTAAACGATACTTGTTGATTTCAGTTTCTGATAATTTTGAAGTGTAGTCCACCTCCTCAACTTGAAAACCAATAGAGCGTAGCTTATCAAAATAATCTTTACCATAAACTCTAACATGGTCATATTGACCAAATATTTTAGCACGTTTAGTTTTATCTGTTATAGAATCGTCCTCAAAGGTAAGCTCTCGTCTTAAATCTTGTGGAATTTGAAAAACACCATAACCACCATGTCTCATAACTCTATGCAATTCTTGCATAGCTTTCGTGTCATTTGGGATATGTTCAAGAACATGATTACAAAGAATAACATCATAACTATTATCTTCAAACGGTAAATTACAAATGTCTGCTTTTACATCTGCAATAGGTGATAATAAATCTGTTGTGGTATACGCTAAATGTTTTAGTTTTCTAAATCGTTTTAAAAAACATTGCTCTGGAGCAAAATGAAGTACTTTTTTTTCTGCTGTAAAAAAATCAGTTTCGTTTTTAAGATATAACCATAATAATCGATGTCGTTCTAAAGACAATGTAGAGGGGGAAAGTATGTTAGGTCTTTGTTTAACATAACCATAAGGTAAAAATGTTCTAAAACTTTTGCCATCGATTGGATCTGTATACGTATTTCCTTTTAAAAATAATTCTAATATTGGTCTTACCAAATAGCTTAACCTAATAAGTAATGGTCTTGGTAAGAGATTAAGAAAAAATTTAAAAATTGATTTCATTTTAAAGCACTAAAGCTTCTTGTCTAAACTCATCTTCCTCGTCAGAAGTTATTCCTAAGGCTTCATAGATGTAAGCAAAAGTTGAAAGTAATTCTGGTTTTCCATTAACTATAGCTACATCATGTTCAAAATGAGCACTTGGTTTTTTATCTAAAGTGGTTATGGTCCAACCATCTTTATGTTGTTTTATTTTATGCGTACCAAGATTAATCATAGGTTCTATTGCAACGACTTGGCCTTCTACAAACTTTTTACCACGACCACGACGTCCATAATTTGGCATCTCTGGATCTTCGTGCATTTTACGTCCTAAACCATGACCAACGAGTTCTCTTACTACACCATATCCATGAGCTTCGCAATATTTTTGAATAGCAAAACCTACATCACCAACTCTATTACCTAATTTAAACTCTCGTATACCAACATATAAAGACTCTTTGGTAATTTGCAATAGCTTATCCGTTTCTGGAGAAATTTCACCAACAGCAAAGGTGTAGGCATGATCACCATAAAATCCATTTTTTATTGCACCACAATCTATAGAAATAATGTCGCCTTCATTTAGAGGTGTAGTATTAGGTATACCATGAACCACTTGCTCATTTGGACTCATACAGAGTGTATTTGGAAAATCGTATAGGCCTAAAAAACCTGGTATAGCACCATGATCTCGAACACATTCTTCAGCAATTTTGTCTAAATGTAATGTCGTAATACCTGGTTTAACTTCTGATGCTAAAACGCCTAAAGTTTTAGATACAACCAATGCACTTTCTCGCATTAATTCTATTTCCTCTAATGTTTTTGTAATTATCATAGTTATCTAAAAATAGAGAAAAATCCTTTCTTTTTTGGTTGTCTAGTTATTGGAAGTTCTTTGTTAGAAATCATCTGGTAAACTTCTCCCCACCCTAGTATACCACCAATGTTTCTGTCATCAATGTAGATATCTGCATAAATTTTTCGACTTTTTGAGTTATCAAATTCCTCCTCTGGGAAACTTTGATTAATAGCATAAAACTCAATACCATTCTCTTGGCAGAAATTTACAGCATCTTGTAATTTATCTCCACTTCTGTAAGTCCAAAGAATTAAACGATGACCATCATCTTGTAGACGTTTTAATGTTTCGAAAGCAAAAAGTCTTGCTTTTCCAACTTTAGGATAAGCATCTTCAACAATTGTACCATCAAAATCTATAGCAATAATAAGTGTGTCTTGAAAATTCATTAGTCAAAATTACAATAATTTTATGGCTTAATCTATTAATGATTTTTGAGTCATAGCTTCAGGTTGTGGCACTCCTATTAATTTTAAAATGGTAGGTGCTAAGTCTCCTAAAATGCCACTCTGTATGGATGAAATGTTTTTATCAATAGCAATGATAGGAACAGGGTTTGTTGTATGTGCTGTATGAGGAGATCCATCAGGATTTAACATGGTTTCACAATTACCATGATCTGCAATAAGTAAGGTTGTGTAACCATGATTTAGTGCTTTAGTAACTACATCTTTAACACATTCATCAACAGTTTCACAAGCTTTAATAGCAGCAGCCATTACACCTGTATGTCCTACCATATCACCATTCGCAAAATTTAAACAAATAAAATCCACTTCCTCTTTTTCCAATTCTGGTATTAAGGCATCTCTTAGCTCATAAGCACTCATTTCTGGTTTGAGATCATAAGTTGCTACTTTAGGTGAATTTCTTAAAATTCTGGTTTCACCTTCAAATGGTTCTTCTTTACCACCAGAGAAGAAAAATGTTACATGAGGATATTTTTCAGTTTCAGCAATTCGTATTTGAGTCTTTCCATGTTTAGAGAGTACTTCACCTAGAGTATCCTTTAAATTATCTTTATTGAAGACCACATTTATATTAGAAAAGGTATCATCATAATTTGTCATGGTTACGTAATGCAAGTTTAACTTATGCATGTTTTGTTCGTGGAAGTCTTGTTGAGATAACGCTTGGGTAAGTTGGCGACCACGATCTGTTCTAAAATTGAAGAATATAATCACATCATCTTCTTTTATTTTAGTTATAGGATCGTTAGAATCATCAACCTTAATGATGGGTTTAATAAACTCATCAGTGATATCATTTTCGTAAGTATTTTTAATAGATTTAAGAATATTTTTGGAATACTCTCCTTTACTATTAACTAAGGCATCGTAAGCTAATTTAATACGCTCCCAACGCTGATCTCTATCCATTGCATAATAACGACCAGTCACTGTAGCTAGTTTACCATTAACAGTTTTAAGCTTATCTTCTAAATCTGAAATAAACCCGTAACCAGATTTTGGATCTACATCTCTTCCGTCTGTAAATGCATGAACAAATAAATTATTAAGACCAAAATTATATGCAGCATCTAGTAGACCAAATAAGTGATTGATATGTGAATGGACTCCTCCATCACTAACTAATCCTAAAAAATGTACAGCTTTATTATTGGTTTTAGCGTAGTTAAAGGCATCTAATAAAACCTTTTCTTTTTCTAAACTATTGCTTTCTACAGCTAAATTAATTTTCACTAAATCTTGGTAAACGATTCGTCCTGCTCCGAGATTCATGTGGCCAACTTCACTATTACCCATTTGCCCTTCTGGTAAGCCAACATGCAAACCGTCTGTTCTTAAACTTGCTGAAGGATAGTCTTTATACAAACTATCAATAAAGGGTGTTTTAGCATTATCTACAGCAGAAACTTTTGGATCAGGTGATTTTCCCCAACCGTCTAAAATCATTAAAATTACTTTTTTGTCCATTAGATTTTATTAGAAACCCAAAGATAATGTATTATGTGTTTTTTACGATTGTTTTTCTGTAACCTTATTCTAAATTATAGTATTGGCTTAGATTTAACATATTTGTTTACAGGACGTTAAATAAATGTTATTTATCATTTTTTAGTGTAACACTTATTTAAATAAGTCGTCTCTTTATTATAATCAAAAAAACAATCAATTAAATTAAAATCATTCATCATGAAAAAAACAGCAGTAATTTTAGCCTTAGTATTAGGCTTTTCGTTCGCAAATGTTAATGCAGAAAACAGTAATCAAAGGTATTCTTCTGAAATGCATACAGCATCGATAGTAGAGGTAAGCCCTTTATGTAAAGCAGTAGCCACTGGTAATATTAAACTAGTAAAAACCTTAATAAAACAGGGTGTAGATGTTAATACAAAATCTAATGGTATGTTGCCAATACATTATGCAGCTAAATTTAATAGAGTTGATATTATCAAAGAATTAATTACAGCAGGTTCAGAGATTCATTCACTATGTGATAAAGGCTACACTGCATTAAGGCATGCACAAAAAACAAAGGCTAAAGACGCTGAATTATTTTTAAAGCGCTTTAAACGATAGTGTCTTTATTCTAAAAGACAATTATTTGAGTTAGTTAGTTTAAAATGCATCCTTTTTAGGATGCATTTTTATAAACTCTAATAGCTTCTTTAATTTTTTCTATACGATTGTCTGGATCTGGATGCGTGCTCTGAAATTCTGGTGTTCTATTAGGACCAGCAGCAGCTTTTAAAATTTTCATAACACCAATTAATTCCTCTGGATCATAACCAGCATCTATCATAAATTGCACGCCAAGAGCATCACTTTCTAATTCATCACCTCTACCATTTTTAAGTAATGTTTGTTGTCCAATTCCGCCAACAAGTCCTCCCATATCTGCACCAACAGAAGCACCAGTTGATACTGTTTTCCAAAACTCTGTTTCTCCTATTCTTTCTGCAGAATGCTTACCAAGAACATGGCCAATTTCATGACCTAAAACACCTGCAAGTTGGTCTTCATTTTCTAACTTAGAAAATAAAGCATAAGTGATAAAAATTTGACCACCAGGCAAAGCAAAGGCATTGATGGCATTAGGATCTGATAATAGATGAAACTCGTATTGGTATGGTGTTTCTCTTGCAATACTACTATTTACAAGTTTTTTACCAACATTATCAACCATAGCCTGATATCTTGTATCTGGATGTAAACCTCCATGCTGTTGTGCCATTTGTGGTGCACTTTGCAAACCAATGGCTATTTCTTGGTCTGGTGTCATTGTAATGGTTTGTGTTCTGCCTGTATAAGGATTTTTTTCCTGTTGACTACATTTTTTAAAGAATGCAAATGCAACAATCACTACTCCAATGAGTAAACGAACTTTTAAATTATTACCTCTCATGATTTAAGTTTTAGCCGAATTTAAAATTACAAAGTAATTGTTTAGCATTAAAATATTATATCAAAAAACTTAGCCTAAGATCTATTTTCTGTAGAGGAAGTAATTGTTAACCAAATCTATATAAATTTGTTTAGCATCATCTTCACTTACATCTTTTACTTGGAATAAGGCATTAGTTTTAAAAGCATTTATAATTTGTTTTCTACTACTTGGTCTGCCATAATTGTTGGTGGCTTTTTTATAATATGCATAAAGACGAAGAAGAAAATCTGCAGGGAATTTCCCGTCGTAAGCATTAATACGCTCTACGGCTTCTTGAAATTTTATGTCGATTTCTTCTGATGTCATGATTTTTCAGCAATGACGCTTTCACCACCTTTAACTTTCTGATTGAGTTCAACTTTTATATCAGCATCTAATGGAAGAAAAACATCAACTCTAGATCCAAACTTAATAAAACCAGAATCTGAACCTTGAATTACAGTAGTGCTTTCTTCTGCATAATTAACAATACGTTTTGCTAAAGCTCCAGCTATTTGACGATATAGTACTTTACCAAAATGCTTGTTCTCTACAACAACTGTAGTACGTTCATTTTCTTCACTAGCTTTAGGATGCCAAGCCACCAAATATTTTCCAGGATGATATTTGCTAAATGCCACATTACCACCTATTGGATAGCGTGTTACATGAACATTTAAAGGAGACATAAAAACAGAAACCTGAATTCGTTTTTCCTTAAAATATTCTTTTTCAAAAACTTCTTCGATGACTACAACTTTTCCATCTACAGGAGATACAACATGGTTTTTATTGATTTTTGTAGAACGTTTAGGATTCCTGAAGAATTGAAGTATGAGTATAAAAAATACTAAAACAATCAGCATCAGTGATGTCCTTAACCAACTTGTAAGTACAAACTCATCAATTAAAAATAATAAGCCTACAACAATGACTACAGAAAAGAATATAATTTTATGACCTTCTTTATGAAACATATGTGATGAGTTTTAAAAATAAATAAATAAAGGGAGCTGCAAAAATAATACTATCCAGTCTGTCTAACAATCCACCATGACCAGGCATTATTACACCACTATCTTTAACATTGGCTTGTCGTTTAAATTTTGATTCAATGAGATCTCCTAATGTTCCAAAAACACTTATAATAATACCTAAAACAAGCCAGCTTGTAAAGTTTAATGTATTTGTAAATTGAGCTATAAAATAACTAGCAATACAGGCAAAAAACAAACCGCCTAAAAAGCCTTCTACTGTTTTTTTAGGTGAGATTCTTGGAAATAGTTTTTGTCTACCAAAGTTTTTTCCAATTAAGTAAGCAAATGTGTCATTAACCCAAACTAGTATAAATGCTCCAAGTAACAGGAGTGGTGAAAATACACTATTAAAGTTTGCGATTAAAATTAAAAACACAAATCCACTAGAAAGGTAAAAAGTGGTAATTATAAAGCGTTTAGATGCAAAGAGAGGAATTGTTTTTTCTGAGAAAAGATCTTTAATAAGAATGAGTAAAACAAATATGGTAATAACAAGTAATATTTGTATGGCTTCACTAAATCCGTTTGTATGACCAAAAATAGTTTTCCAAAGACCAAAAACTATGAATAATAAAGAGAATACAAAGTAGGGTATTAAACTTTTTAGCTCAATAAGTTTTTTAAATTCGGCTAAGCACACTAATCCAAAAAAGAAAAAGACAGATAGTAAAGCATATTGCCACTTTAAGGCGAGAAGTAATAATCCAACATAAACAGTTCCAGATAATGCTCTAGTGTAGAGTTCTTTCATGCTATAGATCTTCTAATAGCAGCAAATATAAGTTTTTTGAACTACTTCCATAAGTTAGGAAGTCTTTATTGTCATTACTTTTAAAATGTTTAATTGTAGTGATATTTGTAGGTATTTTAGATTTGTTTTTAGATTTGATACCTTTTAGTCCTTCACCAATATTTTCAACAAATTGGCTTGTTGTAGCATATATAACAAAATTTTCTGGAAGTTCTTTTAGTTTTTTTTCTGCAATTTGATTAGATGAAATTAATAGTGAACCATCATCAGAAATTAAATACTCGCATGTTGAGAAAAAGTATGTGCTACTGTAGGTGTTTTTGGTAGGTTTAAGATTTGCGCTTGTAAATAAGTCGTTAAGCCTATCGTCAATGATTAAAACGTCTTTATCTACCCATTCGTTTTCTTGGATTATAGCAGTAAGGCTATCATTAACTTCTTGCATATTTTCACAATACAAGAATTTACCACCATTTGCTTTGAAATTTATTGTAAATCTTTCATCAATAGGAAGCTTAATTTCTGGCATATACTTTCCACGCTCTTCATTTTTTATAGTTTCTTCGGAACGTTCTTTAAAGCCAAAAATTTTACGGAATAGGCTCATTTAGGAATAGCTATTAATCTTGTTTTTTGTGGGTTTTTCCAAATATAAAAAAACTTAAATTAACCATAAGTCAATTTAAGCTTTTTATAATAGCTTTTCGATAAAATTAAGGTTATTCCTCTTCTTCTACAGTTTTTTCAATAGAAGACGTATCCTCAAGTATTTGTTCCTTATCGTAAGGTCTTTTTCCAAAAATCTTTTCCAAATTGTCTTTAAAAATAACTTCTTTATCTAAAAGTACTTCAGCAAGTTCAGTAAGTTTATCTTTATTAGCTTCTAGTAATTCTAATGCTCGCTGATATTGTTCTTCAATAATATCTGAGATTTCTTTATCTATAAGTTCAGCAGTTTGTTCGCTATAAGGTTTTGTGAAGCCATATTCAGATTGTCCTGAGGAATCATAATACGTTAAATTACCTACTTTATCACTCAATCCATAAATGGTAACCATAGCTCTTGCTTGTTTGGTAACTTTTTCTAAATCACTAAGAGCACCTGTAGAAATTTTATCAAAAATAACCTTCTCTGCAGCACGACCACCAAGAGCAGCACACATTTCATCAAGCATTTGTTCTGGTCTAACAATAAGACGTTCTTCTGGTAAATACCAAGCTGCACCTAAGGATCGACCTCTAGGTACAATCGTTACTTTTACTAGTGGTGCAGCATGTTCTAACATCCAGCTTACAGTGGCATGACCAGCTTCATGGAAAGCAACGGCACGTTTTTCGGAAGGTGTTATTATTTTATTTTTCTTTTCTAATCCTCCTACTATTCTATCTACAGCATCTAAGAAATCTTGTTTATTAACTGCTTTTTTGTTTTTTCTTGCAGCAATTAAAGCTGCTTCATTACAAACATTTGCAATATCTGCACCAGAGAATCCAGGTGTTTGCTTAGCTAAGAAATCTACATCTAAATTCTCTGCTTTTTTAAGCGGTTTTAGGTGTACTTCAAATATTTCTTTACGTTCTCTTACATCTGGTAGATCTACAAAAATCTGTCTATCAAAACGTCCAGCTCTCATCAAGGCTTTATCTAAAACATCAGCTCTATTGGTAGCTGCTAAAACGATAACATTGGTATTGGTACCAAAACCATCCATTTCTGTTAGCAACTGATTTAAGGTGTTTTCGCGCTCATCATTAGAGCCTGAGAAATTATTTTTCCCTCTAGCTCTACCTATGGCATCTATCTCATCTATAAATATAATTGAAGGGGATTTCTCCTTAGCCTGTTTAAATAAGTCTCTAACTCTAGATGCTCCAACACCAACAAACATCTCAACAAAATCGGAACCAGATAATGAGAAGAAAGGCACTTTAGCTTCGCCAGCAACAGCTTTTGCTAATAGTGTTTTACCTGTACCTGGAGGTCCTACAAGTAAAGCTCCTTTTGGTATTTTACCACCTAAAGACGTATATTTTTCAGGATTTTTTAAGAAATCTACAATCTCTTGTACTTCCTCTTTTGCGCCTTCCAATCCAGCTACATCTTTAAAAGAAGTTTTTGTATCAGATTTTTCATCAAAAAGCTTAGCTTTAGATTTTCCGATATTAAAAATTTGACCACCAGCTCCACCACCAGCCCCAGAAGACATACGTCTCATAATAAAAATCCAAACACCAATAATGAGAATAAAAGGCAATAAGGTAAGGAGTAAATCTCCCATTACATTTTGCTCGGTTTCGTAAGTAACTTCTGTAGTAAGATTATTATCTTCAATTATCTGATCGGTGTCATCCTCAAAATTCTCTAAGCTTCCAAATTGAAAGGTGTAGTTTGGTAATGTTGTTCCAGTTGGGATTAATGATTTAGTAATAGATTTTTTATGCTTTTCTTTAGCTAAAGCATCTTTAGTTAAATATACCTTAGCTTTTGATTCATTTACAACAACAACTTTATCGACATCACCATCTTTTAAATATTCTTTAAATTGAGAAGGCGATGTGTTATTACCACCATCTCCTCCAAAACCTCCAGAAAAAATCTGAAGTAAAAAGAATATAGCGATTACGATTCCGTAGATCCAGTATGAACTAAACTTTGGTTTTTTATTTGAATTTTTATTGTCTTTAATCATTAAATATTTTTTAGTAACTCGTTTCTATAACCGTTGTTTTTGCATCTCCCCAAAGACTTTCTATATCATAAAATTCTCTGATATGTTTCTGAAAAACATGAACAACTACATTTACATAATCAATAAGAACCCATTCGGCATTATCTGTTCCTTCTACATGCCAAGCTTTGTCTTTTAATTCTTTGCCAACCTTTTTTTGAATGGAATTTACAATGGCGTTAACTTGTGTGTTTGATGTTCCTTCGCAAATAATAAAGTAATCGCAAACGGTATTTTCAATTTCTCTTAGATCTAATATATTTATTTGTTGTCCTTTTACATCTTCAATACCACTCAATATTGTGCTTATGAGTAGATCAGCATTTGATTTTTCTTTCGTCATTAAATTGAATTAAATTTGTACAAAGTTATTACTTTTTTAGTTCTTATAATCTATTCTTTTTCATAAGAAAGTTATAAAATAGCCTTGTGTTTATGAACATAATCAAACTTAGTGCCATTGACTCTACAAATAGTTATTTAAAACAGCTTTGTAGTGATAAATCGGTTAAAGATTTCACTGTGGTTTCTGCCAGCTCTCAAACTCATGGAAGAGGGCAAATGGGAGCGAAATGGCAATCTCAAGGTGGTAAAAACCTAACTTTCAGTGTGTTTAAGGATGTTTCATTCTTAGATGTTGAACAGAGTTTTTACATAAGTATGGTGGTTTCTATAGCACTTTTAAAGACGTTAAGATTATTCTCTATTAAGAGCACTCAAATAAAATGGCCTAACGACATTTTGTCAGAGCATTTTAAAATTGCTGGAATATTAATTGAGAATATCATAACGGGTTCTACTTTAAAAAGCTCAGTGATAGGTGTTGGTTTAAATATAAATGAAACCATCTTTACAGATCTACCTAAAGCTACTTCTATGCGATTAATATCCGGGAAAACCTATAATTTAGATGAGGTTTTATATGTGTTTTTAGATGAGTTAAAGCATCAATTTAATAGCTTAGAACAGCATCATTATAAGGCTATAAAAGAGATATATCTCAATAATCTTTTTAGAAAAGATAAGCCTTCAACTTTTAAAGATAAAAACAATATTGTTTTCTCAGGATTTATTAAAGATGTTACTAATACTGGGAATATTCTAATTAAAGTTGAAGATAATATTATTGAAGAGTATGCTTATAAAGAGGTGACTCTTTTGTATTAGGACTACTAGATTGCAGTTTTCATATTAGTAACCAGAGTTTCAATAAACTTGCTAATAGGACCTTTAATCATCATGGCCATCATGGCATTAAATTCTCCATCAAAAGTAAGTTGAACATCACTAGTATTTGCTGAGGTTTCTATAATGTTTCCGGTTAATGAAAAATCTAATTTTCCGCCAGCAGCACCAAGAACAATCCTATTTGGCGCAATTGCCTCTTTCTTTTTTAAAACTATTTCTGGCATTCCTTTTAAAGCAAAAAGAAATTTATCATTGTCTAACACTTCAAACTTACTTATGTTTTCTGGCATAAGTTTTTCAAAATTCTTTACCTCTGACAAGAAATCAAATGCTTCTTGTGGTGATTTATTTAATGTAACTTTAGGAGATTCTAGATTCATGTATATTATATTTTTTATTAAGACATTATCAATTTGCGTTCCAATTTCCAGGATTGGCATTCCAAAGTGCTAAAATGTCTTGTTCTGCTTTGGTAATGTAATTAGTATCCAAGGCTTGTTCTAAAAGATTTTCATAATTACTTAGTGTATGGAGTTTAATAGCATTAGTTTCAAAATTAGATTTAGACACATCAAATCCGTAAGAAAATATAGCAACCATTCCTAATACTTTGGTTTCTGCCTCTTTGAGGGCTTTAACAGCATTTAAACTACTTTTTCCTGTGCTAATTAAATCTTCTACAACTACAACAGTTTTTCCTTTTTCAATAGAACCTTCAATTTGATTTTTTCTGCCATGCTTTTTTGGTTCTGGTCTAACATATATAAAAGGTAAATCTAAATATTGGGCAACTAGCATGCCAATACCAATAGCTCCTGTAGCAACACCAGCAATAACATCTGGTTTACCATACTGAGATTCAATATGCTTAGCCATTTCTTCTGCTAAGTAAGCTCTTACCTTAGGAAAAGAAAGAACAATCCTGTTGTCACAATAGATTGGAGATTTCCATCCAGAAGCCCAAGTAAATGGATCTTTCGGTTGTAATTTAATGGCATTAATCTTTAATAAATGCTCTGCCGTTTGTTTTGCTGTTTGTGTATTAAAAACCATAGTGCAAAAATAAAATATTTAAGAGGACTAGATGTACTTAAAAAATAATATTTTTACAGTACTCAATTGTAATTTTTATACCTTATGTATACAGTTTTTGTTGGAGATAAACCAATAATTTTAACTACTAAAATTGAGGCAGAAACATACTTTAAAAACTATCTTTTGAGTACAGTGTCTATGCGAAGGGTGTTTAAAGATTTAGCTACTAAGAACATACAGGAGGTTCGTTTAATTGATGCTGATAAAGATCAACTCTTAAAATTATTTTTAAAGAAATTACCAAATGTTATAGCTGGTGGTGGAAAAGTTTATAATACAAAAGGTGATATTTTATTTATTTACAGAAATAATAAATGGGATTTACCCAAAGGTAAGGCCGAACGCAGAGAGACTATAGATAAAACAGCAATCCGAGAAGTAGAGGAAGAGACAGGTGTACAAGGCTTAGAAATTATAAAACCTTTAGAGCGAACATTTCATATTTTTAAAAGACATGGTCGCCATAAAATCAAAGTGACCTATTGGTTTGAGATGAGAACAAACTATGATGGTGAACTCTTACCTCAAGAAAACGAAGGTATCACTAAAGTAAAGTGGTTAGATAAAAAAGCCTCAGAAAAAGCCCTTGAGAATAGTTATGCTAATATTAGGCTATTAGTTTAATACAATCTATATACAGGATACTGTAAATGTGCTTTTTCATAATGGTCACTTTGTTTATGTAACCAATCTAACTGACTGTACCAGTTTTTTGCAAAGACCTCATCATTTTCTTTCTTCGCCTCAAACCGTTGTTTTAAATCAGCATTGTTCTCTAACAATTCTCTGGCTTTATCTTCCCAGACATAAGGAGAGAACCCTTCTTTTTGTTGTAAAATGGTGTCGAAAAAGTTCCAATTAAAAAACGAATCTGGAGCTTCTGGTTCTAAAGTTTCTAACAAATATCTCGCTCCTTCTTGGTTTAAAGACACTATAAAATCACCTTTTCTAAACTTTAAGGTTGTGTTTTCTGATTTTACGTTTGTATTATAATGTGCATAATGACCTTCATATGCACGTTGTCTTGTACTGTAATCCTCAATTTTATAAGATTCTACAGTTAATGTAGAATCTTTTTCTAAAGGATTCATTTCTATTGCATTTAATTTTAGAAGATTAATAACATTATGCCAACCTTGAGGAATAATATAGGCTTTCGGTATAATAACTTGTTTTCTAGGTGAGAAATAATTTTGATAATTAACCGATTTAGTAAATGGTTTATTTCTGTCATATTTTAATCGTTCAGATGATGTGATTTCACTAGGAATCATCTTACCTTCATAGCCTTTAAATTGAAGTGTTGTAGATGTTGTAGTATCTAGTTTCCAATCAATTGGGTAAAGGTTACCTGGTTGTATATTTTTTAAAGCCGTACTACGGAGATTTAGAATTAATTCACTATCATTTTCCATAATCTCTATCATACTTTTTATAAGCTCATAAGTACCTTCTACACGCTGTTTGTATGGTTTTAGCATATGTGTTTCCACCATCATTCCAAGCGTATTAAATAATGTAGTATATCCTGTTGAGTAACGAGGAGAATCCATAAATTGAGAAAAACCCTGTTCTGGAGTTCTATTAAAAACGTTAACATAAGGTGTTATATCCCAATCTTTTGCTTTTAAGTTTTCTTCTAAGTTTGGCATCATAACTTCGTGTAGGTATGTACCTAATTCACCACCTAACTTATTGTGCTGAGTAAATAAATGAGTTAAAGTATATTGGTAATCAGCACCATTACTAACATGATTATCTATAAAAACATCTGGTTTTACTGCATGAAAAATACTTGCAAAAGCTCTTGCATTTTTGGTGTCACTTTTAATAAAGTCTCTATTGAGATCATAATTTCTGGCGTTTCCTCTAAAACCGTAAGTTTTTGGACCGTTTTGGTTTGTTCTGGTTGTGGAGTTTCTATTTAGGCTTCCACCAACATTATAAATAGGAATGGTAGCTAGGACTATATTTTTTGGTGCTTTAATTCTACCATTGACCATATCTCTAAATAGTAGCATTGTGGCATCAATGCCATCACTTTCACCTGGGTGAATGCCGTTGTTAATGAGTAGAATACGATTATTTTTTCTAAGGACATCTAAATCATTTTCTATGCCATTGGGATTTAATATTACCAAGTGTAAAGGTTTACCAGAGTCTGTTTCTCCTATAGTTTGTATAGTAATCTCAGGATACGATTCTGCTAAGTTGTTGTAATATTCAATAGTTTCAGTATATGTTGCCGTTTCTGAACCCTCACTTTTTTCGAAAGCAGTTTCAAAATCAAAATCGATTGTTTGGTTCTTTGTTTCTGTTTGGCAAGAATAAATAACTATAACCAAGAGTAAACTAATTTTTTTCATTTTCAAGTAGATGTTTCCCAAACTTACTTAAAAAGTAGAGATATCTTTAATTTTTAACTTTATAATCATTTATAAATAGTCTAATTTTACGCATCAATTTTCATTTAGATGCAACAAACAACAGATACTATTTTAATGATTCGTCCTGTAGGTTTTAGGATGAATGAGCAAACAGCAATTAATAATTTTTTTCAAGAAGAATTAGATATTAAAAATGCTGAAATAAATGCTAAAGCTCAACAAGAGTTCGATGTTTTTGTTCAAAAATTAAGAACTGTTGGTATAACTGTTATTGTTGAGAACGATGATTTACTTATGGATACTCCAGATTCTATTTTTCCAAATAATTGGGTAAGTTTTCATAGCAATGGCGATGTGGCTAAATATCCTATGTTTGCTGAGAATAGAAGAAAAGAACGACGTGATGAAGTTTTTATTAGATTAGAAAATGAAGGGTTTAAAATAAAGAACATTATTGATTATACTTCTGCTGAGGATGAAGACATCTTTTTAGAAGGAACAGGAAGTATTTTAATGGATCGTGTTAATAGAAAAGCTTACTGTGCGCTATCTCCAAGAGCTGATGAAGATTTATGTATTGAATTTTGTGAAGATTTTGAATATACTCCAGTAATTTTTACAGCAAACCAAACTGTAGATGGAGAACGCAAACCTATTTATCATACCAATGTTATGATGTGTTTAGCTGAAAACTTTGCTGTGATATGTTTAGATACTATTGATGATAAAAAAGAACGCAAAAATGTTGTTAAACATTTAAAGCAAGATGGTAAAGACATCATCTCTATTAGTGAGCTGCAAATGCATCAATTTGCTGGCAATATGTTACAGTTAAGAGGTGCTGATAATAAACGTTACTTAATAATGAGCGAGGCTGCACATCGAAGTCTTACCAATGAACAGATTGATAGAATAGAACACCATTGTCCAATTATATCTAGTTCATTGGAAACTATAGAAACTTGTGGAGGTGGAAGTGCTCGTTGTATGATGGCAGAAGTGTTTTTGCCTAAATCTTAATCCATTTTATTAAAAATATAACCGCCTTTTTCTGCGCCCCAAACATGCTCACCTTCAGCATCAAAACCTCTATCCCAAGATATGATTTTGTCCTCTAAAATTTCCACTTCACTTCTTGCATAAGCTGCACCTCTTAGTGAGCTTTCACAGGTATTATCTCCTGTTTTTCCAACATAATAATTGTTATCTTTTCGTTGTAGTAATACTTCACAACCTTTTCGGATCATTAAATCAGATTTTGAAATAGAATCAAAAGCTTTTGGTGTTTTCCATTTACCAATCCATAAAGAATCTCTAGGAATACTATAAACTGCAGAGCTAAGTAAACTATCATTTAAGCGAGTAACTTCATAAATACGTTGTCTGTAAGGTTTGTTTTGTGCAGAAGTTAGTGCTTGTTCAACATACAAGAAATGACCTTTATCTTCCCATATTGGATACATGTGCAACGATATATTATAGTAAGAAGAATCTACTTTAGCTTGAATTTCCGAATTAAAAGACCCTTGCATTAAACCAAATAATTCTGAGAGTTCTGTATCTTCTTTTTGTATTTCTTCGGATTGCTTCTCGGTTTCTTTGCAGCTTAATATAAAACAGCATAATGCTAAAAGAATAATATAATGTTTCATGTGAGTTAGATTTTGTAGAAAGATACAAAATCTTATGAAGGTGAACGTTCAGATTTTGGGAGCTCTACAAAGAATTTACTACCGACATTTGGTGTACTTTCAACCCAAATTCTTCCTTGGTTTAACTCCACTAATTCTTTACAAATAGTAAGTCCTAGACCAGTTCCCTTTTCGTTTTTAGTGCCAATAGTGGTAAAGGCATCATTTTTAAAGAGTTTGTCAATATTTTCTTTAGATATACCAACTCCAGTATCTTCTACAGAGAAAATAAGTTTGCCATTGGCATCGTAATTAGAAACGGTTATCACATCTCCATCTCTACTAAATTTAACAGCGTTAGTGATAAGATTTTGAACTACAATTTCTATCATGCTTCGATCTGCATAAGCAAAGTCGCGCTGCGATTCGTCAATTAAGACTATTTTTTTCTTTTCAACTTTTTGCTCTACCAATGCCATTTTAGTTTCAAATACATCTTGGATATTAAATAGCTCTGGTTTTGGTTCTAAATTTTGCATTTGTGACTTAGACCAGTTTAACAGATTGAATAATAATAAAGATGCATTGTCTGCATTCTCACTTAATTCTGGAATTAACTGTTTAAATTCTTTTTTAGAAATACTATCTTCTTTGAGTAGATCAATAAATGCTTTAATGGATGAAATGGAGTCTTTAAGATCGTGAGACACAATAGAGAATAATCGGTCTTTTACTTTGTTTATCTCTTCTAAATTTTCTATCTGATCATGATAATTTTCATTTTGCCCAAGTAATTTGGTTTGGGTACGTTCTAAATCTAAGATATACTCGTTTCTTTTTTTAGAATTAAAATAATTGATCAATGTAAAAAGCAGAACAAAAGCTAAAGCAGCTCCTAATCCGTAGGTAATCCATTTTAACTTCTTTAATAATTTAGAGTCTGCATTACTCAATGTATTTTCTGAGGGAATAATAGGTTCTGTCTCAATGAGATCTGTATCAGGATCGATATCTAATGCAATTTTGGGTTGATTTAATTTGTCTAAATCTTGTTTAAGATCAAAGTATTTATTTTGCCAGAAGAAAGCATTTTGATAATAGCCTCTTGTAGAGTCTAAAGCAATATGAAGTTTGTAGTTTTTTAAAAGTTCTGATTTATTATCTAACTCTTGAGCAATAGCGTAAGCTTCATTAAGCTGATTTTCAGCTGTTCTTAAATTTCGACGCTGTAAGTTTAGATTTCCAATAGAATTTAGAGAACGTAAAATTCCATCTTTATTATTTTCTCTTCTGTTATAGCGTAATCCTTCAAATAGATATTTTCCAGCTTTATCATATTCTCTAAATTGAAGATATTCATCACCTATTAACGGAAGGATTTTTCCTTTGAGTTGTTGGTCTGCTTTTGGATCTAAAATTTTAAGTACATTTTCATAATATTCTATAGCTTTTCTATGCTCTTTGCGCATAGAGTAAAGTTTAGCAATATTGGTGGTTGACCATTTAATACCACTACTATCTCTTAATTGTTGTCTAACACCAAGAGCTTTTAGATTAAATTCTAGTGCTTTATCTACCTGATTGGTGTTAAAGTAAGCTTCTCCTAAATTATTGTAGGCTTTACTAAGTTCATCTTGTAAATTCTTGCTTTCAAAAATCTCAATAGCAGATAATGAACTTTTTAGCCCAACAAGATAGTTACCACGTTTAATTTCAATGATACCAATACTATTATTAACCTTAGCAATTCCAAGTGTGTCTTTAAGTTGTTGGAAATATTGCTTTGATTTGCCATAACTATCAATAGCATTTAAGTAGTCATCATTTTGTGAATAAATAAGTGCTTTGTAATAATTTGCTTCAGCAGTACCTTTAACGTAGTTTAAGCTCTTAGCTAGTTTTTGAGTTTGATCAATATGCTTTAAGGCACGACTGTAATCTTCAATTTTAAAAAGGGCATCAATAAGCTTAATAGATGTGTCAATTTTTGCTGAATCAGAGTTTTGGTAAGCTAACTCTATCATAAGATCTTCTATCTCTTCACTTTGAGAATAAGTGAAAAGGGAACTAAAAAGCATCGTTATGAAGAGCAAACGCTTCATACTCTTTGCTTGATCGTTTTAATTGCAATGTAATACTGAGTTTGATAAGCCTTGAGGGAGAGGTATGGTCCAAACACAAAAAACAATAACAATAGTGTTAATGCATCATTAGATAAATTCATCAATATTTGGGACATTGATTAATAGCTTCTCAAAGTTGCCTAAATCCATCAGAAAACCCTAATTTCTAGGTTTTTCTACCAAAATAATAGATTAAAGGAATGTAATTTTAGATGAAGAAATCCAACTTCCGATGAAGTGTATAAAATCATAGAAAAACGACCACTTTATCGATGAACTGCATATTTAATATAAATATCTGTAATTCAATACATTAAATTTATGTTATCAGTGCTTAAAAAGCGAAATAAAGCTTTTAATTTTTTAGTTTGAAAATGTATTTAATATTATGGATTAATTTGCATTTGTTTTATAGTTTTACTCTAACTTATCATCTTTAAATTTTAATAAAAGTTCTATCTTTGACGTCTCATAAAATAAGACTATGATATCACTTCAGGAGCTTTTAGAGCAGCATGTTAAGGCTACAATTTCAGCAAAATTTAATGCTAGTTTAGATAGTGTTGAATTCCAATCTACAAGAAAGGAATTTGCTGGAGATATTACAGTAGTAGTATTCCCAATGCTTCGTGTGGTAAAAGGTAATCCTGTTGTTATTGGCGAAACTATAGGTTCGTATTTGGTGGAACATGTTGAGGAAGTCAAAGCATTTAATGTAGTTAAAGGCTTTTTAAATATTGAAATAGTTGATGCTTATTATTTGCAATTCTTTAATACTATTAAGGATAATGATGCGTATGGTTTTGTAAAGACTTTAAATGAAGGCGCAACTATGGTTGAGTATTCATCACCTAATACCAATAAACCATTGCATTTAGGTCATGTAAGAAACGTGTTGTTAGGATACTCTGTTGCAGAAATATTAAAGGCTTCTGGTCAAAAGGTTTACAAGACGCAAATTATTAATGATAGAGGTATTCATATTTGTAAAAGTATGTTGGCGTGGCAGCGTTTTGGTCATGGTGAAACTCCTGATACTACTGGTTTAAAAGGTGATAAGTTGGTTGGTAACTACTATGTTAAGTTTGATCATGCTTATAAAGAGCAAATAAAAGGTTTAGTAGAGTCTGGATATACTGAAGAAGATGCTAAAAAGAACGCTCCAATTTTACTTGAAGCTCAAGAGATGCTGCGTCAATGGGAAGCTGGTGATGACGAGGTAGTTAAACTTTGGGAAACCATGAACCAATGGGTTTATGATGGTTTTGATGTAACCTATAAAAATATTGGTGTTGATTTTGATGCTTATTATTACGAGAGTCAAACCTACCTTTTAGGAAAAGAATTTATTACAGAAGGTCTTAAAACTGGTGTGTTTTTTAAGAAAGATGATGGCTCAGTTTGGTGTGATTTAACAGAAGATGGCTTAGACCAAAAAATTGTATTGAGAGCAGATGGCACAGCAGTGTATATGACACAAGATATAGGAACTGCTATACAACGTTTAAAGGATTATCCTGATGTAAATGGAATGGTTTACACAGTAGGTAATGAGCAAGACTATCATTTTAAAGTCCTCTTTCTAATTTTGAAGAAGCTTGGTTTTGATTGGGCTAAAAATCTGTACCATTTAAGTTATGGTATGGTAGATTTGCCTAGCGGAAAAATGAAGAGTAGAGAAGGTACTGTTGTTGATGCTGATGATTTAATTACTGAAATGGCTGATACTGCAGAGGAGATTTCTAAAGATTTAGGAAAACTAGAAGACTATTCAGAAGACGAAAAAAAGACACTTTATAAAACCATAGGTTTAGGTGCTTTAAAGTATTATATCCTAAAAGTAGATCCTAAAAAACGTATTTTATTTGATCCAAAAGAGTCGATAGATTTTCAAGGAAATACAGGACCATTTATTCAATATACCTATGCTAGAATTCAATCTATTTTAAGAAAAGCTGATTTTGATTTTTCTAAAGAAGTTTCAGTAAATCTTCATATAAAAGAAAAGGAGTTGCTTAAGCAAGCACAACTTTTTCCAGAAGTAATACAACAAGCAGCAAAAGATTACAGTCCAGCTTTAGTCGCTAATTTCACTTATGAACTTGTGAAATTATACAATTCGTTTTTTCAAAATGTATCCATCCTAGGAGCAGATTCACAGGAAGAAAAAATCTTTAGAGTACAGCTTTCTCAGACCGTTGGTAAAACTATTAAAAATGCATTTTCTGTTTTAGGTATTGGTGTACCTGAGCGTATGTAATGATGCGATTTTAGCATTAATTACTTTAACAAATGCTGCTTTATCATCCACATACAAACCAATACGTGTATAACACCTCGTGCCTCCATAAAGTCCGTTTAGAGTTTCAGTGTTTTTGAGTTTTATAATAACATTATGTGACTCTAATCCTCCAAGAATAGATAGTTTTTTAAAGTTTACGTCCTCATCATAAGATTTTGATGACAACTCAATAGATTCAATGGTGTTAATATTTATAGTAGTTTCTGCCATGATGCCATAACATAAGTACAAATTGTTATCGTTAATTATTATTGGTCTTTGGCTCATAGATTTTAAGAATCCAAGAATTTGAAATGCTGTGTAAATACTCAATCCAGTTAATAACCAAGCCGTTAGAGTACTCCATTGCGCTAGTAGTAAATGTATAGCCACAGTTTCTATAGCAATGAGAAATATAAAAGCAATAAGTAGTCCAATGGTTCCACTATCTTTATGATACGAATATTCATTTACCTTTAGAGTTTTCTTTTTCCAAAGTATTAAGCCATAATAAAAAACAGCAATTTCTGTTGCAACCAGTTTGGCAGGAATTTTAGGAAAAATAGTATGACATGTATTTTTTAATACTGTGTAAAAATCGTTTGTTGTATTTTTCTCTTGCTTATAACGTTTAATGGCTTCACTTACTTTATAAATTACAAAAGAGAATACAGCGAGTTCAATAACTGGTAAAGCCCAAGTTTTAAATGCTGATAGTAAGTTTTGATGTTCTTTAGGGATGATAAAATTAGCTATTACAATACCAAAAATCAGAACAGGAACCAGTGACGTTTTTGGAATCTTAGTTTTTCTAATCGTCAAAAAATATACAAAAGGTAAGGTGAGTAATAAGTCTAATGTTATGCCAATTGATAATATGTTTGGGTTACTATTAAATACATTAGAAATCACTAATGCATATGAACTGAGCACAATTAAAGCAGGAAGACTTAAAGCCAGTATGTCTTGTTTTTTTATTACTGTTTTATACATTAGGATAAACTTAAAATTATAATATTAGGATTTACAGTATTAGTCCTTTTAATATACATTAAGTTACATTCAAAAGTTTAAATTTCATGAAAATAATTCAAGATCATTTTCTTTATCGTCTTCTTCTTTAATATCTACGTTTTCTATTAAATGTTTAGGTAAATTATCTTTCCTGTACGTTGTTATTGGAACAGGTAATACGCAGGCTAGAGCAATGAGCAGAATTAACGCCGCTAATCGCATTGCTTTTTTAAAATTCATAAGATGATGTTATTGCATTTAGTATTTATGCAGGTTATAAACTAGGCGAAGAATTTTGTAATCCTAAGACCATAGTTTATTAGAAATTATAAGCGGTTGTAACGCTTTATAATTAACATCACTTTTATAAAATTTGAATAAAAAACTGATTTTTTTAAGCGTAATAGAATTTAAAATCTGATAATTAATGATACGTGTATTAAAGTCTAAAAGCTTGTGATAAAAATCATTTTTAGTATGAGTTTTATAGATGTTAAATGATGATATGTCATCAGTATTGTATAACACCCATTCTGCTTGGATAGGATCTGATAATCGGTGCCTATGAGTTATCGGAATTTGTGCTAAACTAAGGCTAAGCACAAAACTTAAAACAACAAAAATGTGTTTACCTAATATCATGCAATACTAAAGTCAACAATCTTGCCAATACTAAATCTTGACAAAATGTCTGGTGAACCTAGTTAAAGGCACCTTTAAATTTTAATGCTTGTTTAATATGTGCTAAATGGTGATTACTATGCCATGCATAAATACCAATAGTTTCTTCTAAGCTAAAATGCTTTCCATGTTCAGGATGAACAAATTCTCGTTTTAAGTCTTCTTTAGAAATGTTCCTCAATAATTTACCTAGTTTTCCATGAACTCCTGTAAGTATATGCAATGAGTTTTCTAGGTTGTTGTCATTACCATCAATTAATGTTGCCCAACGATCTTCATAGTAAGGTCTTATCGTTGGAGTGTTTTCGGTTAATGCTAACTTAAAACGTATAATACTATTCATGTGGCTATCTGCGCAATGATGTACCACTTGTTTTATGTTCCAACCGTTAGGTCTGTATTTATAATTTAAGGCATTTAGATCTAATCCATTAATTTGATCTTTAATGTTTTGAGGAAAAGCTTCAATGGTGTTAATGCATTCTTCAATATAATCTTGAGTTATAGTATTTGGTTTTTGAAACGTTCCTACAGGGAATTTGAGTTGTTCTAATTCTTCTGGTGACATGGTATTATTTTTTATTAAACAGATTAAAACGTCTTACATAACCAAAACTAAGTTCGGTAAAATCAGCTTGACCTAAGTTAGCATTAATATGCGCACCAATAAAGAAATTATGTTTTGGTGTTTTATCATTTGAAATGAAATAATATTTAAGCCCTAATTTACTTGATATAGTACGTTTTATCTCATAATAGGTGTCTAATTCTCCCAAAACTACTATGGTTTCACCTTGCGAGTTTACAAAATCATAACCTTGATTAAGCATCCAATCTATTTTATAAAATGGTTTTGAAATATTTAAGCCAAAATCCACCTCAATCCCAATATGACCAAGAAGAAGCTCAGCTGTGCCAAAAATTCCAAGATTTGAAGCATAAGCAAAGGGATCTTCTCTAAAATGAGGATACATGGTATTTACAAGTTCTTCGTCATTTTTTATATAATCGTAATAATGTTCGTAAAATCGATAATAAATTCCTCCACCAAATTTAAAGGTATTGTTGTGTATTCTACCTGCAGAAACAGCAAAAGAATAGACTTCTTTTTTATCATTAAATACCTCTGAAAGTACATTTTGGCCTAAACCAGCTCTTACTGAATAATAGGTTTGACGTGTTGGTGTTTTATTAATAACTAGTTCTTCTACATCTTGTTCTTCACTAGATTTAAAACTTGCTGCAATACTTGCTAAAAACGAATTTAAACCTTGGTTTGGCAACCTTGTATGTCCATTAGAATGATGTACATAACCTAAACCTAATCTAAAATCAGTGCTCTTTAACTTAAATAAGTTGTAGTAGAAAAACGACTTAAAGGACCAGTTCAGATCTGTAGTGATTGCTTTATTAAATGGATTTGTAATGGTATTAAATTGTGTGTCCATAAATGATAAACCAACACCTGTGTAGAGATTCCACTTTTTAGAGATATTAAATTCCATAAATGGCATTAGTGTGTAAGCTCTTCCAATTTTTTCAGTATTACCAAAATCGTAAATACCGAATGATATTCCTGTTTTTGGAAACCCTAACCAAGGTGCCCAAAGTTTGTTCTCTGTTATATTGTTTTGTGTGTAATTGATATTAAAACCCAGTTGAAGATTGGTTTCAGGAAAGTCTGTATTGGCCTCCATTGTTTTACCAACTAGTATTTCTGCTCCAAAGAATGAAGATGTATCCTTATGTATTTTTAATTCTTGCGAGAAACTTTTTACATTAAAAAGGCTAACTAAAATGACTAAAATAAAATTGTTTTTCCTGCTGTAATTCAAAGAAGTAATACGATTGGTTGATATCAAATATAAATGATTAAAACGCAACTCTAAAACTTAAATTTGGTGTTATACCTAAAGATGAATTATCAATTTGTCTGATAGCATTATTGTTATCTCTAGTGAAATAAGTATTAATGGTATTATCTCTATCAAAAATATTCCAAACAGATAAGCCAAGTACAGCTTTAGTACTATTTATCTTAAAGTTATAATTAGCCGAAAAATCTGCTCGTAAATATTCGTTTACTCTAGAGCTATTAGGATCATTATAAGTAATGATTCCACCAGAAGTATTGTTTATATTAGTTGGTAATGTAGTAGGACGACCTGTATGCCAATTGACACCTAATGCAAGTTTAAATCTGTTTTCTGTGTAAGTTGTGGCTAGACTTAATGCATGTCTTACATCTTTATTGTTAGGGAAAGAAATTCCATTATTTAAATTATCAAATTCATAAGTATTGTTATGTAATGAATAGCTAATCCAAGTACTAAATTTATGAAACTGTTTATTTACTAAAACATCTAAACCAGTAATGGTATATTTTCCAATAGTATTAGCAAATTGAAATTGATTTTGAAACCCTTGACTTCTTGTGGTAATACCTTCTACATTTTTAAAAAAAGGTTCAACACTAATAAGGAGTCTATTTTTATTATAGTGTAAACCTGCTGATATTTGTTGGCTTTCTATAAGTGGAATATTTTCATCATTGGCTTGCAACCATCGTCTCTTTTCAATACCTAAAAAATCTTGCTGTAAATCAATGATTTGACTGATAGACTGGCTTTTAAATTCACCTAAAATTTCTAGCCTTAAAGCATTTGAAAGTTTCTGGCTAAATGAAATTCTTGGTTCAGTGTAAAATCTTGAAAACTGCTCAATGTAATTAGTTCTTATACCTAATCGTATATAAGTTTTTCTGTATTTTGAAGTAAACTCAGCTTCACCATAAATTGAGTGAGTTCTGTTAAACTGTTTTTCTATTCGTCTAAAAGTAGGATTACTAATATCTTCAAAATTATTAACGCCTACTTCGTTAAATTGGTAACCAGTATATAGTTTTAATCGATCATCTACAGATTTAGAAAGGTTGAGTCTAATTCCTAAATCTTCTACTTCGTTTTCTTGTGTAATACGTTGATTGTTCTGTACATCAGAATTTATTCCGCTTAAATCATAAGTAGAATAATAGACTTGAGCAGAAACAGTAACATCTTTATTAATGGTTCTAAAGTAATCTAATCCAAAAGCAAGGCTTTTTTGTTGTAACTCACTGTTTGAAATGCTGTTACCATTAGAAAGTTCGCTGTAATTAAGGTCATTGTAAATGGAAATAAAATTAACGCGTAACTTATCTTTTTTAGTAATATCATAAAGAATCCTAGAACTTATATCATAAAAATCAAAGGATTCTTCATTAGAGTAGTTGTTGTTTTGGTTAAGATTATTTCTAAAGTTTGAATCTTCAAAAATTCTATCGAAATATTGATTATATGTTGGTGTAGAAATAAGGTCTGTAATCCCTTTTCTAGCGGATAATTGCAATTCTGTTTTTTTAGAAAGGGGCAGCTTTAAAAAACCATCAACATTAACCAGATTAGTACCTAAACCAGCTTTAAACTCGTTATTAATGCTATTATTACTTCGCATATCTATGAGTCCAGAGACACCATCACCATATCTTACACTTGTGCCATTTTTTGAGATATTAATGTCTTTGGTGAGATAAGGATTAAATGCAGAGATCATTCCAAAAAAATGACCAGATTGGTACATCTTAATACCATTCCAAAGTATTAAATTTTCATCATGTGTTCCACCTCTTATATTAATGTCAGACACCAATTCGTCAACACTAATAATTCCTGGAAGCGCTAAAATAGATTGCATAGGATCTGGTTCTAAAAGTCCTGGTAAAATACCAAAATCTTCAGGTGAAACCTTAATTGTATTAGTAATGGTTTTAGATACACCACTAGTTAAATAATTAGTAACAATGACTTCTTCTAATTGTTGAAGATGTGGTTTCTCTTCTTTGGATATCTTTCTTATTATAATAAAACGATCATCTATAGCATTAAATTCTAAATTGGTATTAGCTGAAAGATAATCTAGTAAGGCTAATAATTTAAGTTTACTAGTTGGTTTTAGAATATTAATGTCCTCAATAGTATCATCAATAAAAGAGAAACTAACACTGTATTCAATTTCTATTTGCTCTATATAGTCTTTAAGAGAAATATTAGTTTTAGAGCTCTCTTGAGCCTGTATTCTGAGAATACTAAATGAAAAAATGAAAAGTAATAAAAGGCAAAGTTTTTTAGTGTTCACGCCTTAGAATTATGCTTTGATCTGTTTTACTATAGCTTAAATGTAAAGGTAAAGTAATAGATTTTAAAGCAATATCTAAATTTTCGTGAGTAAATCGGCCAGTAAAAAGCGTATTAGATTCAATATCAGAGTCTAGTTCTAAAATTACATTATACTGACGTTCAAATTCTTTGAGTACTTCAGTGTAAGGCATACTTTTAAAAATACTTTCGTTTGTTAACCAGGCAGGCTGCTGTAATTTTTCTTTTTCAGTAACAATTAGATTCCCATTAATGCTTAAATAAGTATCGCCTTTATACAAGGTTTGTTGTTGACCTTTGTGGTTAACAGCAACCGTGCCTTCATAACAAATAACCTCAAATATATGTTCTCTTTGTTTTATGCTAAATTCTGTTCCAATAACGGTTACTATGCCTTCATTGGTTTTAACAGTAAACGATGATCCTTTTTCAACATCAAAAAATGCTTCTCCATTTAATTCTAAAGTTCTGTTCTCTAGCCAGCTGTTTTTATGATATGAAATATAAGATTTAGCATTAAGTACCACTTCAGAATTATCAGGTAAAATAATATTAAGCTTTTCAGCAATTTTACTATCAATAGTAGTGTTAAGCGTTAAACTATACCAAAATAAGCCCAACCCAATAACAAGAATTGCCGCAATTCTTATAAGTGGTTTAAAAATAGAACCTTTGGTTTTAAGTTTTGGTGCGCTTAATATAGAAACAAGTATTTCTTTTTGCTTTAACTCTGGAGCGGAAAAATGATGTAATGCACCAGCAAGTCGTCTTTCGTTTTCAAAGTCTTTTCTGGTATTGAAAACATGTAACTCTTCATTAGTGAGTTCATGATTTAACCATTTGTTTATGATTTCGTCTTTATTCATTGGGTGCATTATTCAAACATATAACAGTTGTATTAACTATTTTCCTACCTCAGTATTAAAATATTATATACCATCAATATCTTCTCTAAGTTTTTTTAAGGCTGAGTAAATTCTTTTTTCTACTGCTTTAGTAGAAATATTTAGTATTTCGGCAATGTCTTTAAAGCGTTTTCCTTCAATTCTATTAAGTAAAAAAGCCACGCGTTGCGCTTCTGTTAAGTTTGCAATCGCTTTGTTTAGTTTTTCTAAATATTGTTGCTCCTCTAAAACAAATTCTGGTGATTCGTTAGTGTGATTTTTCACAGGGATTTCTCTGTGTTTATAGACTACTTTTCTATGGGCAACTGCATTGAGCATTAAATTATTAGCAGTAGTGTAGAGGTAGCTTTTGGCTTTTTCTGGTGGTATTTTACCACAATTTTGCCAAAGTTTTATAAAAGCGTCTTGGACTTTATCCTTAGGATTAAGTTCTGAGCCGAATTTGTAATATAAAAAATCATGCAGATTTTTTGCATGTCTTTCAAAAAATGCAGAAAATAAGGTAGAATCGCAAATCGTATGGTGTAATTTTTTTGCCATAAATAACGTTATGGCTAAATTAAAAAAATTAATTGGGTAGGGATTTTTAAGTTAAGATTGTTATATATACAAAGCCTCTAATTAATACTAAGAATGAGCTTAATATTAAAAGGTCGTTGTGGTACCTTTTTTGCTCTATTAATAACTAAGACTAAAAGTTCTGGTTTATATTGTTATTAATTAAAATAATGATTAATTCATTGAATGTTTACCGCTTTAAACTTAAGTTTTAAGTTGATAATTAAGGGTTGCTGGTCATAGCAGCCCTTTTTTATATTAAGCCATCTTGTACTTCATAAATACATATCAAATTATTAAATTTGCATCTTTTAAAACAACGAACAGATTATGTTTAATAATTTAAGTGAAAAGTTAGATAAAGCCTTACACGTTCTTAAAGGTCACGGAAGCATTACTGAGGTCAATGTTGCCGAGACATTAAAAGAAGTACGTAGAGCGCTTTTAGATGCTGATGTTAACTTTAAAATTGCAAAAGAATTTACCAACAAGGTTAAAGAAAAAGCCTTAGGACAAAACGTATTAACGACTCTACAGCCTGGGCAATTAATGGTTAAAATCGTTAAAGACGAGTTAACCGAACTGATGGGAGGAGATGCAGAAGGAATTGATCTATCAGGTACTCCAAGTGTTATATTAATGTCTGGTTTGCAAGGATCTGGTAAAACAACCTTTTCTGGGAAATTAGCTAATTATCTCAAAAATAAAAAGACCAAAAAACCATTATTGGTAGCCTGTGATGTCTATCGTCCTGCTGCCATAGACCAGTTGCATGTTGTTGGAGACCAAATAAATGTTGAGGTTTTTAGTGATCGAGGTAATAATGATCCTGTTGCTATAGCGCAAGCTGGTATAGCCCATGCCAAAGCCAATGGCCATAATGTAGTTATTGTTGATACTGCTGGTCGTTTGGCTGTAGATGAGGTTATGATGAATGAGATTTCTAATATTCATTCAGCTATTAAGCCACAAGAAACATTGTTTGTGGTCGATTCCATGACAGGTCAAGACGCTGTTAATACAGCAAAGGCCTTTAATGATGTTTTAAATTTTGATGGTGTAATCCTTACTAAACTCGATGGAGATACTAGAGGTGGAGCAGCTATTTCTATTAAATCTGTAGTAAATAAGCCTATTAAGTTTATTGGTACAGGTGAAAAGATGGAAGCCATCGATGTATTTTATCCATCACGTATGGCAGATCGTATTCTTGGAATGGGAGATGTAGTATCTTTAGTTGAACGTGCTCAAGAACAATTTGATGAAGAGGAAGCACGAAAGATTCAGAAAAAGATTGCTAAAAATCAGTTTGGGTTTGATGATTTCTTAAAACAGATTCAGCAAATCAAGAAGATGGGTAATATGAAAGACCTTATCGGAATGATACCAGGAGCTGGTAAAATGATGAAAAATATTGATATCGATGATGATGCTTTTAAAGGTATTGAAGCCATTATTCACTCCATGACTCCAGCCGAACGTTCTAATCCTTCACTAATTAATGCCAGCAGAAAGAAACGTATTGGTAAAGGATCTGGTACTTCAGTCCAAGAAGTAAATCAGTTACTAAAACAGTTTACTCAAATGAGTAAAATGATGAAAATGATGCAAGGCGGCGGCGGAAAACGTATGATGCAAATGATGAAAGGAATGCCAAGGTAATGATGGTAAAATGTGTCACCTCTCGAGCGCAGTCGAGAGGTCTCATTTATTAAGTATTATATAAGAAGGTCTCTACTGCGCTCGACCTTACATAAAGATTAAACTATGACCATACTAGACGGAAAAAAAATTAGTAACGATATAAAAAACGAAATTAAGGCCGAAGTTGATAAGATGATAGCTAATGGTGAGAAGGTTCCTCATCTTGCAGCTGTTATAGTTGGTAATGATGGTGCTAGTTTAACTTATGTTGGCAGTAAAGTAAGAGCATGTGAACGCGTTGGTTTTGAGTCAACCATGGTACGTCTTTCCAATACTACTAGTGAAATAGAATTATTAGATAAAATCCAAGAGCTCAATAACAATGACGATATTGATGGTTTTATTATTCAATTACCATTACCACCTCAAATAAATACTCAAAAAGTACTTATGGCTGTTAATCCAGATAAGGATGTCGATGGATTTCATCCTATGAATTTCGGGAAAATGGCCTTAGATATGTCAACATTTATTCCAGCAACACCTTTTGGTATATTAGAGTTGTTAGATCGTTATGGTGTGGAAACCAAAGGTAAACATACAGTTGTCATAGGAAGAAGCCATATTGTGGGTAGACCAATGAGTATTCTAATGGGTCGTAAAGGATTTCCTGGTAATTCAACAGTAACCTTAACCCATAGTCATACTAAAAATATTACACAAATAACCTCACAAGCCGATATAATCATTTCAGCACTAGGCGTGCCAAATTTCCTAAAAGCAGAAATGGTAAAAGATGATGTAATTATTATCGATGTTGGTATTACCAGAGTGCCAGACGAAAACTCACCTAAAGGCTATATTATTACAGGTGATGTAGATTTCGAAAATGTAAGTAAAAAAGCAAGTTATATTACGCCTGTTCCTGGAGGAGTAGGACCTATGACTATAGCTATGTTACTGAAAAATACATTGTTGGCTCGTGAGTATCACAGTTTTAATAAGAAATAGACTACACTTAAAATCACTTTGTCAATTATTTAAGGTTTTTGCCAATTAAGAACATTTGTGAGTTATTTTTCACTACTTTTGACTCACTATCCCTTCAAGTTAATAGCAATTTTACTTGGTTGATTAATAGCAAATCAACCCAAATTTACACGTAAAGTGTACCACTTCGTGTTTGGTTTAATTTAATAAATCATACATTATGAAGTTTCTTGCTATTTACCCTTTTCAACTATGTTGTTTAATTTGTAACACCTTAGTTTCAGTATTTAAAGTCAAAAAGCAACTATTGCTATTTTTGACTTTTTTGTTTTTAACATTAGGCCTTAGTGCTCAAACCGTTATTTGGACAGAAGATTTTGAGTCTTCATCAAATGGAGATACTAGTGGTGTAGGTTCGCCAGCTGCTGTGACCACATGGAACTCCAATAACGGAGATTTTGATGTTAGTACTATTAGTGCCAACAAAGTTTTAAGTGGTTCAGATTTAGATGCAACTCGCAGTTGGACAACAACCGCTATTGACATATCTTCTTTTGATAATGTTACTTTCTCTATGGATGTATTTGAAACTGGAAATCTAGAGAATGATGATTTTTTAAGGGTTCAATACAGTTTTAATGGAAGCAGTTGGACAAATATTTTTAATCAGTCAGATGATTTTGGTACTCTAAGAGTAAATTCTCCTCTATTAAACGGTTCTTCTCTATATATAAGAGTTCAAGCTAATAATGACTCAACAATTGAAACACATGGTTTTGATAATGTTGAAGTTCTAGGTTTTGGAGATTGTGTTAATCCAATTAATGCAGCACCCTCTTGTAATGATTTTAAAGTTATTTTAGTACTTGATGAATCAGGTTCTATAGGTTTTGAACCAAGTGCTGAAGGAGACGTTGAACAAGCAACAATAGATTTAGCTAATGCCTTAAAAGGAACAGGTGCAGAATTGGCTATTGTTCAATTTAGCACAAATTCTTCTATAACTTCTTTTAGTACTTATTCCAATTACAACAATGTAGATCAGGCATACGTGGATGCATTAACAGCCTATTTACCTACAGGATATGATCCTGATGGTTGTACTAATTGGGAAGCAGCTTTAGATGATGTTATAACCTTAAATAATATACAAACCGCAGATATAGTGTTGTTTATGTCTGACGGAAACCCAACAGTTAGTGTTGGTGATACAGGAGGTAATTGTAATGTACAGCAAAAATTTTTAGATGCAGCTTTAGATGAATCGTGTACGATAAAAGAACAAGGATCACATTTATTTATGTTAGGAGTAGGGAATAATATTTCTCTTGCCAATCTTCAAGCAATCTCAGGACCTATCTTAGACGATGGTCCGTTAGATCCAACTCTTACACCATTAACAGCAGATTACAACCTAATTGATGCAAATGATTTATCGGCATGTTTCTTAGATATAGCCCAAGGTTCTTGTAATAATGACTTAAGTTTAGACAAAACAGTATATCCAGGTCATGATAATGGTAGTGGTTGCGATGGTAGTAAAACTATTCCAAACCCAAATGATTCAGAAGTAACTTATTGTTTTACAGTGACTAATAATGGTGACCAAACTTTAAGTAACCTTGATTTTAGTGACAATGATATTAATATAGATGAAAGTGATTTATCTCCAGCATGGCAAACCTCATTGGCATCTGGAGCTTCAGTGACGTATTACTATGAAGCTACTTTACCTGGGAATACGACTTTCCCATTTGTTAATACTGCCGAAGTAGAAGGTGAGACACCTGGAGGCGATCCTTTAAGTGATACAAGTTCTGCAGAAGTTACAGAGCCAGAATCCACACCTTTTGATTGTGAGCCTGGTTTTTACCAAATTATTTCTGGTCAGTTAAATGAGTATGATCCTACAGATGGTACTTACAATCCTATTGGCCCAGACCATGGCAGTATTAATGCTGCAGGTTATAACTCAGAAGATAACTTTATTTATGGTTTAGATAAAGCAGATGATGAAACATTAGTGAGATTAGATGCTAACGGACAAATTACTGTTATAGGTACACTCCCTTCACCTTTTCCATCTAACTTCTTTGCAGGAGACTTTGATGATATGGGGAACCTCTATATGTACAATAACAATGGAGGACTTATTAAAATAGATGTTAGTGTTGTTCCGTTAACTGCAGTTGAAATACCAACAACAGGTCCAACACCTGGTGTAGCAGATATAGCTTGGAATCCAGCAGATGGTAATTTCTATGGTATAACTAATAATGGCTCAAATATTTTAAAAATAGATGTTAATGCTCCTATGACAGCTGCTACTACAACTACAACGGCATTATCAGGAGGAATAACAAGTACATCTGGCTCTTTTGGAGCAGCATGGTTTAGTTCTACAGGTGAGTTCTTTTCTACAAATAATGATGGTGGTTTATACCAAATAGATATTCCTTCCGCTACAGGAGCTTTTGCAGTTGATTCGGCGGTTACAAGTAATAACGATGGGGCAAGTTGTCCAGGAGCAAATGATCCTCTTCCATGTTCTATAACTGCAACACCAGATATTGATGAAAATGATTGTGTGGATGGCAGTACGAGCTATAACTTAGATTTATTATTAATTCATAATAATATACCAGCAGGATCAGACTTTACAGTTAATGTTGGAGGTACAGATTATGGTCCTTTTAATATAGATGATTATGTATCTGGTAGTACGTTAGAAATAGATAATATAGCATCTACAGGAGCTAGTTCAGTAACAGTTACAATTTCTGTAATTGCAACGGGTTGTGAGGATACTAGTGAAGCGGATTACGAAGAACCAGTATGTTGCGTTCCTGCTGCAACCTGTAATCTTACAAATATAGAAGATGAAGGTTGTGCAATCCCTTCAGCATTTACAGATCCTGCAGATGTCTTTACAGGGATTGAAGCTTGTGGAGGTGTTGTTACCATGACATATACAGATACTGGAGATACAGACGTTTGTGGAGGTGCTAATTTTATTAGAGATTATACATTATTGGTAGATGGTGATGAAATTGCAAGCTGCGAACAGGTAATAATCATTACAACGCCAGCTTTAAGTTTAGTTGGTGATTGTCCTGGAGACAATGTTATGGAAGCTTGTGCAACACAGGGAGAAATTAACGCTGCTTTTGCAGATTGGATTAGTAATCTTAGCACAAACTTTAGTGCTCAGGGTGGTTGCAATGCTACAGTAGTATTCTCGCCAGCTTTAGATGAGCTAATTGCTCCAGCAGATTGTAACTTAGGAGAACAAGTTAGGACAGTTTCAATTATAGCAAATGATGATTGTGATAATCCTACTCAGGCAGTAGAATGTACCTTTACAGTACCAGCTTATGCTAATGATTTGGCTTTAAGTGAAGCACCAGCAGATGTAACGACATTAGCTTGTGAAGATCCAGCAACTAAGTTTGAAGCTTGGATAGATGCCTTAGAAGCAATGACAGCAAGTGGAGGTTGTAATGCTGTAGTAGATTATAACATTACACCATCAGACGATTTATTAACAGTAAATGCATGTGGTGCAGGTCAAGTTATAGCAATAGAGATTAATGCTTTTGATGCCTGTTTCCAAACGACAGTACCAGTAACAGCGACTTTTACAGTTCCAGCATATGAATCTACATTAATA
>NZ_JAVRIA010000006.1:0-218573 GCF_031846265.1 Microcosmobacter mediterraneus | reverse complement strand
AACAGAAGCTGTATCATCTTGACAGAGATCAATTGTACCATCTTCACCAGGATTAACTTGTTGTATTAAGTTAACTGTTACTGCCAATCTATTATCGCTTTCGCATGGAGGATCTAATGAAGTAGCAAAATAGGTTTGACCATCAATAAGAGGAGTACTTAAATCCAGAGGAGATGCAGACGAAAAAGATAAGTACCAATTATTTATTCCGCTAGCAACCAAATCACCTACAGTAGGTGTATTACCATCTATGACACAAAATTCTTGTAGACTATCTCCTATTGGCACATCAACAATGCCTACATTAACAAAAACAGATAGTCTTGATGTTCGGCATCCAGTAAAAGGACTTGATTGATCTGCATAATAAATCGTATTATCTGTTAGTACAGTAGTTATATTTAGTGCTGTTCCGCCAGAAGGTGTTAAATACCATTGAACATCATTACCAAATGCTTCTAAATCTTCTAATGTGGCTTCTAAGGCGTTTTCGACACAAACTCCTTGAAAGTTTAAACCTGTGGGAGGACCAAGAATATTGACCAATACTGCTTCTCTTGTTCCACAGGTTCCTGCAGCATTGTCTAAGTAATATGTTTGTCCATTAATTAAAGATTCTGAACCATTGAGCGGGACTGTGCTCGATGGTGTTTCAAACCATGCAACGCCTGCACCTTCATCTGTAGCTTGTAAATCAGATATCAATAATGAATCTAAATCACAAAATGTCTGAACTGTATCAGCAACTGAAGGACATTGTGCAAAACTTTTAAAACACAATAAAAAACTTGTAGTAATTATGAATAGTATTGATTTGGGACTTTTCATTTTAGTTTTACTATGAAGAGGCTTATGTAATCAGAAATACATAGTGATTGAATTTATAAATATTTCATAACATCAATAAGCGGAATTTCATAGGTGTTAGATGATTTAATTAATGGCTTTATACCAAAGGTATGAAATATAAAGTTACGATAAAAGGTTATTTTTTTGGATAAGATACCTTAATTCTTCATTTATGAATTGTTTTATCTAAGAAAAAAGTTGTTTATCTAATAAGTGCCAATGAGATAAGCATCAGAATTATCATTAAACATATAAATAGATACGGCTTTATTTTGAGCCATATCATTGTTGAATTTATAGCTGAAAATTGTTCCAAGAAATGAAGTGGATTTTTTATTTTTAAATGTGTTGACACCATCTAATTTTAACCTATTTAATATGTCAGAGCTTAATAGGTATCCCATTTTGTAACTTTCAGACGTTTCTTTTAAATAATTAGGGTTATATGGCTTAGGATACATGAGATTCAATATTTTGAAACGATTGTATGATACCTTCGTATTATCAGGTATATTTTGAGCATTTAAAACTACTAATTGGATATCGTATTTAGATGACTCTTTTAACAGAAGACTTGTTACACTTAAAAAGACACCAACTCTAGAACTTTCTATTATGACATAATTTTTTTGCGTAGAATCTAAATTTTCTTTGAGATCTTTTGTCTTAAAGCTTCCATTTCTGCTTAATTTTATAAGTTCTACCTCACTAATTTGTTCTTTAAAGGATTTTATATTTACTGAGTGATTTCTATCGTAGAGACAAATAACTTTACCATTTTCATTTTTTAAATAGTTAATCATTTTCTCTTGCATTTCCTCATAAGTAGGTAAGGTCTTTACAATAATTGTTTTACTAGTGTTACTATCTACTTTAGTAATAATAAAAGTACCTAGTTTACTAATGTCATTGTTGTAATTAAAATTGGGTATTGGTTTTATTTTATAGCGAATGGAGTTGTCGTTAGTCTCCTCAAATTGAAGGCTATCAGCTTGTTTTAGGCGTATTAAATTTGGAATCATGTTAGGATGATTCGTTTTAGCAGAAGCTATAGCATCATTAATTCCCTTTAAATAGTCGTCGGCTTTGTTGGTTATATCTGTCGTGTTTTCTGTAGAATGTTCAATCCAAAATATGTCTGTTTTAAAAGGAGTTGTTTTTACAGTTTTATTAGTGATATTTTGCCCGGATGTACTGCTTAATCTAATAGTGTCTCCAGCCATAACCGACGTCTCAAGTTTTGGATTTAATGCTATAAGTTGAGCAGTTGTTATACCAGCTTTCTTGGCAATACTGTAAAGAGTTTCTTTTGGTTTAATAACATATAATTCTTCAGATTCAGTAATTGTATTAGGAGGTTTCTCTGAAATAGTTATCGTTGTATCATTGTTTTTATTCGTATTTTCTTCTGATTTTTTTAAGGTAATTAAAGTGCCAGTTCTCAATACGTCCTTTATTTGAGGATTAAGAGTTTCTAATTCAGTGATAGAAAGATCAAATTGTTTTGATAGTTTAAATTTAGTATCTCCTTTTTTAACTAGATAGGTTTTTGGTGTTATAGTGTTTTTATTATCGGAGACAATAAGTATTTGTCCAATTTCTATAAGATTACCATTTAGGCGGCCTTTGTTTAACTGTCTCAGTTCTTCTATGGGCATATTATAGTTTTGCGAAATTCTCCACAGCGTTTCACCTTTTGCTACGACATGAGTCCCATTTGTCTCAGAAATAGTATTTGTAATTCCGTTTGAAGGAACCCTAAGGTTATGACCAGCTTGGAGTCCATTGCGTATAAATGGATTCAATTCTTCGAGAGCAGTAATACTTATGCCGAAGGATTTTGAGATACCATATTTTGTTTCTCCTTTTGAAACTATGTAGTTGCTATATTCATCAGATATGTCTAACGAACTTGAATTGCTGAATTTAGGAATTAAAAGAATTTCTCCTGTTCTAATAACCTCTTTAGACTCAGGATTTAATTGATATATCGCATCTATAGTTACATTGTATTTTAGAGAAATTCTATAAACATTCTCACCTTTTTTTATGAGATGCTCAATAGTGTTGTTTTGACCATAAGTATATAGCCCAGAAAAAAAAAGCACTAAAGCAATTTTAAAAAAAGTGCTCATTCGCAGAATAATTGAGAGGGTTAAGGATTTACTTATGTAAAAATATTACATTCTAATGGTAATGTAAATCGCCTTTTTTCAAATTATTCATAGTTTATCAACATAACTCAAATTCAGAAGTGAAATGCAATTTAATGTTAGGATATTTCTGTTGTGTCATCTGAATAGAAAATGCTGAATCAGATAAAAAGACCAATTGCCCTTGTTTATCCTTGGCTAAATAGCGTTGTTTCACTCTAACAAATTCTTTAAACTCCTCGCTTTTCTCATCTTCAGGATCTACCCAACACGCTTTATGAACATTAAGGTTTTCGTAAGTACATTTTGCGCCATATTCGTGCTCTAATCTGTATTGAATCACTTCATACTGAAGTGCGCCAACTGTACCAATCACTTTTCTTCCATTGAGTTCAAGAGTAAACAATTGTGCTACTCCTTCATCCATTAATTGATCTATACCTTTATAAAGCTGCTTTGCTTTCATAGGATCTGCATTATTGATATACCTAAAATGCTCAGGTGAAAAACTAGGAATGCCTTTGTAGTTTAGTACTTCACCTTCGGTTAAGGTATCACCAATTTTAAAATTTCCTGTATCTTGTAATCCAACAATATCTCCAGGATAAGAAATATCTACAATTTCTTTTCGTTCGGCAAAAAAGGCATTAGGACTTGAGAATTTTAGTTTCTTATTATGTCTTACATGCAGATAAGGCGTGTTCCGTTTAAACTCACCAGAAACTATTTTTATAAAAGCTAAACGGTTTCTATGATTAGGATCCATATTAGCATGAATCTTAAATACAAATCCTGAGAATTTATCTTCATTGGGTTTTACCAATCGTTCTTCACTGTTTTTTGGTCTTGGCTTTGGAGCAATCTCCACAAAACAATCTAATAATTCTCTAACACCAAAGTTATTTAAGGCAGATCCAAAAAATACAGGTTGTAAATCGCCATTTAAATATGTTTCTTTATCAAATTCTGGATAAATACCTTCAACTAGCTCAATCTCATCTCTTAAAGTCTGAGCTGCATTATCGCCTACAAGTTTATCTAATTCAGTAGATGCAAGGTCATTAATTTCGATAGTTTCTTCTATGTCTTTTCTACTATCTCCACTAAATAAATTAATGTTCTTTTCCCAAATATTATATATACCTTTAAAATCGTAACCCATTCCAATAGGGAAACTAAGTGGCGTTACTTTAAGACCAAGTTTTTGTTCAATTTCATCTAATAAATCAAAAGCGTCTTTTCCTTCTCTATCCATTTTATTGATAAAAACAATCATAGGAATATTACGCATTCTACAGACTTCAACTAGTTTTTCAGTCTGCTCTTCAACACCTTTTGCAACATCAATAACTACAATAACACTATCAACTGCAGTAAGGGTTCTAAACGTATCTTCAGCAAAATCTTTGTGACCAGGTGTATCTAAAATATTTATCTTTATACCATTATATTCAAAAGCTAAAACAGAGGTAGCAACAGAAATTCCACGTTGACGCTCTATTTCCATAAAGTCACTAGTAGCGCCTTTTTTTATCTTATTACTTTTTACAGCACCAGCTTCTTGTATAGCACCACCAAAAAGCAATAACTTTTCAGTTAATGTAGTTTTACCAGCATCTGGATGCGAAATAATTCCGAAGGTTCGTCGTCTGTCTATTTCTTTTTGAAAACTCATATCATCTTAAAATCGGTTGCAAAGATAATATTCTACTGGTCATTTTCTTTATTTTAGTAAATCCTTATAAGTTTTTATTGGATTAGTTGGTATTTTTGCAATCTATGAATGAAGAACATGTTATCCTTGTTAATGAACACGACGAAAAAGTAGGTTTAATGCCAAAATTAGAAGCCCATGAAAAAGCGCTTTTACATCGTGCTTTTTCTGTTTTTATTTTTAATAGTAAAAATGAATTAATGCTTCAGCAGCGAGCATTACACAAGTATCATTCTCCAGGACTTTGGACTAATACTTGTTGTAGTCATCAACGCGATGGAGAAACTAATATTGAAGCAGGGAAACGACGTTTACATGAAGAAATGGGCTTTGTAACAGAATTAGAAGAAGCTACATCCTTTATTTACAAAGCACCTTTTGATAATGGATTAACCGAGCACGAATACGATCATGTAATGACAGGTTATTTTGAAGATAACCCTGTCATAAATCCTAACGAAGTTGCCGATTGGAAATGGATGAAATTAGAAGATGTAAGGAAAGATATAACCTTAAATCCAAGTGAATATACTGCTTGGTTTAAAATAATATTTGATCGTTTTTACGAATTTATAAATGTAAATAACAGATGAGAGTAACCGTCCACAGAAAAGCACATTTTAATGCAGCGCATAGGTTATATCGTAAAGATTGGAGTTTTGAAAAAAACGAATCTATATTTGGAAAATGTAATAATCCAAACTTCCATGGCCATAATTATGAGCTTATTGTTAGTGTTACAGGTGCAATTGATCCTGAAACGGGTTATGTCATTGATATGAAAGTGTTGAAAGACATTATTAAATCTGAAGTAGAAGATGCTTTTGATCATAAAAATCTTAACGTAGAGGTTGAAGATTTTAAAAACCTTAATCCAACTGCAGAGAACATTGCTGTGGTGATTTACAATAAAATAAAACCAAAGTTAGATACTAGTTTGGATTTAGAGATAACGCTTTACGAAACGCCAAGGAATTTTGTAACATATTCAGGGAACTAATATGAATTCAGAATTATATCCACTAAAGTTTTACCCAATTTTGAAAGAGAAAATTTGGGGAGGAAATAAGTTAGCAAAACAACTGAATAAACCATCCAATCAGCAAAATATAGGAGAGAGTTGGGAAATTAGTGATGTAGAAGGCGATACATCAATTGTTGCAAACGGCAGATTAAAAGGTGAATCGTTAAAATCACTTTTATCTAAATATCAACATGCATTGGTAGGAGATAAAAATTACGAGGTATTTGGAGATAAATTTCCTTTGCTCATTAAATTTATTGATGCAAAACAAGATTTATCCATTCAGTTGCATCCAAACGATGAGTTAGCTGCAAAACGACACAATTCTTTTGGTAAAACTGAAATGTGGTATGTAATGCAAGCAGATGAAGATGCCAATCTTATTGTTGGTTTTAACAAAAAGATAACGCCTCAAGAGTATTTAAAACATTTAGAAGAAAAGACCTTGACTGAAATATTGAATTTTGATAAGGTTAAGGAAGGCGATACTTATTTCATCGAAGTTGGACGTGTACATGCCATTGGAGCAGGTGTGATGCTTGCTGAAATTCAGCAGACAAGTGATATAACCTATCGTGTTTACGATTGGGATCGTGTGGATGCTCACGGTAATGAACGCGAATTGCACAATGATTTAGCTATAGATGCCATTGATTTTAACATGGCTAATGATTATAAGGTTAATTACAAGTCTAGTGTTAACAGGTCTAATATAATGGTTGATTGTCCTTACTTTAAAACAAGTCTTTTACCAATAGAAGGCACTATAAACAAAATAAACGATAAGGATTCATTATTTATTTATATGTGTGTTGATGGCGAAGTAAAGATTGAAACTAATACTGTTACTGAGATATTAACTAAAGGAGAAACAGTATTGATACCAGCTTCTGTTAAAGATTTTAATATTGTTTCAAAAGGCGCTAAACTCTTAGAGGTTTATGTGTAATAAATGTTTATTTTTAACTAACAAATAATTGAGATTATGGGAAATATTAGAGATTTAAAAAAGGATATTAATTATGTTTTAGGAGATATTATAGAAGCTGTCTATGTTTGGGAACTTCAAAACCCTGATAAAGACACTAAAAAAAGTGAAGCTATAATAGACGATGCCATTAATACGTTTGACGATCTTATTGCTAAGGTCAATGATAGAAAAGTAGAAAACCGTAAAGCACATTTAAAGGCTGTTAATACAGAATTAGAAGATCGAGGTAGAGGCTTAATCGACAAGATTAATGCTTTAAGCTAAAAACCGATTAAAAGTTTGCAATTTTAATTTTCAAAATTATATTTGCAGCGCTTTTTTGCCGATGTAGCTCAGCTGGCTAGAGCAGCTGATTTGTAATCAGCAGGTCGTGGGTTCGAGTCCCTCCATCGGCTCTTCAAAATTACCTCTCATGCTATTTTAGTGTGAGAGTTTTTTTATTCCTCATTTAATTCAGAAATAAACGTGTTCAGCTCTATTCCGTATAATGAGTTCTTTACATTTTCAGATAAGCCTTTGTAGATAGAATCTATAAATACAGGATTAGCATCTGGGATTTCATAAAGTGCTAAGTAAGGTGCAATTTCACTATCATTATTATTTATGGCAAACTGTATCGTATAGCTATATTTCTTTTTAATCAGTTTGGTAGATTGCTTTGTGAGCGAATCTAATGCCACGCTATCTTTATTTTTTTGAGCTAAAAAACTAGCTTCAATAATATCTAGATTCTGATTGTTATAGCGATTCATCACTTTTAAATACTCATCTAGTAATTTTTGTTGCTTGGATCCAATGATTTCAGCATCGAAGTTAAAGTTCTTTAAAGAGGTGTTTATTTGGGTTATACCTTTATTGGCAAAGAACGGAATCACATTTTCTTCTTTACTGTTTTTATCAAGTTTTAAGAATAAAACTTCTGGTTGAGATAATTCAGATTTTAAGGTGAAATTGGAATTTCCATTAAGACTTGCAGAGTCAAGAGTTACGTAGACAGAATCTTTAAATTTTTGAAGGTATAAGGTTCCTTTCTTTAAACCTTTAACAGTTCCGTTCAGGGTAAAGTCTGCAACAGTTTCTTTCTGACAACTAAGGCAACATATTACTAAAGCTAATACCAATAATTTCTTCATGAAATTTTGTCTTAAAATTTGAAGGCAAATATCTAAAAACTATTCTAGGAATACTAACCTCCAGAAGCAATTTGCATTAAAATAGTACATCCAATAGCTGCAATAGTTCCAATAGCATAACCAAATACAGCTAAAAGAACACCAACTGTAGCTAACGATGGATGAAATGCTGAAGCTACAATTGGTGCAGAAGCAGCACCTCCAACATTAGCCTGACTGCCAACTGCTAAGAAAAAGTAAGGAGCTTTAATGAGTTTAGCTACAACAATGAGAAGTAATGCATGTATTGTCATCCAAACTACTCCAATTACAATTAAACCACTATTTTCAAAGATAAGAGTCAAGTCCATTTTCATACCAATTGATGCGACTAGAATATAAATAAAAACACTTCCAAATTTACTTGCACCTGCACCTTCATAATTCTTAGCTTTTGTATATGATAGTAGAATGGCAATTAGAGTTGAAATACTTATCATCCAGAAAAATTTAGACCCAAGGAAGGTGAAAATATTTCTGACTGTATCTTTTTCAATTTTAGCAACTATAGTATCAAAATAAGGTGCTAAAAAGTTAGAGGCAAAATGCGAAAAACTTACCGCTCCAAAGGCAATAGCTCCAATAATCATAATTTCTGAAAGTGATGGATTTCGCTTAACTTTTTCAGAAAACTGTATTACCTTTTCTTTAAGGTCTTCTATTGAGGACGTATCTGCTTTAAGCCATTTATTTATAGCATTACGCTTACCAATACCGATTAAAATAATGGCCATCCAAATATTGGCTACAACGATATCTACAAATACCATGGCTCCATATTTAGAGGGATTGTATTGATAAATTTCTAACATAGCTGTTTGGTTGGCACCACCACCAATCCAGCTTCCTGCAAGTGTAGATAAACCTCTCCAAACGGCATCAAAATCTGCACCACCAACAGTTTCGGGAGAGAAAAGCGAGATTAGTAGTATTGCAATAGGTCCACCAATAACAATTCCTATAGTTCCAGTAAAAAACATAACTAGTGCTTTCCAACCTAAGTTAAATATGCCTTTTAAATCAATACTTAATGTCATTAAAACTAAGGCAGCTGGTAATAAATAACGACTAGAAACGTAGTATAAGCTCGTACTGTGCTCAATGGTTTCTCCAGCATCATTAGTTGTAGTCCATTCAGGAGCAATTAGACCAAGAGTTGTAAATAATGCAGGAATCATATACGCCATAAAAAGGCCAGGAACTATTTTATAAAATTTTTCCCAAAATCCTCCTTTAAGTGATTCTGTATAAAATACAAATCCTAAGGCGAGCATTAGGAGTCCGAAAACAATTGTATCATCTGTAAAAAGCGGTTGCGTATCCATATAGTTAGTTTAGAGTAGCAAAATACAAATTAAATTAGAGTCTGTAGAGGTATACTAAAGTGTTAATTGATAGTTAAAAATGTTAAGAAATGAAATAAAACTAAAGTTATTACGTCTAATAAGTGTGATAAGCTTAAATAAACAAAAACTGGTTAAAACCACTTCATGTTTTAATAGTTTAGTGTTAGTTAAAGTTGGTTAATAGCGAGAAAAGCCCAGATTTTTTATCTGGGCTTTTCTATTTTTTACAATGAGCAATGAATTATAAAAGTTGTTGTGCTTTCGTTATTTTTTAATTTTAAGCTCACTATCTATTAATTCAATTAACTTTTTTGACGAATTATGTAAATCCATCAAACTGTTTAAAGTTGGTATCCTTGTATCTAGATTTATTTTCAACAAAACCAAGAATTCGCTATCTCTACTCAAGGCTTCATAACTATTTGGAATAGCATAATTTCGATAGCTGAAGTCCTTAAAATTAGCTTGTATATATGGGAACCACATATTTGTTAAGCTATTTCGGTCATAAACTTGTTGCTGTTCAAATCTCTTCTTAAGCTTTTCGTAATAGAAAATAAGCTCAGTTTCCAATTCTTTATTTTTCAAGTTACCCAATCCAATTTCTTTAATTTTTTCATATCCAGTTACAGTAATTGATATACCATTAAGCGTATTGCATTTACCAATTTTGTAATTGTGAGTAGAATCTAATACTACTTTTTTTTCCAGAGTTTCTATTAATTCTTCTTGAATTTTTATTTCGTTTTCAGCTCTATCGATAATTTTAGGTGTTTCGAGATTATCCGTTCTCAAATTGTCTCGAATTTCTATTAAGGATTGCTCGATAGATTTTCTCTTTTTATTGTTTTCATTCCAATTATTAATCTGAAGTGCAATCAAGATTCCTAAAACGACAAGAATAATTTCTCCAATTGCATAAATCAGGTACTTACTGAATTTATTTTCAGTCAGCATTTTTTGTCTAATTTTTCTAAAGAATTTTATCATTCTACCACCTAATAATCGCACTTCCCCAAGTAAAGCCACTACCAAAAGCGGCGAGCACAACAGTGTCTCCTTCCTTTACTTTACCTTCTTCCCAAGCTTCAGTCAAAGCAATAATCACTGAGGCAGCAGTAGTGTTACCATATTTCATAATGTTGTTAAAGACTTGGTCATCACGTAAACCAAATTTCTTTTGTATAAACTGCGCAATTCTTAAATTGGCTTGATGTGGTATAAGCACATCGATATCCTCTTTTTGTAAACCGTTAGCCATTAAGCCTTCCATAATGACTTCACTAAAGCGTACTACAGCATGTTTAAATACAAAAGTGCCATCCATATACGGGAAATAGGATAAATCCTCTTCGCCACCTTCTAAGATTTCAGGAACCCAATGCCTAATACTTGGTGATTCTACAATTAATTTGTCGGCATATTTGCCTTCACTATGTAAGTGTGAAGATAAAATTCCTTTAGTGGTATCTTCTTCTCTAGATAAGACACAAGCACCAGCACCATCGCCAAAAATTACTGTGACACCACGACCACGTGTTGTTTTATCCAAACCATTAGAATGGTATTCTGCACCAACAACAAGAATGTTCTTGTACATTCCTGTTTTTATAAATTGGTCGGCAACCGAAATTGCATATACAAACCCAGAACACTGATTTCTAATATCTATAGCTCCAACGTTTGGCATGTTGAGCATGTCTTGTAATTGCACACCACATCCAGGAAAATAGTAATCTGGTGTCATGGTTGCAAACACAATAAAATCAATGTCATCCTTATCTAAACCAGAGCGTTCTATAGCCATTTTAGATGCTTTTGCGCCCATAACAGCAGAGGTGTCTTCTGTACCTTCTTTAATCCATCGACGTTCTTTAATTCCTGTGCGTTCTTGGATCCATTCGTCACTGGTATCCATCCATTGTTTTAAATCATTATTGGTTACTACATTTTCAGGGACATATTTTCCGAGTCCAGTGATTTTAGAATTGTACATATAATTAGTTTTTATTCAGTCTTGCAATTTAAGTAAATAGTCGTTAAAGGTATTTGATAAGCTATTTTAAAAACTATGCATGCATAGTATTACAAGGCTTTTTGCTCTAATTTTAACAGCATATTAAACTAAAAACCTTGTAAATTAAGTATCTTCATGTCCACTAATTTAATCATTCTTCATCATGAAAACTACACTTAAGTTTATGCTTATCTTTTTTATCTGTTTTGGATATGCTCAAGATAACTTAACCTATCAAACACCTCCAAAAGAAATACTCGATTTAGCAGATGTTAACCTTGCTCCTGGCGTACAAATAGATAGTAAAGCTGAGAATATGGTTTTATTTTACAGAAACCAATACAAATCTATTGCAGAGCTATCTGAAACCGAATTACGTTTGGCAGGTCTTCGTATTAATCCGGTTACTAATATTGGTAGTAGAACCACCTTTTACACTAACCTAAAGGTAAAAAAGGTAAGTGAAACCGAGGCAAAACAGGTTTCTGGATTACCAGACAATCCAAGATTATCCGGATTTAGTTGGTCTCCGGATGAGTCAATGATAGCCTGTTTAAATACTACAAGAAAAGGTGTTGAAGTTTGGGTTTTAGATATTAATAAAGCTTCTGTTAAGAAAATTACTGAGGCTAATATTAATGCTAATATGGGCAGCACCATTCGTTGGTTTAAAGACAATAAAAATTTACTAGTTAAGGTTCTTCCTTCGGATAGAAAACCTTTAATAAATACGAGTGTTGCTGTACCAACAGGACCTACAGTTTCTGTGAGTGATGGAACCAAAGCACAAAATAGAACCTATCAAGATTTATTAAAAACACCAAATGATGAGTTTAACTTTGAGCAATTAGCACGTTCAGAACTCAAAAAAGTATCTATTGATGGTGTTATGGAAAATTTTCTTCCAGCGAATATGTACAATGGTGTAAGTTTTTCTCCAGATGGCGAATACGTTATGATTACCACTATTAAAAGACCATTTTCTTACTTAGTAACCTATAGACGTTTTCCTAGTGAAAGTCATATTTATAATGCGAGTGGAAATTTAATAACCATGGTTAACGAAGTGCCTTTGGACGAAGTAAGACCAAAAGGTTTTATGTCTACCAGAATGGGAAAACGTAGTATGCAATGGCGAGGAGATAAACCATCTACACTAGTTTGGACAGAAGCTTTAGATCAAGGAGATCCTGCACAAGAGGTTGAATTTAGAGATGCACTTTACGAGGTAAATGCACCTTTTAAAGGAAAACCTCGTCTCATGCTTAAAACAATGCAACGATTTGGAGGTGTAGAATGGGGAAATGATAATACTGCTATTGCTTATGATTATTGGTGGAATACAAGAAACCTTAAAACCTATATGTTTAATCCATCGGATGCCAACCAAAAACCAAAACTTATTGGAGATCGAAATTACCAAGACGTCTATAGTGATCCAGGAAACTTTGTAACCTCAAAAAATGAATATGGTCGTAACACACTAGAAATAGATGGTTCTAAGCTCTATCTAATGGGAGATGGCTATACTAAAGAAGGTCAGTTTCCATTTATTGATGAGTTTAATATGAAAACGACCAAAACCAATAGGCTTTACCAATCTGAATATACAGATAAGTTAGAACGTTTAAACTCGGCTTTAGATCTTAAGAAAGGTAAAATTTTAGTGCGAATAGAGTCGCAGACAGAGTATCCTAATTACTACATAAGAAACATTAATAAAAAGGACGATTTAGAGGCTATAACTGCTTTTGAAAATCCGTTTAAAAGTATTGAAGATGTAGATAAACGCGTCATTAGTTATAAAAGAGATGATGGATTAGACTTAGAAGGTACGCTGTATTTACCACTAAATTTCGAGAAAGGTAAAAAATATCCAATGGTGCTTTGGGCTTATCCAAGAGAGTTTAAAGACAAATCTAGTGCGTCTCAGAGTACAACAAATCCTAACGAATTTATTTATCCTTATTATGGTTCACCAATTTATTGGGTTACGAGAGGTTATGTGGTTTTAGACGATGCTGCTTTTCCTATTGTTGGTGAAGGAACAGATGAACCAAACGATACCTTTAGATCACAATTAGTAGGTAATGCCAAAGCGGCTATCAATGCCGTAGATGATTTGGGTTATATAGATCGAAATAAAGTTGCTGTTGGTGGTCACAGTTATGGTGCATTTATGACGGCTAATTTATTATCACATTCCAATTTATTTGCTGCAGGAATTGCTAGAAGTGGAGCTTATAACAGAACACTTACACCTTTTGGATTTCAAAGCGAAGAACGAAGCTATTGGGAAGCGCCAGATATATATTACAACATGTCGCCATTTATGCATGCAGACAAAATGAAAACACCTTTGTTGTTAATTCATGGTGTGGCAGATAATAACTCAGGGACGTATCCTTTACAAAGTGAACGTTATTTTAATGCTTTAAAGGGATTAGGAGCTCCAGTACGTTTAGTTATGTTGCCGAAAGAAAGTCATGGTTACAGAGCAAAAGAGTCTATTATGCACATGCTCTGGGAGCAAGATCAATGGTTAGAAGAGCATGTGAAAAATAATGATGAAACAATTGAGAAAAGAGAAGAAAAAATAAAGAATTAAATGTATGAGACTATAAATAAAAGAGTCGTTCTGAAAAGAGCGACTTTTTTTATGTCATCTTGTCACAATTTTAGACTTGGTATTTTATTTGACTAAGTCTATGCAGTATATAAATTATTGTATTAATTAGATTCCTGCCTGCGTAGGAATGACAAAAACAACATAAAATGACAAAAGGAAGTATTAATGTATCGGTAGAAAATATCTTTCCGTTAATTAAAAAGTTCTTGTACAGTGATCACGAAATCTTTTTACGTGAGCTGGTTAGTAATGCTACAGATGCCACGATGAAATTGAAGCATCTCACCAATATTGGTGAAGCCAAAGTGGACTATGGAGACCCTAAAATTGAAATTAAAGTTGATAAGGAAGGTAAGAAACTTCATATCATAGATCAAGGTTTAGGAATGACTAAGGAAGAAGTAGAAAAGTACATTAATGAAGTAGCTTTTTCTGGTGCTGAAGAGTTTTTAGACCAGTACAAAGATAAAGTTGAAGATGCAGGAATTATTGGACACTTTGGTCTTGGATTCTATTCGGCATTTATGGTTGCCGATAAGGTTGAGATAATTACAAAATCTTTTAAAGATGATCCAGCTGCGCATTGGACCTGTGATGGTTCTCCAGAGTTTACCTTAGAGGAAGCCGATAAGACTGAGCGAGGAACCGAAATTATTCTTCATATTGCTGAAGATTCAACCGAGTTTTTAGAGGATTCTAGAATCAATGAACTGCTGACTAAGTACAACAAGTTTATGCCTATTCCGATTAAATTTGGAATGAAGACTGAAACCTTACCGAAACCAGACGATGCAAAGGAGGATGATCCTGCTCCAACGCAAGAGGTAGATAATATCATTAATAATCCTAATCCTGCTTGGACCAAACAACCAACCGATTTAGAGGACGATGATTATAAGAACTTCTACAGAGAGTTGTATCCAATGCAGTTTGAAGAGCCTTTGTTTAATATTCATTTGAATGTAGATTATCCGTTTAATCTAACAGGTATACTATATTTTCCAAAAATGACTAACGATCTTAATGTACAAAAAGATCGTATTCAATTATACCAAAATCAAGTATTTGTAACTGATAATGTAGAAGGTATTGTGCCAGAATTCTTAACCATGTTAAAAGGTGTTATTGATTCTCCAGATATTCCGTTAAACGTTTCACGTTCGTATTTACAAGCTGATGGTGCTGTAAAGAAAATATCATCTTACATAACCAGAAAAGTAGCTGATAAATTAAAATCGTTATTTAATAATAACAGAGGAGATTTTGAAAAGAAATGGGATGATATCAAAATCGTTATTGAATACGGCATGTTGTCAGAAGAAAAATTCTTTGAAAAAGCCGATGCCTTTGCATTGTATCCTACAGTAGATGGAAACTTCTATACCTATCAAGAATTATATGATAAGATTAAGGCTAACCAAACCGATAAGGATGATAAGCTGGTTATTTTATACGCATCAAATAAAGATGAGCAGCATAGTTATATTGAAGCCGCTAAAGCAAAAGGTTACGAGGTATTATTGTTAGATTCTCCGATTGTATCACATTTATTACAGAAATTAGAAACCACCAAAGAGAAGATTTCTTTTGCTCGTGTTGATGCAGATCATGTAGATAATTTAATTAAGAAAGACGACTCTAAGATTTCTAAGTTATCTGATGAGGAGAAAACTAAATTGGACGAATTACTAAAAGACGTTATTCCTTCTGAAAAATTCTCTGTACAGTTAGAAACTATGGATAGTGATGCTGCGCCATTTATGATTACGCAACCTGAGTTTATGCGTAGAATGAAAGAAATGCAAGCCACAGGAGGAGGCATGTTTGGTATGGGTAATATGCCAGAGATGTATAATCTAATAGTGAATACAAATTCTGAATTGGTAGGCGATATTTTAAACACCAAAACGCGTAAAAAGCAAGAGCGTTTAATCAATCAGAGTTTAGATTTAGCACGCTTATCGCAAGGCTTACTTAAGGGTGAAGAACTTACTAACTTTATTAAGCGAAGCTATGATATGATTAAGTAGTTGATACGCTGATGAATTTCAATAACCTATATATTTAAAACCACTTAGAGACTCTAGGTGGTTTTTTTGTTTCAAATTTTACAAATAATTTTTATACCTTAAAAACTATGAAATTCGATTTATCTAAATACGCTAAGCTCATAAAAATATTAGTGTTCATTCCTTTTTATAACAGGATTGCTAATACTCTCAGAGTTGGTATTGCCAGAAAAAGAGATACAAACAACAGTAGTTTCTAAAGATGAAAGTTATAGAGCGAGGTTTGGCACAACAACCTATAACATATATTTCGAAAATTTAAACGATCAATTTAATAAAGAAGTCTTTGATCATTTAATGGAAGGAGAAGAAGTCCTAGTTAACGTCTCCTTTTTCTCTAAAGAAATTTCAACTGTTACCTCTATTAAAACTGGTATTACGCATGTTAAAGAGACAAGTGAGGAATACTTTTTATACGGATTAGCTTTAGTATTTATCTTAACTAGTTTAATATGGTTGAAACCAAGAATGATGTCAGCCAAAGAAGCCAGAATATTAGCAATTCTTATATTTATCAGTGCATTTTCATTACTAAGAATTTTAAAACACCTATAAATTATGAAGCCACATCATAAAAAAGTACTCCTTACCATATTAATCATAGGATTCTTGTTTTACATAGATCCAGTATACGCAGGACCAGGAGGCTCTGTTGTAAAAGGATTGTTTAAAACATGGTGGGGAAAACTATTATTATTTGCACTATGTATTATTTTCTTTCCTTTAATAGTCTATACATACACTGTTGAATTCTTTGCTATCAGAAAAACTAAAAAGCAGCTTAATGCTATTGGATTAATTAATAGAGATTTCTCATGGTTAAACCTTCAAAAAAATGTTTATAATGTTTTTACAAGAGTTTATGAAGCTTGGGATAAAGAGAATATGAAAGAGGTCTCTGAGTATGTAAATCATTGGTATTGGCAAAATCAACAACAAGTTCATATAGATCGCTGGAAACGCGAAAATTTAAAGAACATTTGTAAGCTAGATAAAATTAATAGTATAAAACCTGTATATGCAGAAATTACGGATGAAGAGAATTTTGAAGGTTCAAAGATAGCGTTCATTATTACAGCTAATATTAAAGATTATCTTATCAATAGAGATACCGGAAAAATAGTTGAAGGAAAAAATGTATATGGAGGTGAAGAACATATATGGATCATGGAATACACTGAAGGCAAATGGTTACTAGATGATATTAGAGAAGGTAAATTGAGTTTAGCTTTTGCAAAAATGAAAAATGTTATTCCAGAGTTAAAACTTACAGGAGCATCAAATTCAGTTCGCAATAGCCAATAACCGTTTTTTAAACTAAAATAAAAGCCATTTCAAAACTTGAAGTGGCTTTTTTCTTGTTAATGGTAGACATCATCTAATTTTTAATTCTATTATCGAAGTTACTTCACGTATTTAGAGTTTATAGTTATCTTAACACTAATAAAAGTTTACTAGTGCGCTCTGATAATTCTAAAATAAAAGAGATATTTAAAGACATTGTTTTTACCGAAGACGAAATAGAGATTATTACATCTGTTTTTCATAAGCTAAATGTTAAAAAAGGGACTATTCTTCTTAATGCAGGAGACAGTGTTAATGAGCAATACTATATTTTAGAAGGTTGTTTAAGATCGTATTATATAAATTCTGAAGGTAAAGAATTTACAGTTCAATTTGGTATTAAAGATTGGTGGATGAGTGATTATACGGCATTTTTTACAGGATCTAAAGCAACGATGACTATAGAAGTCATACAAGATGCTATACTTTATAAAATAACAGAGAAAAATAAAGAGTACTTGTATGCCAAAATCCCAAAAATTGAACACTTTTTTAGGGTTAAATTAGAGAAGGCCTTTGCTGCTTTTCAAAAACGTGTGTTATCAGATATCTCAAAGTCTGCAAAAGAACGTTACTTGTTATTTATAAATACTTATCCTAACATACATAAAAGCGTTAAAAATTATCATATCGCATCTTATCTAGGTATTACGACAGAAAGTTTGAGTAGAATTAGAAAAGAACTGCTTAAAGATTAGTTTATTACCATAGATCAATTTTTAACTGCTTCAAAACTTATAAATTTGTTACACAAAATAAATCTATCCCTAATAATTAATAGCTAAAAAGCGCATTGTATTCTGTACATGCGCTTTTTTACATTATTAGAATCCTTTGGAGTATTTTGTCTTATTAGTCTAAAAATAGGTTTGGTAAAAAGAGAATAGTAAAATAATTAAAATAAGATTAAGCATTTCAGAAAACAATATTACATATTTCTTGCAGCATCTAAGATGTACTTTTTAAATTTAGCTTCGTTTTCCAAGATTTTGTAAAACTCTACAATATATTCTTTAGTAACTTTAAATGCTGTTTCATTTTTAAAGAATATTTCATGGTCTTGAAGCATTGTTAAGACCTCTGCTTTTTTAGCTTTAAATAGTTGTCTTACAGTATTAAATACTTCAGCATCTCTTTTGTAGCCTAAAAATAATCGTTCTCTTACACTTGTAATTGGTAGTTTATATGATCTTGAATCTGAGACTACTGCATAAGAACAATTGACCAAGCCAGACATATCGAAATCATAAGGAACAGGAACGTATTTTTTATCAATTACCATCATCTTTACATTATGTTGATATGTTGCAGAGAAATCAGTATTACCAATCATAAACTGAAATAGTTCTGTTTTTAGAGCTTCAAAAGCATCTTGTCCATTAGGATAAATAGATCTATTAACCACATTACCTTCAAAGCGCTTAGCAACAGATTCATCATCTTCAATAACAAATCCTTTGATATTATGAAAGTCAGATTTTTTCTTCTTCACATCTTCATATTCAATATCTAAAAGCCGTGTTTTAAAATGTATTGGTGATATAATCTCATAAATTTTATATGCTAAATACTCCTTAACCACATTATCATTCATGGCTTTTTCTTTCTTACATGGTAAAACAAGTTTTAATTTTTTTTCACCTTTAAAGAGTGTTGTTTTAGCATCACTCTTTTTAATTTTAAGTTTTAAAGGCGTGAAATAGCAAGCTTTTTTTCTAAAATTACCTCTAACTTTTAATTTTATTGGTAAGGATTTCCATGCACTATCTGCTGTTTTGTAACTTAACTCAGACTCCATATAAGTAGTATCGTTAGTTACTTTTTTTACGTTTTTTCGCGAATATTTTAGTTTAATTGGGAGTAAATTATTACTAGAGAAAAGGCGTACTTTTGTAGTGTTAGCTTTAGTCTTTAACTCTGTTTGTGCATTTATGTTTGGAGTACATAATAACAAGATTAAAGAAAGAACGAAATAGTATTTATTCATTTTAATTGCTAACTTTATCAAATATAACCAATTGCAAATTATTATCAATAAGTATTTTACAATCTTAAACTTTAGAACAGTCACTGTTCTGGTGTTATCAGTACTCATTACTTATTTATCCTACCATTTTAAAATAGATTTTAATGTGGATATGACCTTGTTAAGTATTGCTATTATCTTCCCATTGGTATTTTCCATTAGAGGTTCTTTTAGAAGACGAGAAAATGCACTTGAGCATCTTAGTGAATTTAAAAGTAGTCTCAGTACAATTCGGTATTTTTTACTCTCTAAACCAGAGTTGGTAGATCAGTTTAAAGACGAAGTAGATACCATACTTAAAACGATTAATGATAGTGCAATCGATCATTTATCTGATAAAATTAAGGATATTTCAAAAGTAGATAATGCTATGAATAAAGTGTATGAATTTATGCTAAATCATAGCGATGTTTTTACACGACAGATACGTGATAAGGTCTTTCGTTTTATGAAAGATACGCATGAGTCTTTTGAGAATCTTAATGCAATACATATTCACAGAACACCAGTAAGTTTAAAGGCTTACTGCTTAGTATTCATTTATATTTTTCCGCTAATTTACTCGCCTGAGGTTATTAAAAATGTTGGCTATAATAGTACTTGGATTGTGTATGGTGTAGTGTTGTTTACGCAATTTATATTAGTATCTCTTTACAATATTCAAAATCAATTAGAGTATCCTTTTGATAATTTTGGAAATGATGATATAGATTTAGACAATTTTAAATTAGATAGAAGTTGATTTAAAAAGTAATTTACCTTCTACAGTATAACGTAAAATTACATGAGTCAAGATTATAATAATCCAGCTTTTAAAAAACTACTACAGAAATTACAAGAAGAAAGTTGGCAATTAGAATTACTAATTTCTGGATTTGCCATTTTTGGGTTATTTCAAGCTATAGATCCTATAGGATTGTTTGCTGAAGAGGCTAAACGTAATGAGCAAATTATGCTCTTTATTATTGGAATTGTATCCTTAGTATCTTGCTATATACTGCTCTTTAACCTCCTACTGCATGTAATACTCAGAGGTTTATGGATTGGTGCTCTCGGCCTACGTTATGTATCTGGAGATATTGATTATGAAGAGTTAAAGTATAGCCCAAAATTCACCAATTATCTTAAGAAAAAAATTGGCTCTTTTGATCGATATATAGGAACATTAGAAAACTATTGTAGTATCATTTTTGCTATCTCATTTTTACTTATTTTTTATGTTTTAGCATTTACAATGACTATTGCTGCTATAGCTTTAGTGTCTTATTATATATTAAATGAACAAGTTTTAGGAGAAACCATATCTACACCAATTGGTGTAGTATTAATTGTATTTATTGTTTTTGGTATGTTCTTTACTTTTATAGATTTTGTCACACAAGGCTGGCTTAAGAAAAAAAAGTGGACAACCAAATTTTACTTTCCAATCTATTGGGTCTTTAGTTTTATTACCTTATCGTTTTTGTACAGACCATTAGTTCATAACTTTTTAGATAATAAGTTTGGAAAGCGTTTAAGTTGGGTTTTATTACCTATTTACCTTATTATTTTAATCTCAACAAGTTTTACTTACAAACAATCTAACTATATAAATTTGGGTAACTCTTCCTCTGAAACTCGAATGCATGATAGAAATTATGAGGCTTTAATTAATAGAGATAAAGGTCAGTTTATAAGACGTGTTGCCATTCCATCAAAGGTTATAACTCAACCTTATCTAAAAATTTTTGTGGTTTTTGATGAAGGTGTAGAGGATCATATTTTTGAACTGAATTCTGGATTAAAACCAGAAAAAGATATTAGAGGACTTAGCTCTGATGTTGTTTTTAGTAATAATGGAATAAATTTTAGAAAACGAGATAGTTTACGCCTAGCCTATATTAAAACTTTTAATGATATCTACCACGTTTATATAGATTCTACTGAGTATATCACAGATTTTATTTTAGGCAGAAGCTCTACTAAAGAATTTGGTTTTGAGACTTATATTGCAGTTGATAGTTTGCCTAAAGGCAAGCATATACTCAAAGTTAACAGGGAATTTATTAATAGAGACAATGATACAGCACAAACGCGTCGTGCTACTATTCCATTTTGGTATTTTAAAGACTAAACTTTAAACTGTTTATTGTGATATTGTTTTAGTATAGGGATTTGAATAAATAACATAATGCCTAAAAGACCTATAGCATAAATAAGTGTCTTAGAAATTGTAAAACCAGAAACAACTTCTGTAAATTTAGTATTAGAAAGAGAGCTTAAATCTAAACGCTTTAACCAAGTGGAATCTCCTGTGGAATTAAGCATAATATAAGTAGAAAGGCTGATTAGAACGATAATAATAGCTAGCCATCCATATTTAGATATCAAAGGTTTATAATTAATAGATTTACTCAGAGGTAGAGCGTTAATAGAGTTCATAATATTAGTTGTAAAATCTACCGAAGGTGACTCCAAATTTGGAGTCTTTAAAACTTTTTCCGCTAACTTATCTAAATGCTGCTCTGTATGTTTGTCCATAACTTTCTATTGTTTCGTTATCTAATTGTTGCTTTAAAATAGTAGCTAATTTTTTTCTACTTCTAAAAAGCTTCACTTTAATATTGTTAGGTTTTAGCTTCACAATTTTTGCAATTTCATCGAGTGATAGTTCTTCAAAATAAAATAAAGTTAGTAAAAAACTATCTTCACTCGGTAATGATTCTATACAATGCTTAATGGTTGCATTACGCTCTTCAGTTTCTAAATGATCTAAAGCATTGTCTATAGTTTTAACTTGGTGTGCTGTAAATTCATTTATTTCAAGCGTTTGTTCTGTTCTTTTATTCTTTTTAATTCTGTCTAAACTTGTATTATATGCTACTTTATAAATCCAAGTTGAAAATTTTGAATCACCTTTAAATTTTGGTAAGGACTTATATGCTTTAATAAAAGTGTCTTGAGCAACCTCTTCAGCTTCCTCCTTATTTTTCATCATTCGTGTAGCTAATGTATACACCAAATCCTTATAACGATTTACTAAAATGCTAAATGCATTTGTATCGCCAGATAAGATCTTATCTATATGTAATTGGTCGTCGTTGGTGGTCATTTGTAATTAAGACGACATATACTCATATTAGGTTACACAAAGAGTCTAAAAAAATAATTTTAAAAAATTGTAACCTAAATCTAAAGGTTGTCGTCATAAGCTATGAACACATTAAAATAATCAATTAAAAACAAACAATTATGGAAGTAGCAGTATTAGCAATTATATTCGGATCAATATTTGGCGTATTTTATTTATACTTTTCAACCCGAAACAAAGAGCGTTTAGCATTAATAGAAAAAGGAGCAGATGCAAGTATTTTTAATATAGGTAAACGCGCAGGATCATCATGGAAAGTCATTGTACTTAATATAGCATTCCTTTTAATGGGAATAGGTTTAGGTGTATTTATTGCCAATATTTTAGATACCTATACTAATTTAGATGATGATGCAGTTTATCCTGCAATGATATTCTTAATGGCAGGAGTTGGCTTGTATGTTGGTTTTACACAAACCAGAAAAGCATTAGAAGATTAATACTTAGACCAATCAATATTTTAAGAAGCGTTTCAGAAATGGAACGCTTTTTTCATTGTAGATAATTAAACTATATTTAAACCATGTTTGCATTGAAAAGAATAGTTGTATTTGCATTATTTTCTTTGAGTAATTTCTCAGTAGCACAATTTGTAGACTTTAATCAGCATTATATTAAGGATAGTGAAGCAAATTATGCGATTTCATATGCTTCTATATCCTTTGGTGATGGTCAAGGTATTTTTGCTGATGACGAAGGTATGTTTGTATTCAATAAAAAGTTATATGCAGATGTAGACTCTATCTTCATTACTGCATTAGGTTATTCTAAATTGGCATTGTCTACAGAATCCTTACCTGAGGTTATTTTTTTAGCTCCCAAAATAGATGAGCTTTCAGAAGTATTAATAACTGTTGCTTTAGATAGAAAGTTTAAAACCGAAAAACTAAAACCCTATTTAGATGATGATTATTATCATTGTTGGTTACCAACTATAGAGTCTGAAATTGCAGTGCTATTTAATAATTCAGATACAAAAGACCGACAAATTTCTAGTGTTTTGTTTCCATTGGCTTTAGAGAGTAGAGATTGGAAAAAACGAAAGCGATCTAATGCAGATAAACGAAAATTTTCAACCTTATTTAAAGTTGTGTTTTATAATAATAACAAAGGAGTTCCTGGGCAACCATTACTTAATGAAACCATAGTATTTAGAGCTACCGAAAAAGATGGTGATATGCATAATCTTAATGTAGAGGATTATAATATTACTGTACCTAAATCGGGATTCTTTGTGTCTTTGCAAGTATTGGGTTATACAGATGCTAATGGTAAATTACTACCTAATAAAAAGTACAAGGAGATTAAATCTGGTAATAGAGTGGTTAAAATTCCAACTAATTTTAGACCATTATTGCCTTTTACTAATAAGATGACTTCTGATAGAACCTTTATAAAACGTGTATTTATTAATAATAATGAATGGAAGCAGTTTAGAAAAGGTAATGGGTTTAAGTCTAATCTTTTAGATGAAGGATTAACTAATTATGGTATTGGTGTAAGTTATAAGGTATTTAAGGAGCAATAATTACTCCACTTCAAAATCAAAATACGTTTTAGGAAATGGCTCACCACGTAATGTAAAATGCCACCATTCTTTACTGTAGTTTCTAAAACCATACTTAAGCATTACTCGCTGTAGTAGTTGTCTGTTCTGTTTTTGAGTTTCAGAGATATTCTGATAATTCACCCATGATTGTTCACCAAAAAAATCATAAGCACTTCCCATATCTAGTTCTTCTTCTGTATTACCATCAATAATAGTTAAATCTATAGTGCTGCCTCTGCTATGACCAGATCGTGTGGCAATATATTCTTCTTTAAAAAGATGACGTTTTTCAACTTCAGGATAAAAACGAGACTTATTAATGGTATCGTTTAAATCTTTTGCCCAACGTATAAAATGATTCACAGCGCGTTGAGGTCTGTAGCCATCAAATACCTTTAAGCAATAGCCTAAGTTTTGTAACTCGTTCTGAACATTTTGCAAGGCTTCCACTGTAGGTTCTGTTAAAATAAGTCTATTAGATTTGTAACCAGTAATAGTATCACCAACAAAGTTGTTAGTAGAGTAGTAGCGTAATTCTACATCTAAATCTTTAATCATAGATTTTGCATATACAAAACCATCAGGGAGTTTGTTTTGATTATAAGACAAAATACTTAAAACCAAAAGACAAAGACTAAAAACTTTGATATACTTCATAGAGTAGCTAATTTAGGAAAAAAATTACCTAATGTCTCTATTTGCCAAAGCACAAGAAGTTTTTGAGCTTCCAAATGCCGATTTAATTTATAGACCTAAATTCATTGAGGAGTCAGAAGCTTCCGATCTTTTTAATCACCTCATTAATACAACACCTTGGCAGCAAGATGATATTAACATCTTCGGAAAAACATATGCACAACCTAGGCTTACTGCTCTTTATGGAGTTGAAGATAAGCCTTATAGTTATTCTGGTATTACAATGCATCCTCATAGATTTACCAAAGTATTATTAGCGTTAAAACATAACATCGAAGAGATTTCAAGCCAACCATTTACCTCAGTACTTCTTAATTTATATAGAGATGGAAATGATAGTAATGGTTGGCATGCAGATAATGAAAAAGAGTTAGGGAAGCATCCAGTAATTGCTTCTTTAAGTTTAGGAGAATCTCGCTGGTTTCATTTTAAGCACAGAACATTAAAACAAGAACGCCATAAATTATTATTAGAACATGGTAGCTTATTGATAATGAAGGGTGAAATGCAAGAGCACTGGTTGCATCAAATTGCTAAAACAAAACGAAAGGTTAAACCAAGGGTAAACTTAACTTTTAGAAAATTAATTAACTTGTAAGAATACAAATGATAAAAACAAAAAACCGAGATCCCTCAATCTCGGTTTTTCTTATTTGCTTTTTTATATACGTAGTAGATTTAGGGTCTCTAAGATCAACAACATATGGCAAATATTAATTAATTAATCCATTGAACTAAAAACTAAATTTTAGTACACTTCAAATGTAGAATTATATTTTAATTAACCTGATTAAATACAATAATTATCGATGAAGTACATTAAAATTTAACATTTAAAGTTGAAATTATGTATTTTATCGATGAAATACAACTTCGTGTGATGTCGTTGATATATTTGAGTATACCATTTTTTATAGATTTTCGTTAGGTGTATAGCGTGTAACTTAACCTTATATTTGTAAAAAATATCTCATGTACAAGATTTTTGTTGTCTTAATACTGTTTTCTAGTAGTCCTGTTTTTACTCAAAACGATTCAATTGTAGAAAAAGAAATTTCTATAAATACATTAATTGATGGTACGTTAGTATTACCAAAAACTAAAGCTAAATCTTTAGCAATTATTATTGCAGGTTCTGGACCAATAGATAGAAATGGAAACCAGAACTTTTTAAAAAATAACGCTTTAAAAAAATTAGCAGAAGGTTTAACGTTAAATGGAATTGCAACCTTTAGATATGATAAGCGCATCGTAAAGCAAATACAACAAGGTAATGTTGATCCAAATATCAAGTTTGATGATTTTGTAACAGATGCTATTTCTGTGGTTGAATATTTTAAAACATCTAAAGAATTCAGTAAAATTTATGTTTTAGGTCATAGTCAAGGTAGTTTGGTTGGCATGCTTAGTGCTAAAGACAGAGCTGATGGATTTATTTCATTAGCTGGAGCAGGACAAAACATTGGAGATGTTATTGTAGAACAAGTGTCTAAAACAGCACCAGGATTAGCTGAAGATTCTAAAAAAGTGGTCGATATACTTAAAACAGGTGAGACAACAGATAATTTCCCTCCAGTTTTAGCATCACTTTTTAGAAAAGATCTACAACCTTTTATGATTAATTGGATGTCTTATGAACCAACTTTACTTATCAAAGATTTGCAAATACCAATATTATTAATCAATGGCACTAAAGATTTACAAGTTTCTGTAGCCGAAGCAAAGCTCTTAAAAGCAGCTAATATTAAAGCAGAGCTTGCTATTATAAATGATATGAATCATGTGTTGTTTATTATCAAAGGCGGAAATTTAGAAAACTCCAAATCTTATAACGAATCCTTTAGGCCAATTTCTGAAGAGCTGGTAAAGGTCATTTCTACATTCATTAATAAATAAGCCTTAAAACACACTATGTTAAAATTGAAAAGCACCTTATTAAGGTGCTTTTTCACTAACTAACCAACCAAAATGTGTGTAATATGATATTCGCAATTATTTTGAAGTGCTATTAATCATTTCTAGCGACATCATCTTTACAATTAATATTTATCAAACTACGTGCCAAACTCTTTTTTAAATTTATTTTTTAAAAAGTGTAACAAACTATTTCATTTGCACACTAATGAAATAAATTATATCTTTATGATATCATTTTAATATCAAATTAAATTAATAATGATTAACCGATTAAATTTTTAGATTATGAAAGAAGAAAAAAGTATTGTGCCTGCAAATGGCTATTTTATGTTGTTAGTGTTTTTAGTGTCGTTTTTTGGAAGTATTGCTGCAATATTTGTTTGGCAGACGCCTTGGCCAGTAATTACTGTGGTATTATCCTTAATTATGGCATTTGGCTTTGTTATGGTGCAACCCAATAATTCTAGAGTGCTACTTCTGTTTGGTAAGTACGTTGGTACTATTAAAAAAAATGGCTTTTATTGGGTAAATCCGTTTTATACCAAGAAGAAAATTTCTTTACGTGCCAGTAATTTTGATAGTGAGCGCCTAAAAGTTAATGATAAACTTGGTAATCCTGTAATGATTAGTACCATTTTAGTTTGGAGAGTATTCAACACTTATAAGGCAGCTTTTGATGTAGATAATTTTGAAAATTTTGTAAGAGTACAAACAGATGCTGCAGTAAGGAAGTTGGCAAGTATGTATCCTTACGACAATTTTGCTGACGAAGGGCATGATGAGGATATTACACTGCGTTCTAGCGTAAATGAAGTAAGTGAAGCACTAGAAAAAGAAATTGAAGAGCGCTTAAGAATAGCTGGTATAGAAGTTTTAGAAGCACGTATAGGTTACTTAGCGTATGCTCAAGAAATTGCTAATGCCATGCTAAAGCGTCAGCAAGCTACTGCAATTGTTGCGGCACGACATAAAATTGTTGAAGGTGCTGTAAGTATGGTAGAAATGGCTATAGAAGAGCTTAACAAAAATCAAATCGTAGATTTAGATGAAGAGCGTAAAGCAGCTATGGTAAGTAATCTTATGGTGGTTTTATGTGGAGACAAAGATGCATCTCCAATAGTTAATACAGGAACTTTAAGTCATTAGAATATGAATAAGAATCAAATATCTAGTATTGCTATAGGTAGTGCAATGGGTACAAGTATTGGTGTAACCATGGGAGCTGTTTTTGGAGATGTAGCTATGGGAACGGTTTATGGTTCCATCATTGGCACTATTATAGGAGTTGTTTTAGCTTTGGTTATTTTTAAAGAAGATCCAGATAACGATTAAATTATGAAAGAATATAAAGTAGTACAACCTAAGTTAGGGTTTAGAAATAGATTTCAACAGTTTGAAGATTTATTAAACCAATATGCTAGAGAAGGTTGGCAAGTTATACAAATAGGACAAGGCTGGGCGAGTGTTGTATTTGAACGTGATAAAAACAGATAGAAATGTCTAAAAGACCTCGAATACAAATTCCTTTGGAAACGTTTGATTATGTTATTGAATTACTTTCTTTAACCTTACTAATTATTACATGGTATTTTGTAATTAGTAGTTATGCGGAATTACCAGACTCAATACCTACACGTTTTGGTATTAAAGGTGAGCCTACAGAATTTAATTCCAAGTTAATTTTATGGGTATTACCTGGTTTAGCAACTTTTATTTATGGTCTTATGTTGGTGTTAACAAAGTTCCCTCATACGCATAATTACATGGTTAATATTACTGAAAATAATGCTTTAAAAAATTATAGGTTTAGTATAAGAGTATTACGAATTGTTAATTTTTTGTGCGTACTTTTATTTCTATACTTAACCTATCATATTGTAGAAAGTGCAAAAGGAGCGTCATTGTCTTTAGGTCGTATGTTTATGCCAATTGTTATTGGATCAAGTATTATATTACCTATAGTACTTGTCATTTATCAAAAAAAACTCAATAAGTCTTAAGTTATGGCAAAGAAAAAAGCATTTGCATTACGAATAAATGAAGAGATGTTAAAGGCTGTTGAGAAATGGGCTGCTGATGAATTTCGCAGTACTAATGGACAAATAGAATGGATGCTTATGCAATATCTAAAAGCGCACAAAAGAGCGCCAAAACAAAAACCAAAAGAAAAAGAGTAACATCACTGTTACTCTTTTTAGTACTTAAAAAGTATTTTTTACTTTTTTAGAGTAATTACTATAACTCCATTTTCACCTTTTTTGCCATACTTTTCTGTGGCTTTTTTATCCTTCAAAACTGTAATAGACTCAATTGTATCTGGATCAATATCGCTTAAATCTTTTTTCTTAATCTCTTTTCCATCAACTATTATTAATGGATTTTTTCCATCAGTATCGTCTGAGGATACAAAGAAGAAATTCTTTTTATCCTTGCCAATTTTAGTAACAGTAACGTTATCTTCTGTAGTCCAAACATTAGTACCTTCACCTTTAATAATTATATCCTCAGTATTGTTATTATCGTTTCCATTGATAATAATAATTTCCTCCTCATGATCATCATCTTCATCATGATCATCATCAGAGTGTATTATTACTTTAGAAACACCTGAGGTTTTTACGTTATGTTTTTTTCCGTCTTTGGTAATCCAAATATTACCTTTAATTTCATCACTATTGTTAAAGGATAAATTAGTTTTACTTGGTTCACCTGTAGTTATAACCACAACACCATTTTTGGCATCTTTACCGTAAACTTCAAGAGCTTTTTTTCCTTTTACTATATTAAATGTTGATATGGTGTTTGTTTCAACAAGTTTAGGATAGATTTTTTCTAAATCATCTACAGATATGGTCTTACCATCTTTAACAAATAAATAATTTTTATAGTTGGATATTTTAATGTCTTCGTGTGAGTTATTGTTGTCATATTCATGGTTTGAGGATATTGATATTGTGTTGTTCTTACTTTTCCCTTTTCCTGAGATAAAAATATAATCCTCCTTGTGTTTTGATTTTTTGCTATTACCAATGTAAATACCATCTTCACCAAACTTTATGGTAATTGGCTCAATGGCATCATCGTCTTTTGAGGAATACTTAACTTCAGAATTATCACTTTTTGCTGTTATTTTTATCGCAGTAATTTCGCCCTTTTTATTTCGTTTTATACCTTTAAAACTTATAGTAATACCTTCTTTTTTTAGTTGCTCTTTTATAGTATATAAATCATTATCACTAGCATCTTTAGATATTATCACTACTTCAGTATCTCCAATGCTAAGAATTGGATTAGATTTAGTTTTTGGTGTTTTTAAAGTGCTGATGCTATTAGCTCCAGAAAAGGATATTTTATTTGCTGATATGTTTGATGTGACATCATCTTGTTTAAAATTAAAGTCTATGATATCTTCAGCTTCTTTATGAAGTAAATTAAATGATTGTATAGTTTCAGACTTTAAATTATTATTTAAAGTCATACGCTTTATATACCTTTTATCATCAGGATACTTTGTGTTGATGGAGATGCGTTGAATTTTGCCATTATCATTTCTTACAAGATCAGTAAATTTTAATTTAGCTGTTTTGTTCTTAAAAGCTTTCTCTATGTCTTTTAGGTTTTTATCATTAGTTTCAGCAGAAACAGTGAATAATGTATCTCCATTTTCTGCTTCAATAAATATTTTTTTAGTGTTAAAACTCATAAGGAATATAGCAAGTAGAGGTAATACAGCTGCAAGTTTTAGTTTGCTATAATGTTTGGATTTGTTTTTGTGTAACATAACGATTCTTTTTTTAATTAATGAATTGTAAAAATTATTTGTAATGGATATGTTGTATCCTTTTATACTGGTCTTCAGTAGTAGTTCTTGATAGCTCGTATCGCAAGAAGTTGTCTGTTGCGTATCATTATCTGCTATAAACTCTAGATTTTGATTAAGTGCATTTTTATATAACCACACAAACGGATTAAACCATAATACAATGCATAATAACTGTGCGCAAATTAGATCTACAGAATGCAATTGCCTTACATGCACTTTCTCATGCTTAATAATAAGATTAAGTTCTTTGGGTAAGAACTGTTTTGGGTTTAAAACTATCCAATTAAAGAATGAAAAAGGAGCAATAGGTTGTTTTACTTTGGTAAACTTATATCTACCTTCTTTTGTAATTTCAGATGTACTAATAAGATGAGATAGCGATGTTATTTCTAATAAAAATTTTATCGTAAAAATAGATAGTCCAATACAGTAAATCCATACCAAAATAGAGTATATAGAAAAGCTAGGCTCAACAACTTCTAGAGGTTGAGAATTAAATTCTGTCTCGTAAATTAATTGGCCTAAAGATTCGGGAACATAAGTTACATATACTGGTATAGCAATATTTGGCAGAATTAGGGATACTAAGATACCTACAAGTAAAAACCATCTATTTTCCTTAAAAAATGTATCTTTTTGTAAAAATAATTTATAGCAGACAAAAAATATAAGAAGTACTGCAGATGCTTTAATTAAATAATCCATAGTTATTTCTTTTTCTCAATAAGGTTAATAATATCTTTTAACTCGGCAACACTTATTTTTTCTTCTTTAGCAAAAAATGAAACTACATTTTTGTAAGAGTTATTAAAGTAGTGTTCAATGGCATTATTCATGAAATTCTTTTTGTAATCTTCCATTTTTACTATCGGAAAATATTGGTGTGTTTTTCCGTATGCATTATAGTTAACATAACCCTTTTCTTCAAGATTTCTTATAATGGTTGATAGAGTATTGTAATGAGGTTTATCTTCTTTTATTTCAGCCAAAACATCTTTCACAAAAGCTTTTTCTAACCTCCATAAAATATGCATGATTTCTTCTTCTTTGTTTGTAAGTTTCTGCATTTTGTAATTTTTATAATGTATTTTTAAAAATCATAATTCAAACATATAACTATTTTTGTAGTTATACAACTATTAATATAGTTATTTAACGAAAATTTTAGTTTTTATTAAGAATCAGATGTAAATCTTATCTTCGCACTTTGTTTTAAATTCAGAAAAACAGCAAAACTTTATGAGTATACTTTGGGTGGTATTGGGTTTTATTCTCTTAGTTGTAGGAGGTGAGTTTTTAGTCAGAGCATCTGTAGCCTTGTCTTTTAAACTTAATATCTCAAAAATGATAATAGGATTAACAGTGGTATCCTTTGCAACTTCTGCACCAGAGTTATTAGTTAGTATCAATGCTGCTTTTAATGGCTCTCCTGATATTGCAATTAACAATGTTGTTGGCTCTAATATTGCTAATATTGCTTTAGTTTTAGGTATTACAGCTTTTATTGGATCTATTGCTGTAGACAGATCGTTTTACAGATTGAATTGGCCTGTGATGATGCTATTTTCTATAGCACTATATTATTTTTTAAAGAACGATAATCAGTTAATTCCTATGGAGGGTGTAGCGTTATTAGGCGCTTTAATTATTTTCCTTTTTATTTTGATTAGAAGTGCCAGAAAAGAGAGAGCCGAAGAAGTTGTTGATGATACTTTAGAAAAAGTCTCTAATGTTAAAATTATTATTTGGCTATTAATAGGAGCTTTTGCTTTGTATTTTGGATCTGATTGGTTGGTAGATGGTGCAAAAAAAATAGCTATAAACGTTGGTGTTAGTGAAGCTGTTATTTCTGTTACTATGATTGCTATAGGAACTAGCGTTCCTGAGTTAGCAGCGTCTGTAATTGCTGCAGCAAAACAAGAGAAAGCCTTGTCCTTAGGTAACCTAATAGGCTCTAATATTTTTAATATAGGCTCTGTTTTAGGTATTACGTCAATTATAAAAACGATTCCGGTTACTGCTCCAGAAATTTTGAGTAGAGATATTTTTTGGATGTTAGGTTTTTCAGCAATACTAATTCCTTTGATATTCTTACCTAGACAACATCAAATAAGCAGGTATAAAGGATTTATCCTAGTGTTTGCGTATAGTTTATTTATTGTTTTGGTTTTTAGAGGATAAAAAAAACCTGCTAAACTTAGCAGGTTAATTTACATTATACTTAAGTAATAATTATACTTCAGCTGTAACGTTGGCGCTTTTTACAGTTTCAACAATTCGTCCAGCTACTTTGTAAGGATCAGCATTAGATGCAGGTCTTCTATCTTCTAACCAACCTTTCCAGCCTTTTTCTACAGTAATAATTGGGATACGAATAGAAGCTCCTCTATCTGATACACCATAGCTAAAATCATGTATAGATGCTGTTTCGTGTAATCCAGTTAAACGTTGATCGTTATATTGTCCATAAACAGCAATATGCTCTTTAGTTACAGGTCTAAATGCTTCGCAGACACGTTCGTAAACCTCTTGACTTCCACAAGTTCTTAATAAGGTATTAGAGAAATTAGCGTGCATTCCAGACCCATTCCAATCACCTTTAACAGGCTTTGGGTGGTATTCTATGTAATAACCATATTGCTCAGTAAGACGATCTAATAAGTAGCGCGCTACCCAAATTTCATCTCCAGCTCTTTTAGCTCCTTTTGCAAATAATTGAAATTCCCACTGTCCACTTGCAACTTCCTGGTTAATACCCTCAAAATTGAGACCAGCAGCAATGCATAAGTCGGCATGCTCTTCTACAAAATCACGACCATGAGTGTTCTTACCTCCAACAGAGCAATAGTACATACCTTGAGGTCCAGGATAACCACCAATAGGAAAACCTAATGGTAATTGTGTCGCTGTGTCCATTATAAAATACTCTTGTTCAAAACCAAACCAAAAGTCGTTATCATCATCATCAATTCCAGCTCGGGCATTTGTAGGATGTGGTGTGCCATCTGCATTTAATACCTCAGTCATTACTAAAAATCCATCCTTTCTCGCAGGATCAGGATAAATGGCAACAGGCTTTAATAAACAATCAGAAGAACCTCCTTCTGCTTGTTTTGTAGATGATCCATCAAACGACCAAATGGGGCAATCTTCTATTTTACCACTAAAGTTTTCTTCAACTTTAGTTTTACTTCTCATGTTTTGAGTTGGATAATAACCATCCAACCATATGTATTCTAATTTAGACTTACTCATGGTGTGTTGTTTAGTTTTTTAAATTTCACATTGCAAATATTAATAATTAGAATATAACCACAAAAAAAATAGGGTTAAATCGGGTAAAATGTTATTAACAGGTGTTAATACCCTAAAAAAAATAGGGTATAATTATTTTTATATTAAAAATGAGTAATTTTACCTTCAAATTTTAAGGTTATGTCAAAATTTAGATTCAACGCTATAAAGTCGTCTTTAAGGCAAAAGCCAATTTCTATTCCTAAAAATGGAAGGCGTTCTAAATATTTTGCTGAAAATGTATTTAATGATTCTGTCATGAAGCAGTACCTAACAAAGTCTGCTTACAATGCTATTAAAGATGCTAGATCTGGCCGTAAAATTGATAGATTAACCTCAGATCATATCGCATCTGGTATGAAAGAATGGGCTTTATCTAAAGGTGCAACGCATTATACACATTGGTTTCAGCCGTTAACAGGTACAACTGCAGAGAAGCATGATGCTTTTTTTGAACCACTTAAAGATGGAGGTGCTATCGAAAAATTTGAAGGTGAACAATTAGTGCAGCAAGAGCCAGATGCATCTAGTTTTCCTAGTGGTGGTATACGAAATACATTTGAAGCTAGAGGTTATACGGCTTGGGATCCTACATCTCCTGCTTTTATTTTTGGCTCTACGCTTTGTATTCCCACAGTTTTTGTAGCTTATACTGGTGAAGCACTAGATTATAAAACACCTTTATTAAGAGCACTACAGGCTGTAGATGAAGCAGCAGTTGCAGTGTGTAAATATTTTGATAAATCTGTAAAAACAGTAACAGCATCGTTAGGCTGGGAACAAGAATACTTTTTAATAGATAAGGCTCTTGCGATGTCCAGACCAGATATTGTAATGACAGGTAGAACTTTAATCGGTCATTCTGCTGCTAAAGGTCAACAGCTAGACGACCATTACTTTGGTACCATTCCCAATAGAGCCATGTCCTACATGAGAGATTTAGAGCGCGAGTGTATGCTTTTAGGAATTCCTGTAAAAACTCGCCATAACGAAGTGGCTCCAAACCAATTTGAGCTTGCTCCTATTTATGATGAAGCTAATTTAGCTGTTGATCATAATTCTTTATTAATGGATGTTATGGATAAAGTTGGCGAGCGTCATCATTTTAAAGTTTTATTTCATGAGAAACCATTTGAAGGTGTTAACGGTTCAGGAAAACATAATAACTGGAGCTTAGCTACAGATACAGGTGTGAATTTGTTAAGTCCTGGTAAAACACCAATGAGTAATCTTCAGTTTTTAACCTTTTTTATAAATACTATTAAAGCAGTTAATGATTATGAAGAGCTTTTAAGAGCTGCTATCGCCTCGGCTAGTAATGATCATAGACTAGGAGCAAACGAAGCGCCACCTGCAATTATGTCTGTATTTATTGGAGCACAGTTAACTAAAGTTTTGCAAGAGTTAGAGGTTGTTACTAAAGGTAAATTATCACCACAAGAAAAAACAGATTTAAAATTAAATGTCGTTGGTAAAATCCCTGAAATATTATTAGATAATACAGATAGAAACAGAACTTCTCCTTTTGCATTTACTGGAAATAAGTTTGAATTTAGAGCTGTAGGATCTAAGGCTAACTGTGCAAGTTCTATGACAGTTCTTAATACTATTGTTGCTAAGCAATTAATCGAATTTAAGTCTGAGGTCGACGCTTTAGTGAATACTAAAGACATGAAAAAAGATGATGCTATTTTTAATGTTTTAAGAGAATATATTAAACTATCTAAACATATTCTTTTTGAAGGTAATGGTTATAGTGATGCTTGGAAAAAAGAAGCAAAGAAGCGAGGAATTAGTAATAATAAAACTACACCAGAAGCATTAAAAGCTAAAATTTCTAAATCAACAATACAGTTATTTGAAGACCTTAATGTTATGAATGCAGTAGAATCTCAAGCTAGATACGAGATTGAAATGGAGGAATATGGCCTACGTATTCAAATTGAGAGCAGAGTTCTTGGCGATATTGCCAGAAACCATGTTGTACCTACTGCAGTAAAATATCAAAATATTTTAATAGATAATGTAAAGGGCTTAAAAGATATTTTTGATGCAGACTATAAAAAAGTAGGTGAGGAGCAATTAAAATTAATAAAAGAAATATCTACCCATATTAAAGGCATAAATTCTAAAGTAACATCAATGATTAATGAACGAAAAGCGGCCAATAAGCTTGTAGAAGTAGAAAAGAAATCACTTGCTTATTGTTATAAGGTTAAGCCTTTATTTTCAGAAATACGATACCATTGTGATAAATTAGAATTACTCATCGATGATGAATTATGGCCTTTAGTAAAGTACAGGGAACTGCTGTTTACCAAATAAAAAAGTCAAAACTCTTTGATTTGTGTAAGTAAAAAGCTTCATAGAGATAGGTTAAAAATGGTTGTTCATCAGTCATTAGATACGCATAATCGAAATTATAGTTAAAAAAGAGTACAAACTCAGTCATAGCTAGTTATAGCATGCTTTTATTTCGTAAGTTTGAAATGCTATTAATCAATTTTTGTGAAATGAAAAAGTTATTGCTAAGCGTGGCAGCGCTAGTCTTAGCTACAGTTTTGCTATCTCTTGATGACTCTAATACAGTCGACAAGACATTAACGCAAGATACTAATGCTAACGTAGAAAAAACCTTAGAGTCTGAGTCTTAAACTTAGTTTGAGACTAAGCGTCATGGCTTTTGATTTTTTAAAGTTGCGAAAGCTTCTTAAGAAAATTCATTAAAAGACAAGATAATGTTTATCATTATGTTGTCTTTTTTTGTTTAGAAATTTAAGCTTAATTAGGTCTAGTAAATTATTTTGCTATATTAGCAGCCCTTAAATCGCTGAAAATGAACTTCTTTTTACTTTAGTTATGCATGTAATGTATAATTAAAACTAAATTGATGATAGCAAAATCTAGTACTAAAGTTTTAATAATTGTTTTTGTATTATTACTGTTCAACTTTAGTGAATCTCAAGAGAATACAGTAGAAGAAACTACCAAGATCAATACTAAAAGCGCTAAGTTTTTAGACTTCTATAACTTAAGAGGAACAAATTCTTTTGATATTGGTATAGGCAGTTCTATTATAAATGGGGATTTTGAAGATCCTTTATTCGAAATCTATTTTAAGGCTGGTTACAAAAGGTTTTTATCTCCACACCTTAATCTAGGCCTAACATATCATAAATTTAATTTGGCTTACGATAACCTGTTTAACAACGGATTTATGTCAATAGATTTTAATTTGGAGTATTTGGTATTACCACACAAATCCATAACACCTTATATATTTTTAGGTGGAGGTTATTTAGCTACCAACTATTTTGAAGACACCACGACTAAAGTTCAAGTAGGAACAGGTCTAGAATTTATTTTATATGATGGTTTTGGTATTTCTGTATTTGCAGATTATAACTATGCGTTTGATGATTCATTAGATGGTCTTGTTGCAGGAGCTTCTGATGATACCTTTTTTAGAATGGGATTAGGTCTTCAATTTTACTTTGGAGGCTCCAAGAAAAGGGAAAAACTCTATGGAGATCAAAAAACAGTTATTAATTCTAACTTATTATCACCATCTAACACTACAAAAATTACCAAATAACTAAAGCATTCCTTATTTTTGAAGCCTCAACTAAAAACCATGGCTGAAGATATTAGTAAACGTTACGCACAACGTGGTGTTTCTGCATCAAAAGAAGATGTCCATAATGCTATTAAAAATATTGATAAGGGACTGTTTCCTAAGGCATTTTGTAAAATTGTTCCAGATTATCTAACAGGAAATGATGATTATTGTCTTATTATGCATGCTGATGGTGCTGGTACAAAATCATCTTTAGCATATATGTACTGGAAAGAAACAGGAGATCTCTCGGTCTGGAAAGGTATTGCCCAAGATGCACTAATCATGAATGTTGACGACTTGCTCTGTGTTGGTGCTACTGATAATATTATGTTGTCTTCAACTATTGGTCGAAATAAAAATCAAATTCCAGGTGCTGTAATTTCTGCCATCATCAACGGAACAGAAGAACTGATTTCAGATTTAAAAAACTTTGGTATTACTATTCATTCTACAGGAGGCGAAACTGCTGATGTTGGTGACTTAGTCAGAACAATTATTGTAGATTCTACAGTAACTGCACGTATAAAGCGTACTGATGTTATTGATAATGCCAATATAAAGCCAGGAAATGTCATTGTTGGATTATCCTCTTATGGTCAAGCCACTTATGAATCTGAGTACAATGGAGGTATGGGAAGTAATGGCTTATCATCTGCAAGACACGATGTGTTTAATACCTATTTATCTCAAAAATATCCCGAAAGTTTTGACCATGCTGTTCCTGAGGATTTGGTGTACTCAGGAGGTATAAAATTAACTGATAATGTAGAGAACTCTCCAATCGATGCTGGTAAATTGGTGCTATCTCCAACGCGAACTTATGCACCAATTATTAAAAGAATATTATCCAAATATTCTTCTAAAGAAATTAATGGCATGGTGCACTGCTCTGGTGGTGCTCAAACAAAAATTCTTCATTTTATTGAAAATTTACATGTTATAAAGGATAATTTATTTGAAGTTCCACCACTTTTCAAACTTATACAAGAACAATCTAATACAGATTGGAAAGAAATGTATCAAGTATTTAACTGTGGTCATAGAATGGAATTGTATGTACATCCAAACATAGCTGAAGATTTAATTGCCATTTCAAAATCTTTTAATGTTGATGCTCAAATCATCGGAAAAGTAGAAAGCTCAGATTCAAAAAAACTTACTATTATTAGTGAATACGGAACGTTTCAGTATTAAATAAACTGCTTAATAATTACTAAAAATCCTATAGTAATAAATATATCAATGACGTAAAGCATTGAAAATAGTCTAAAAGTTGTTAGTCCAAGCTTATTAAAAGCACGTAATTTTTTTCTTGCTTTAGTTTCTTTAACTAAATGCCAAGCAAATAGTGTTAATACCAATTTGGTAATTACTGCAAAAAAGATGTAAGGGTTTAAAATGGTAATGACGAGTGTTGCTATACAAGACCATAAAAACATAGGTCTGTAAAACAACAGAATAGCGGACATACGTTGCATAGTTTAAAACGTTAGGAATGATTAAACAGTAATGTTCGTTGTATTCGCTTTTAAATTTTAGAGTAACTCTGTAGTATGAACTATGATTTTTATTGCTGTATTTGTTAAAAGTATTTGAGGATAATTAAGTAACGATAATTTCTTAATTTTAGTATCTATTGGTCATGTTTTTAGACTGTTTTTACAGTAAATATTCCGCAAGTAATCCATAAATTATCGTATTTTTACCATTCAATTTTACACTTTAAATGTTAGAGAAATTACAGATAATTCAGCAGCGATTTGATGAGGTTAATGACCTTATTATACAACCAGATATCATTTCTGACCAAAAGCGCTATGCTAAATTAATGAAGGAATACAAGGACTTAAAAGTAATTGTAGATAAAGGGAAAATATATAAAGAAGCCACAGATAATAAAACTGAAGCTGAAGACATAATTGCAGATGGTTCTGATGCAGAAATGGTAGAAATGGCAAAAATGCAGTTAGATGAGGCCAAAGAAACTATAGAAAAACTCGAAGAAGAAATCAGGTTTATGCTTATACCAAAAGATCCTGATGATGCTAAAAATGTAGTTGTAGAAGTTAGAGCTGGAACAGGTGGTGATGAAGCAAGTATTTTTGCTGGAGATTTGTATAGAATGTACTCTAAATATTGTAGCGATAAAAATTGGAAAGTAGATGTTGTAAGTCAGAGCGATGGTACATCTGGTGGTTTTAAGGAAATTATATTTGAGGTCTCTGGCGATGATGTTTATGGTATATTAAAATTTGAAGCAGGAGTGCATCGTGTACAACGTGTACCTCAAACAGAAACTCAAGGTCGAGTTCATACAAGTGCCGCAACAGTTATGGTATTGCCAGAAGCCGAAGAGTTTGATTATGAATTAGACATGACAGAAGTACGTATTGAAAGAACGACATCAACAGGTCCAGGTGGACAATCTGTTAACACTACTTACTCAGCGATTAAACTACATCATGAACCTACAGGTATGATTGTGAGCTGCCAAGACCAAAAATCATCACACAAAAATCTAGAGAAAGCCCTAAAAGTGCTACGATCTCGCTTATACGATTTAGAATTAGCAAAACAACAAGCAGCAGATTCAGCGAAACGGAAAAGTATGGTGAGTTCTGGTGATAGAAGTGCTAAAATTAGAACATATAACTATCCTCAAGGACGAGTAACAGATCATAGAATAGGTCTTACACTTTACGATTTGCAAAATATTGTAAATGGAGATATTCAAAAAATTATAGACGAATTAATGCTTGCAGAAAACACAGAGAAATTGAAGGCGAGCGAAGAACATATTTAGTAATCTAGCCTTGTATTATGAGGCTTTTTTTATATGACTACAAACGAGCTTATCTCAGAAATTAAAAAGAAACAATCTTTCCTTTGTATAGGATTAGATGTAGACCTTAATAAAATACCAAAACATTTATTAGAAAAAGATGATCCTATCTTTGCTTTTAATAAAGCTATTATAGATGCTACGCATCATTTGTGCGTGGCTTACAAACCAAACACAGCGTTTTATGAAGCTTATGGATTAAAAGGATGGAAATCTCTTAAAAAAACTATTGACTACATAAATACTAACTATCCAGAAATTTTCACAATTGCTGATGCTAAGCGAGGTGATATTGGTAATACAAGTAGCATGTATGCTAAAGCATTTTTTGAAGATTTAAATTTTGATAGTATCACTGTAGCACCTTATATGGGAAAGGATTCTGTTGAGCCTTTTTTAGCATTTAAAAACAAGCATACTATTCTTTTAGCATTAACTTCTAATCAAGGTGCTTTTGATTTTCAGACACTTAATGTTAAAGGGCAAGATTTATATAAACAAGTATTAGAAACCTCTACAACATGGGAAAATTCCAAAAATCTGATGTATGTTGTAGGAGCTACAAAAGCTGAGTTTTTAACTGATATTCGTAAAATAATACCGCATAATTTTCTTTTAGTTCCAGGAATTGGTGCTCAAGGTGGTAATTTGCAAGATGTTTGTAAATATGGCATGAATGATTCTGTTGGATTGCTAATAAATTCCTCTCGAGGAATAATTTATGCTTCAAATAAAGAAGATTTTGCTGAAGCTGCTGCAACAAAAGCTAAAGAACTGCAGGATCAAATGTCTATAATTCTAAATAAGTAATGTCATTACAAGGTAATAAATGATATGGCAATCTCATCAATCATTTACAAAGACCAACTTAATCGTTCACTTCAATTAAATCATGTTCCTCAACGAATCGTTTCATTAGTTCCAAGTTTAACTGAGCTTTTAGTGGATTTAGGGCTTGAGGACAAGATCGTAGGAATTACAAAATTTTGTATTCATCCTAATCAAATAAGAAAAGAAAAAATTATTGTTGGTGGTACAAAACAAGTTAATATTGAAAAGATAAAAACCCTTCTACCAGATATTATTCTTTGTAATAAGGAGGAGAATACTAAATCTATTATTGAAGATTTAACATCTGTAGCACCAATTCATATCAGTGATATTTATAATCTTAAAGATTGTTTAGAACTTATTACAATGTATGGTAAGTTGTTTAATGCTGAGGATAAAGCTTTAGAAATTTGTTCTAAGATAAAAATAGAGCGCAATCAATTTTTATTTACAATTACAAATCCAATAAAACCAAAAGCAGCCTATTTTATTTGGAAAGAGCCATGGATGGTTGCCGCTTCTAATACGTTTATAGATTTTATGTTGAAAGAAGCAGGATTTGATAATATATTTAATAATTTGAAGCGTTATCCAGAAATAGAATTAAATAATGAGTACCTAGTTAATGCTGATGTAATTTTATTATCCAGTGAGCCTTATCCTTTTAAAGAGAAACATGTAAAGGAACTTCAAGATAAATTTCCAAATAAAAAGATTTGTATTGTAGATGGCGAGATGTTCTCGTGGTATGGCTCTAGGGTATTGAAGGCTTATACGTATTTTAAAACTTTAAAGCATAATTAGTTTAATAAAAAAGTCGGTATTTAAACCGACTTTTTTCTAACTAACTTTTCCAAACAAGTTGTAACATATTGTTTTTCTGCTTTGCAAAGATGCTTTATTATGGTCTATGTAATGTTATGTTAATATTAGTATTAGATTAAGCTTGGTTTAATATATTTAGATAACCAACTTAAATATTAATAAAATGAAAACATCGTTATTACTTCTTTGTCTACTCATTTTTTCAATAAATGTAAAAGCCCAAAACAACACAGATGTATGTAACTGTTGCACAGAAACTCATGCACAATTTGATTTTTGGATTGGTGAGTGGATAGTAACTAATCCAGATGGTTCTAGAGCAGGAGAAAATACTATAGACAAGATACAAGATCAGTGTATTCTTAGAGAAAACTGGACAAGTGCTCAAAGAAATTTTACAGGTACAAGCTATAATTTTTATAACGCTCAAGCCAAACATTGGGAACAAATATGGATTGATAATAAAGGTGGTAATTTACACTTAAAAGGACATCGAAAAGATAATCAGATGATTCTAAAAACTGATAAAACCAAAAACAGTGAAGGTGTCCTATTTTATCATCAAGTGACTTGGACAAAAAATAAAGATGGTTCGGTGAGACAACTATGGGAAACGTTTACTGAGGGTCAAGATGTCGTAATTGCCTTTGATGGCTTATACAGAAAGCGATAATTTTTTAAACATTTAACGCAAAAGTAGTATCTCTTACAACAAACATTAATTTATTAATCTCATTAAGTATTAAGGTAGCTTCAAATTCTTTTAAATCGCTAAGTGCTTGATCCGTTTGTCTAAAATTGTAAGCATCCTCAATAAGCTGAATATATTTCTGTTTCAGTTTGTCTTTTTTCTGAAGTAATTTTTGTGAATTATTCAAAACTATCTTATCGATCAATTTAGATAAGAAAGTTAATTAATAATCTTAAATAAACATGAGAAATGTTTAATTATTTTTATAAAAAAATGAACAATAAATTAATCTTGAAGCGCAAATACTTTTTTCAGTAAATCTGTAGTTCTTGATGAAACTTTGTTTCTTATATCTTTTTCCTCAACAGCAATCATAGTATAAACACCTTTTAAAGCTTCTTTAGTAACATAATCTGTAAGATCAGGATTAACATTATTAGTAAACGGAATAGCATTATACTTTGTAATTAAATTTTCCCAAATCTGGTCAGCTCCTACTTTACTAAATGAGTTATTAATTACAGGTTTAAACTTGCTGTATAAGGCAGTTTCAGTTCTAGACGTTAAATATTGTGTGGCTGCATTATCGTTGCCTAATAAAATATTTTTTGCATCTGCAAATGTAATATCCTTGACAGCATTAACAAAAATAGGAGTAGCCTCTTTAACAGCATCTTCTGCTGCTCTATTAAGTACTTTTAAGCCTTCATCAGCTAGATTTCCAAGTCCAATATCTCTGAGACCTTTATCTACTTTTCTAAGCTCTTCAGGTAGCAAAATTTTAACTAATTCATTTTTAAAGAAACCATCTTTAGCAGTTAGTTTACTTACTTGTTTATCAATTCCAAAATCCAGAGCTTGCCGTAATCCTGAGGCAATATCTGCATTACTCAAAACACCACCAGATTGCGGTAATTGTTTTACAACTTCCTGTAATTCCGCACATGCTGTTAAACTTAAAATCAATACAACTGAAACTATTCTTTTAATCATTGTGTTAGCTTTTTTATCTTTAGCAAAGATAAATTTAGATATGAGAATACTTCAAATTTTAGGCCTAATATTTTGTTTACTAAGTTGTAATTCTAAGCAACAATTACCAAAAACTATAAGTTTAGATCATAAAAATCAGTCTAACCAATATATTACAGTGCTTGGCATTGCTCAAGATGCAGGATTTCCACAGATAAATTGCGATAAAATGTGTTGCTCTAGCTATTATAAAGGCTATGAGACCAAAAAATTAGTATCCTGTTTAGGCTTGGTAGATTTAGAGGCAAAAAAGAAATATATTTTTGATGCCACTCCAGACTTTACAGAACAAATACAAGGCTTAAAAGTTATTCACTTAGATAATGGAAATGTAATAGATGGTGTATTCCTAACACATGCTCATATTGGTCATTATACAGGATTAATGTATTTAGGTTTTGAAGCTTTAGGAGGAGATAATATTCCGGTTTACGCAATGCCGCGAATGAAAGACTATCTTGAAACTAATGGACCATGGAGTCAATTAGTGTCTTTTAAGAATATTGATTTAAAACCATTAAAAAATGATTCAACAATTAGGCTTTGTTCCAATTTAAAAGTAACTCCAATTTTGGTGCCTCATCGCGATGAATTTTCAGAAACTGTAGGTTATAAAATTGAAGGCCCAAATAAAAAAGCACTGTTTATTCCAGATATTGATAAATGGCAAAAATGGGATAAAAATATTATTGAAGAAGTTAAAAAAGTAGATTATGCGTTTTTAGATGCCTCATTTTTCAGAGATGGAGAGTTAGAGAGAGATATGAGTAAAATACCGCATCCTTTTACCACTGAAACTACAAGCTTATTTGAAAATGAATCTATTGAAACCAAGAGTAAAATTCACTTCATTCATTTTAATCATACTAATCCTGCGATAAGAGATTCACATGTTTTGAAAGATAGTATTCAGGCCCTTGGGTTTAGATTTGCAAAAGAAGGTGATAATTTTAAGCTTTAAATACCGTTTTATTAGTAAATATTAGAAATGCTTATTTTTAGCACGATATTTGAACTCAATACTTAAACATATTATAATATGAAACCCAAACCTAAAGTCTTACTTATTGTCTTACTTGGTTTCTTTTTGAGCAATACTTCTTTTAGTCAAATTAAAGTTTCCGAATTTCTTCAAGAATCAAAGATCAATACATCAAACGAAAATGCTTTGTACTTAGTGGATTTTTGGGCAACTTGGTGTGGTCCATGTATACATGCTAAAAAGTATTTAGGTGTACTTCAAAAACAATTTCCTAATAACTTTTATATTGTTTCACTTTCAGAGGAGAACCCTTTAACGGTTGAGAAATTTTTAAAAAAGAATCCCACAGATTTAGCAGTTGCTATAGATTTTTATGGTGAGACATTCAAAACTTTTGGAGTTAGAGTGCTACCAAAAGCTATGCTTATTAATGCCAATGGGAAAATTTTATGGGAAGGTCATCCTAGTGATATTACCAAACAAGATATCAGTAGATTTTTAAAGCAAAATAAAGCAAAGACCTCTATTGATAAAGTTTTTAAGTTAGAAAAAGTTGAGGATACTGTTGAAGAAGAAACCTCATTAGAAATGAAAGGTGGTTTTGCACTAAAATTGCAAGCTAATGATGAAAAAATAGATTTTGAATTAAATGATAAAACCGATATAATACATCTAAAAGGAAGACTAGATAAACTTTTGGGATACTATTATAAAGTACATTCTTCACAAATTAAAATACCAGACTCAGATAATAAGTATTATGATATACACTTTGAGAAAGATTCTAAAGCTCATCAAAATTTTGGAAAATTACTCGCAAAAAAACTAAAATTTAAAGTCAGAGATAATGAAGAGACCACTAATGCTTATGTGCTAAATATAAATAAACCAATGTTTTGGGATACCAATCAGATAAATTGGGGAAGAAATAGTCCGTCTTACCTTATTAGTGATTCACAAATAGAAGCAGATAATGTTACGTTAAAAGACCTAGTTTATACGCTTTCAAATTCGTTAGATAAGCCTGTTGTAATAGATGAGCAAAATTTTGAAAATGATGCTAAACACGATTGGCAAATACATTATAAGTATTTTGACCTTATGAAGAATCAATTAAAAGATAACTATGGTATCGATATAGAGGCAAAAGAAGTTCCTTTAACCGTATATAAATTAATAAAAAAAGCTCCATAAAATGGAGCTTTTTCAACTTAAAGAATATTTAGAAATTAGTTATTAATTACTCTAAATTCTGTTCTTCTATTTCTTTGATGCATAGATTCTGAACACTCTACATCATTTGCACAACGATTTGTTAATCTGGATTCTCCAAATCCTCTAGCTCTTAATCTACTTCTAGAGATTCCTCTAGAAACTAAATAGTTTACTACAGAATTTGCACGTTGTTGAGATAAAGACATATTGTAGTTATCGTTACCTCTAGAGTCTGTATGAGACATAATCTCTACACTAACGTTAGAATCTTTTAATATAGGAAGTAAAGTATCGTCAATTACTTTCTTAGAAGCTGATGTTAAACGAGCACTAGCTAGTTCGTAAAAAACAGGTAATACATTTGGGTTTAACAATTCACATTCAACTTCTTCCCAAGTAGTGATTCCACCTTTTTTATCTAAAACTGTTCTTGTTACTGTTGTATATTTAGCTGGTACAGTTTCTGTTCTCGTTGAAGCAGGCACATCAATAACTTGTCTCTTAATTGTAGCATACTCAGCAGGAATTTCAATTTCATCCATACGTGCAGGTGTCTTAATAACACGCTTTTTATAAGATGCATTTTGCTCTGGTACAGGAATAGAGTTAGTACTAGCATCAGTGGCTAATGTTGTATATGGAACATCCATTTTTTGCTCTGGATACTCTACAAAACATGCAGCAACACAATCTTCTTTGTTTACAGAAGGACAGTCTTCTAAAACTTTATATTCCCAACCTGAAGTTTTAGGATAAATTTCAAAAGTTCTAGAGTCTCTTCCAAAAGAAGCAGGTACAACTCTTAAGTCGTTTCTACTTTCTTTCTTTAAATAAGCAACATCAACAGTTTCGTAAGTTGCAGGTACATAAACAAACTTTTTTGTTGCTTCTTTTACCAATACAGTTTCTTCTACTGTTTTATACGTTGCAGGTACTACACTTAACTTTGTGTAAGCAGGATAGGTTTGTAAAGTTTCTTCAACTTCTTTAAACTCATCTTTAGTAATACATTTAACGTAGCATTTTCCTGGTTCAGGATTTGTTGGTAAGCCTTGGGCTTGCACTAAGGTGATTCCGAATATTGCGAATACACCTAATAATAATTTTTGTTTCATTGTGATAAAATATAGTTAACGGTTATATGATTTACACGTATATCTTATGATACGCTAATGCTTAGGACACAAGCTTTTTAGATAAGTCACATTTTCAATTTAACTTTACTAATTTCATTATTCTTAAAAACAAGGATAAAATAGACTAAGTTGTTAAGGAATACTTATTCTTAGTGGTCTTTTTCTTTATTTTCTGTAATTTTGCTCTACAAAATTTTGAAATATTTCAATGAAACAAATAGCACCATATAATCCGAAGTATAAAGTTAGAATCGTAACAGCAGCATCTCTATTTGATGGCCATGATGCCTCAATAAATATCATGCGTAGAATCATTCAAGCTACAGGAGTTGAGGTGATTCATTTAGGTCATGATAGAAGTGTTGAAGAAGTTGTGAATACAGCAATTCAAGAAGATGTAAACGCTATTTGCCTAACCTCGTATCAAGGAGGTCATAATGAGTATTTTAAATACATGCACGACCTATTAGAGGAAAAAGGTGCTGGACATATAAAAATCTTCGGTGGAGGAGGTGGTGTTATTTTACCTTCGGAAATTAAAGACTTGATGGATTATGGTATTGATCGTATCTATTCTCCAGATGATGGACGCGAAATGGGATTACAAGGCATGATCAATGATTTGGTGAAACAATCAGATTTTGCAATAGGTGAATCTTTAAATGGTGAAATTGATAGTCTTCCAAAGAAAAACCCAAAAGCCATTGCTCGTGTGATTTCTTCTGCTGAAAACTTTCCAGAAGTTGCCAAAGACACCTTAGAAAAAATTCATACTAAAAATAAAAATTCAAATACACCTGTTCTTGGTATTACTGGAACTGGTGGTGCAGGAAAATCAAGTTTAGTCGACGAATTGGTACGACGCTTCCTTATAGATTTTCCAGAAAAAACAATTGGTATCGTTTCTGTTGATCCTTCAAAACGTAAAACTGGAGGTGCACTGCTTGGTGATCGTATTCGTATGAATGCCATCAATTCGCCTCGAGTGTATATGAGAAGTTTGGCAACACGTCAGTCTAATCTAGCTTTATCAAAATATGTAAATGAGGCTGTTGAAGTCTTAAAAGCTGCTGAGTTTGACTTAATCATTTTAGAAACCTCTGGTATCGGACAATCAGATACCGAAATTATAGAACATAGTGATGTATCGCTTTATGTCATGACTCCAGAATTTGGTGCAGCTACGCAATTAGAAAAAATTGATATGCTCGATTTTGCCGATTTGGTAGCGATTAACAAATTCGATAAACGTGGCTCACTAGATGCCTTACGTGATGTGAAAAAGCAATACATGCGTAATAATAATCTTTGGGATACACCTCAAGATGAATTACCAGTTTTTGGAACGATTGCTTCGCAATTCAACGATCCTGGAATGAATACACTCTACAAAGCGATTATGGATAAGCTTGTAGAAAAAACGGATACCGATTTAAAATCGACGTTTCATATTTCAGATGAAATGAGCGAAAAGATTTTCGTGATTCCTCCAGCGAGAACACGTTACTTATCAGAAATCGCCGAAAATAATCGTGCATATGATAAAACAGCTAATGCGCAAGTTGAAGTGGCTCAAAAGCTCTACGGAATCTTTAAAACGATAGAGTCTGTAACTGGAAGTCAGCCACAATTAGATAAATCAGGAATAGAAAGTGAGTCCGTCACTTCGAGCGCAGTCGAGAACAAGGACTTTGTTAAATTACTAGTTGCCGAATTTGATCGTGTAAAACTAAACCTCGATCCTTACAATTGGGAAGTCATTACAGGTTGGGACGAGAAAGTAAACACATACAAGAATCCTATTTATTCGTTTAAAGTTCGTGATAAAGAAATTAAAATAGAAACGCATACAGAGTCATTATCTCATTCTCAAATTCCGAAAGTAGCACTTCCAAAGTACCAAGCTTGGGGAGATATTTTAAGATGGACTTTGCAAGAAAATGTACCAGGAGAGTTTCCATATACTTCAGGATTGTATCCGTTTAAACGAACAGGAGAAGATCCAGCACGAATGTTTGCTGGTGAAGGTGGTCCAGAACGTACCAATCGTCGTTTCCACTATGTGAGTATGGGATTACCTGCAAAGCGTTTGTCAACCGCTTTTGATAGTGTTACTCTCTACGGAAATGATCCAGATCACAGACCAGATATCTACGGAAAAATTGGAAATGCAGGTGTATCGATCTGCTGTTTGGATGATGCTAAAAAATTATACTCTGGTTTCGATTTAGCTAATGTAATGACTTCTGTGAGTATGACCATTAATGGTCCAGCACCAATGTTGCTAGGCTTCTTTATGAATGCTGCCATAGATCAACAATGTGAATTGTATATCAAAGAAAACAATTTAGAAAAAGAAGTTGAAGCAAAAATTGCAAAGCTTTATAAAGGCAATGAACGGCCATCATATAATGGCGATTTACCAGAAGGTAATGATGGTCTAGGATTAATGCTTTTAGGTGTTACAGGTGATCAAGTATTGCCAGCAAATGTATACGCTGAGATTAAAGCCAAAACCATTGCTCAAGTTCGTGGAACAGTTCAAGCTGATATTTTAAAAGAAGACCAAGCACAAAACACCTGTATTTTTTCTACGGAATTTGCCTTGCGTTTAATGGGTGATGTACAAGAGTATTTTATTGAAAATAACGTGCGTAACTTCTATAGTGTATCGATTTCAGGATATCATATTGCTGAAGCAGGAGCGAATCCAATTTCACAATTGGCCTTTACCTTATCTAACGGATTTACATATGTTGAGTATTACTTATCGAGAGGCATGGACATCAATAAATTTGGTCCAAACTTATCCTTCTTTTTCTCCAACGGAATCGATCCAGAATATGCTGTTATTGGACGTGTAGCACGTAAGATTTGGTCAAAAGCCATGAAGCATAAATATGGTGCCAATGCTAGAGCACAAATGTTGAAGTATCATATTCAAACCTCTGGACGTAGTTTGCACGCTCAGGAAATTGATTTTAACGACATTCGTACAACTCTTCAAGCCTTGTACGCAATTTATGATAATTGTAATTCGTTACATACCAATGCGTATGATGAAGCCATTACTACACCAACTGAAGAATCGGTTCGTCGTGCGATGGCGATTCAATTAATCATCAACAAGGAGTTGGGTTTGAATAAAAATGAAAATCCGATTCAAGGCTCGTTTATTATAGAAGAATTAACCGATTTAGTAGAGGAAGCGGTTCTTATGGAATTTGATCGTATCACAGAACGTGGTGGAGTCTTAGGTGCTATGGAAACCATGTACCAACGTTCTAAAATCCAAGAAGAGAGTTTGTATTATGAAACCTTAAAACATAATGGCGAATTTCCAATTATTGGAGTAAATACCTTTTTAAGTTCTAAAGGTTCACCAACGGTTTTACCTGCGGAGGTGATACGTGCTACAGAAGAGGAGAAGCAATTCCAAATTAATACTTTAGAGAATTTGCACAAAGCAAATGATACTACACAGTTACTGAAAGACTTACAACATAAAGCCATTAATAATGAAAACATCTTTGAAGCCTTAATGAATGTTTGTAAAGTATGTTCTTTAGGAGAAATCACATCAGCTTTATTTGAAGTTGGCGGACAGTATCGTAGAAATATGTAAGCAGACTCTTGATTTTGCTCTACAAAATCTTAGAGTTCGCTTACCCTGAGCTTGTCAAAGCGTCTTTTTTTAGTATTAGAACGCCTGTTTTAAACTATTCCTAACCATCCACAGCGACATTACTAAGTTTCCAATTACAAAAGTTGCACCTAGTATAAAGAAACGTTTTGCGGTTTCAGAAAAGGTAATTATTTCAAAAGTATCAGATAAATAAGCTAGTAATCCATAAGACGATAAGCAAACAAAAATAATCCCTAAAGAAAAATTTAATTTTCTACTTGGTTTAATCAATTGCCATATAAAAGGAATCCCAAATAAAAGAATAGGATATGCAGTAATACCTTCACTACTATTTACTGAAGTAAACCAGTAGGCAATCATAGTTATGAAATATAAATAAGGGATAAACTTTGAGAATTTACGAACACGTTTCATATTTGCTATTAATTAAAATGAAGTAGTTCTATGTATACGCTCTATATTGTATTTAGGATTTTTTATTTAACGTAAATAGTAGTTTGCTATTATGCTAAACTGAAATAATAACACAATCTTAACTTTTTGAGGTAAATAAGGTGTACTTTTGCACGCTCAAAATCAATAGCATTATGGCTACAATAAAAAATATCGCAATTATTGCACACGTAGATCACGGGAAGACAACCTTGGTTGATAAAATTATGTACCATTGTCAGTTGTTTCGCGATAATGAAAATACTGGAGATTTAATTTTAGATAACAACGATTTAGAACGCGAACGTGGTATTACTATTACTTCAAAAAACGTTTCAGTAGTCTACAGAGATACTAAAATTAACATTATTGACACACCTGGTCACGCCGATTTTGGAGGTGAGGTAGAGCGTGTTTTAAACATGGCTGATGGCGTTTTATTATTGGTTGATGCCTTTGAAGGCCCAATGCCACAAACACGATTTGTTTTACAGAAAGCTATTGATTTAGGTTTAAAACCATGTGTCGTTATCAACAAAGTTGATAAAGAAAATTGTACACCAGATGAAGTTCATGAAAAGGTATTTGATTTAATGTTTGAGCTTGGCGCAGAAGAGTGGCAATTAGATTTTCCTACAGTTTATGGATCGGCTAAGCATAATTGGATGAGTAACGATTGGAAAGATCAAACTGATAATATAGAGCCATTATTAGATATGGTTATAGAGCATATTCCTGAACCAAAAATTGAAGAAGGCACAACACAAATGTTAATTACATCTCTAGACTTTTCATCTTTTACAGGACGAATAGCTATTGGCCGATTGACACGAGGTAATCTAAAAGCGAATCAGCAAATTTCATTGGTAAAAAGAGATGGTTCTATCGTGAAAAGTAAGATCAAAGAGTTACATACGTTTGAAGGTTTAGGTCGCAAAAAAGTAGACCAAGTACAAACAGGAGATATTTGTGCAATAGTTGGCTTAGAAGGCTTTGAAATTGGCGATACTGTTGCTGATCTTGAAAATCCTGAAGGCTTAAAAACTATTGCTATTGATGAGCCAACCATGAGTATGTTATTTACCATTAACGACTCTCCGTTTTTTGGTAAAGACGGAAAATTTGTAACCTCTCGTCATATTAAAGAGCGTTTAACTAAAGAATTAGAAAAAAACTTAGCACTTAGAGTTGAAGACACTAATAGTGCTGATAAATTTATGGTCTTTGGTAGAGGTGTTCTGCATTTATCTGTTTTAATTGAAACGATGCGTCGTGAAGGTTATGAGCTTCAAATAGGTCAACCGCAGGTAATCATCAAAGACATTGATGGTGTTAAATGTGAACCATTTGAAGAAATGACTATTGATTTGCCTGAATCAGTTTCAGGTAAAGCAATTGAAATGGTAACCATGCGTAAAGGAGAAATGCTTAGTATGGAAGCTAAAGGCGATCGTATGGTATGCGAATTTATGGTACCTTCTAGAGGAATTATTGGGTTACGTAATCAGTTGCTTACAGCTACTGCTGGAGAAGCTATTATGGCACATCGTTTTAAAGAATATCAACCTATTAAAGGTGGTATTCCTGAGCGACAGAATGGATCTTTAGTATCTATGGAAAAAGGAACGGCTATTCCTTATTCGATTGATAAATTACAAGACAGAGGAAAGTTTTTTGTAAATCCAGGTGAAGAAATTTATGAAGGACAGGTTATTGGAGAGAATTCCCGTGGCGATGATATGGTTGTTAATGTAACTAAAACTAAAAAGTTAAGTAATGTACGTTCATCAGGAGCAGATGATAAAGCTAAAATTGTTCCTGCCATTAAGTTTTCGTTAGAAGAGGCTTTAGAATATATTCAGAAGGATGAGTATGTTGAGGTAACTCCAAACCACCTTAGGTTGCGCAAAGTACTTTTAAAAGAAGTAGATCGTAAGCGATCTAAAGCATTATAATATGGAATTTTTTGGCGTATCCGTAACGGAATGGGTTGGTTATTTAGCATCAGCTGTATTACTGATTTCTTTCATGATGAAGGACGTTAACAAATTGCGTATTGTTAACTCCTGTGGTGCTGTCTTATTTGTTATTTATGGAGTTATGTTACTAACCTCTTGGCCTATTATCATAACCAACTCAGCTATCATAGGAATTAACTTGTACTATATTCTTAAAAAAAATTAGGAGTTTACACACTCCATAATTAATGATGTGTACGGAATATTAAAGGAGTCTTCATCTAGTGTAGAGCTAATCGACTCGAAATAGCCTTCTGCCAATTTAAGATACTGTTCTTGTGTTCGCACAAATTTCCCACGATCTAGTTTTAGAAACAAGCGTGCTAATTTATTTTGTTTTGGTCTATAACAGCCATCAAAAGTAATTAACTTTCCTCCAGGCTTTAGAGTTTTACTAGCAATAGCGAATACTTGTTTAGCTTCATCATCATCTAGATGATGCAATACACCAACAGAAAGCGCTAAATCAAAGTTTTTATGTTCAGAAGCAATGAACTCATTAACTGTTGCACAAATAAATGTTCCTCTATCATAATAGTTTTTTTCTGCTGCTTTAATATAGTCTGCATTAATATCAAAACCATAATAATCTAACTTAGGAAGAAAATCAAGAATATTTCCTGGACCGCAGCCAATATCAAGGACTTTTGCATTCGGCTGAGGTTTCACAAATTCTTTAATAAAAGCTGCTCTTGCACTATCACCACCAACAATCCTCTGATAAGTCCAGTAGACTAGTGGATTCTTTAAGATAAGGTATGGTAAGGATTTTAAATTCATGCAATTATTTTGCCTTCGAATATAAGTTTTTAATTAATAATTAGTTCTTTTGTTTTACTTAAAATCTAAGATGACTAAGCAAGGTAAAGAATTATGGTTTTTTATAATACTGATAATAGTATTACAGGTATTGATTTCTTTTCAAGGTTTTGATTTTTGTGATGAAGGATTTTCTTTAACGTTCTACCAGCAATTTTTTAATGCTCCAGAGTCTGTAGAATATGTTTTTGTGTATTGGCTATCTGGTCTTGTAGGTGGATTATGGTATGAGATTAATCCTAATGGTGGCATACTATGGTTTAGGATTTTAGCTATCCTTGTAAATACATCAAGTTTTATTCTTGGTTATAAAATACTTAAGAATTTTATAAACACGCGCTTAGCATTAGTTGGGCTTACTATGGTTTTGTTTGCTAATGATTTTGGTTTCTTAGTGTTTTATCACAATCACCTAACGACATTATTAGTACTCTTAAGTATCTATTTGCTTTATAGAGGTATACTTAAAAAACACAAGAGGATAATATTCGCTGCTGGTTTTGTTGTGTCAGTAAATTACGTTACTAGAATTCCAAACCTTACTATGACTATTTTGGTTTTGGCAATTCCGTTTGCGTTTATTCTTAAGATGTTAAGTAAATCTTTATCTCTTAAAATGGTATTACAATTTGTAATTGGACTTTTATGTGGTATTGGATCTATTGTACTATTGCTATTTGCTTTTGGTCAGCTAGATATTATGGAAAGTGCAATCCAGTCTTTATTTAGTCTAGGACGAACATCTGATAGTGCACATGGTATCCTATTTTTAATTAAAATCACCTTAGGAAACTATAAAAAAGTGGTAGTAATTATTGCTCTTTTATTGTTGCTTTTCGGACTTATATCTTACCTGAAAAGCTTAAAAATAAGTAAGCTTCTCAGCTTGCTAATAGATGGTTTTAGTATACTCTGTTTATGTATTCTAATCTACTTTGGTAAAATACATTTTGTTTATGCATTTGGTATAATAGGTGTTCTAAGTGTCATAATAAATAAAAATGAGGAAGCTATATTTAGAATCATTGCGCTATTAGGATTATTAATGTTGGTATGTCTGCCATTAGGAAGTGGAGGCGGAATGGTAAGTAGTGGAACCATGTGTATTTGGTTGGCTTTACCAGTAGGACTTCATGTGATGTTTAATTATGGTTTGACTAGTGCTTCTTTTGTAGTGCTTGAAAAGCCTATATCTATTAATCTTTATAGTCGTGCTCTTGTAAAGCTAGGACGTTTTATTGTAGTTATTTTTCTTGCTATTAAGGCATATAACATTTCTCAACGTGCTTATTTTGATCATGGTGCGCGATGGCAAAAAAAGGCTATTGTAAATCATCGATTAGCTACGAATATTTATACTACAGAGCAGCGATCTAGTATAACGAATGATGTGTTAGAACAATTAAAATTATATGTTAAGCCAGATGATTATCTTTTTGCTTATGATAAGATTCCAATGCTACATTTTCTTACAGAGACTAAGCCATATCTCTACAATCCTTGGCCATGGATTTTTAATGGCGAATTGTTTGAGCAAAAGCTTAATAAAGCTGAAACAACAATAGAAAAATTGCCAATTATTGTTCAGCAGAAATTCGAAACTATTTACCAACTATCAGAACCATTTAATGATTATTTAGATGAAGAACGAGAAGATAGTGAACGTTTTAATGCATCCAGAACCAAAGCATTTAATACATTTTTAGAGAAGCATAATTATCAGATTGTTTGGAACAATGCTTACTTCAATATTTATAAATCTGAAAAAAGTGAATAATTACCATTTATCTAATACTAATGAATTATTTACCTTTAGACCTCAGTTAATCAATTTATGAATAACCTAAAAGATCTATCTATAATAATTCCTGTATTTAATGAAGAGGAAAATATCTCTGAACTTTATACACGATTATCAAATGCTATACAACCAATAACAGAAGATTATGAATTAATTTTTGTAAATGATGGTAGTTCTGATGGCTCGCTTCAAAAGGTTCAAGAATTGTCCAAACAGGATAATCGCGTTTTTTTTATAGATTTTAGCAGGAATTTTGGTCATCAAATTGCACTTACAGCTGGCTTAGATTTTTGTAATGGTAAGGCAGTAGTTATTATTGATAGCGACTTGCAAGATCCTCCAGAGCTTATTTCGGAGCTTTACAATAAATATAAAGAAGGTTTTGATATTGTCTATGCGCAACGAGAACGAAGGCGTGGTGAATCCTTTTTGAAGAAACTGACAGCCAAATTATTTTATCGACTTTTTAAGCGCCTCGTTTCTTTTGATATCCCGCTCGATGCTGGTGATTTTAGGATTTTTGACCGAAAGATTGTTCTATCATTAAGGAACATGACAGAACAAAGCAAATTTCTAAGAGGACAAATGGCTTGGTTAGGTTATAAGCATACCAAAGTGACTTATAACAGGGACAGCCGAAAAGATGGAAAAACAGGTTACTCTTATGGTAAGATGATAACACTAGCTATTGATGCGATTACAGGGTTTTCAGATAAACCTCTGGCATTTGTAAGACGACTAGGATTCTTTATCTCATTTTTATCGTTCTTAGTCATTCTATTTGCTATTTTCTCTCATTTTGTATTAAAACAGACGATAACTGGATGGACATCGTTAATTGTAAGTGTAATGTTTATTGGAGGGATTCAATTATTCTCAATTGGAATTATTGGTGAATACATTAGCAGAATTAATAGAGATGTTAAGAATAGACCACTTTATATTGTGGACAAGACCAATATTGAAAGCAATAACTAAATTTTCACTATCTATAAAATTGTAAAATATCATAAAGATTTAAAGGAGGATTGGAACAGTTTTGTTGCCAAATCTAAGAATGGAACATTCCTATTTCAAAGAGATTTTATGGACTATCATAGTGATCTATTTAGTGACCATTCTCTACTGATATATAAAGATAAAACTTTACTAGGTTTACTGCCTGCAAATCTAAAAGATGGTAAATTATATTCTCATCAAGGACTTACTTATGGTGGTTTAATATTAACAGTAACGATTAAGTTTAAGTATGTTTTAGAATGCTTTAAGACGCTTTTGCAGTACTTAGAGAATGAAGGGATTAAGGAACTAGTTGTAAAACAAATTCCGAGTATATATTGTTCTCATCCTTCGGCGGAATTAGATTATATTTTTTATAAGTTAAATGCTGAATTATATAGAAAAGATATTCTTTCAGTTATTGCCACTACTACTGAAGATATTAAGTTTTCAAAAGATAGATTGGATGGCGTAAAGCGAGGTGTTAAGAACAATTTAATAGTAAAAGAAGAATATACTTTTGATGATTTTTGGAACGTAATCCTTATCCCAAATTTAGATAGAAAACACAAAACAAAACCAGTACATAGTCTAGACGAAATTAAGTTATTGAAACAAAGGTTTCCTAACAACATTAGACAATTTAATGTATATAAAGACAATGAGCTTGTAGCAGGAACTACAATTTTTGAAACCAAAAATGTTGCACACTCGCAATACATTTCAGGAAATAGCAAAAAAAATATGCTTGGGAGCTTAGACTTTTTGCACAATCATTTATTATGCAATGTATTTAATAGAAAGGCGTTTTTTGATTTTGGTATTTCTCATGATAATGATGGTAAAGTAAATGAAGGTCTATTGTATTGGAAAGAAGGGTTTGGAGCAAGAAGCATTACTCAAGATTTTTATGAAATTGATACTACAAATCACACCTTACTAAACTCAGTATTTTCATGATAAAGTTTTTAGACTTACAAAGGATAAATGCTAGGTTTAATGATGAATTAAGCCTTTCTATGCAAAAGGTGATGGAATCGGGACATTTTATTTTAGGCGATTGCGTCAGTGCTTTTGAGAAACAATTTGCTGCCTATTGTGGCACAAATTATTGTATTGGTACTGCAAGTGGATTAGATGCTTTAACTCTTATCTTAAAGGGCTATATTCAATTAGGTAGACTAAACAAAGGTGATGAGATTATTGTACCTGCGAATACGTTTTACGCTACTGTTTTATCAGTAATTCAAGCTGATTTAAAACCAATTTTGGTTGAGCCACAAGAGGATACTTTAAATATTTCTCCTGAAAAGGTTAAGGTTTTAATTAGCTCTAAAACTAAAGCAATTATTGCTGTTCAATTGTATGGTCAGTTAGCTGATATGAATACATTAAAAGTACTAGCTGATACACATGATTTATTATTAATTGAAGATGCTGCACAAGCTCATGGAGCTGAAGATGATACTGGAAATAGAGCTGGTAACCTATCTGATGCTGCAGCGTTTAGTTTTTATCCGAGTAAAAATTTAGGTGCTCTTGGTGATGGTGGTGCCATTACAACTTCAGACTCAGATTTAGACGCTATTTTAAGATCGATCAGAAACTATGGTAGCGATAAAAAATATAAGTATCAGTTTTTGGGATTGAATAGTCGTTTGGATGAATTACAAGCTGCATTCTTAAGTGTAAAACTAAAATATTTAGATACAGATAATACCAAAAGAAGAGCATTTGCAAAACTATATCTGGATAAAATTAACAACTCTAAAGTTACCTTACCTAATTACAACGTTTCTAAGTCTCATGTGTATTATGTATTTGCGCTTAGAGTAGCTGATAGAGTGGAGTTTATGAACCATCTAAAACAAGATGGTATTGAGACACATATTCACTATCCAATAGCACCACACCAGCAAAAATCCTTAAGTGAATTTAATCATTTACATTTGCCCATAACCGAATCTATACATAATAGTATTGTGAGTATACCTCTGAGTCCTGTAATGACAGAAAGCGAGATACAACAAGTTATTGATATAGTTAATACCTACTAATTGAAAAAGTTTCAGAATTATATAAACAATAATGTGCTTTTTAAAGTAGCAGACCTCAATACTGCGACTATTATTACACGTATTATTGCTGGTATTCTTACTTCTAAAGCTATTGCAATTTTTATCGGAGCTGAAGGCTTAGCCTTAATAGGAAATCTAAGGAACTTTTTAAGTGCTATACAGTCCTTATCTATTTTAGGGATGTATAAAGGTTTAGTGAAGATGATTGGCAGAATAAAATCTGATGTTTCTGAGCTAAGTAAAGCCATATCAACAACCTATTATTTAGGTTTCTTTACAACCATAATACTTGCATTTTTAAGCTATTATAATGCAGAGTACATTAATGATTTTTTGTTTTCTGATAATTATAACTACACCTATATTATAGAAATTTTAGCTATAGTATTACCATTTTATTCTCTAAACATGTTTGTGTTTGCCATAATGAATGGCTTTTCTAAATTTAGAATGTTGCTGGTTATTAATATCATAGGGCAAGTATTTGGCCTTTTAATAACACTACTACTTATTTGGCAAAATAAAATTGATGGCGCTTTAATTGCAGCAGTTATTGCACCTTCATTAGCCTTTTTAATAACCTTGGTTGGTATTGCTAATCAAAGAAATTTAATGGGAATTATTAAATTAAAAGCTATAGATGGTTCCGTGATAAAAACGTTGAGTCCGTATATGCTTATGACTGTTGTTACTGCAGTAGCTTTACCAATGATTTACATTTTAATTAGAAATTATATTATTGATAATGTAGGTATAAAAGAAGCAGGTTATTGGGAAGCAATGAACCGAATTTCTGACTATTACCTCATGTTTGTAAATAGTTTATTGGCATTATACATCTTGCCAAGATTTAGTGAAATTAAAGGTAAAAAAGCCTTTAGAGACGAGGTATTTGGATTTTATAAGTCTGTAATTCCTTTCTTTATTGGTGGCTTAATATTAATTTATTTTTTAAGATCATTTATTATTAATATCGTATTCACCGATGAGTTTGCACCAACAGAATCTCTTTTTGTTTGGCAGTTAGCTGGTGATCTAATAAAAGTCCTTTCAGTTGTTATTGTATACAAATTTTTAGCCAAGAAAATGTATTGGCATTTTATTATTCTTGAGGTGTTTTTATTTGTGATTTTATATGTTTCTAGTGTCTATTTAATTGATATTTATGGCATAGAAGGTGCTGTTATTGGTCACTTTATTACTTATATAATGTATTTTGGTATAGTGCTATTAATTTTTGGTAGCTCATTGTTTGGTGTTATACAAGAGGAAAACTAAATTAATTTTTTTGAATCCATTTATTAATAAAATAAAGAACAATCTATTAGTAAAAATAGCTTCATTAAATTCCCTGTCCGTTTTTTTAAGGTTATTTACAGGGTTTTTAACGACTAAGTTTTTAGCTGTTTTTGTAGGCGCTGAAGGGCTTGCGCTTATCGGAAATTTTAAAAATTTCTTAACGCCTATTCAATCTATTTCTACATTAGGATTCTATTCTGGAGTAATAAAGTATGTAGCAGAATTTAAGCATAAGGCGTTTAGATTGAGCAAAACTATTTCATCGATTACTTACATAACTTTTTTAGCAACATGTGTAGTTTCTATAGTGTGTTTTATAAGTTCCGATTATTTAAGTAAGTTGGTTTTTTTAGGAGATACTAATTACAGTTTTGTATTTAAAGTCTTAGCTGTAGCATTACCTTTTTATACTGCTCAAGCCTTAATCATGTCTGTTTATAATGGGCTTTCAAAATTTAAAACGGTTCTTTTTATCGCTATTGGAGGACAAATTGTTATCACCATACTCACACTTTTTATGATATGGTGCTATCAATTGTTTGGTGCTTTATTAGCTATGGCTATTGGAGAGGCACTTATTGTTTTTGTGTCATTTTTATGGATAAGGAAAGATGCAAGATTGCTTAAGCTTATAAAGCGCAAAAATGTAAACTTAGCCAGTTTAAAAAGACTTAGTCATTACTCTGTTATGGCTTTATTTACTGCAATTTGCACACCATTAGTTGCTATATTAATACGCTATTATATCATCAATAATGAAGGTATTGAAGCTGCTGGATTTTGGGAAGCCATACGCAGAATATCAGGTTATTATCTATTATTTGTGACGACTCTTATTGCACTTTACGTTTTACCAAAGCTTTCAGAAATAAAAACTGATACAGGATTTAGAAACGAAGTTTTAAATTTTTATAAAACTATTATTCCCTTGTTTGCTTTAGGTTTAGTAATTATCTATTTCACTAGATCTTTAATTGTTAAAATTCTTTTCACCGAAGATTTTGTTGAAGTAGAATCTTTATTTCTTTGGCAAATTATTGGTGACTTTATTAAAGTATTAGCTATGGTTATAGCGTATCAGTTTTTAGCAAAAAAAATGTTTTGGTATTATATCATTACAGAAGCCATTTCTTTATCACTCACTTATGTTTTGAGTGTTTACTTTATAGATAGTTTAGGTGTTAAAGGCGTTACTGTTGCACATGCAGTTAGTTACAGCATATACTTTATAGTAATCCTAGTGATTTTTAGAAGACCATTATTTTTTCCTAAAGACGCTTAGTTTTACCCTTATCCAAAGGGAAATAAACTTAAATAAAGCAGTAAGATCCATATTCTTTAAAGATAATTTTATTTCGTACTTAATTCGGTTTAATAGAGCTTTGTCTTCATCTTTAGATTTATTTAATCTTAATGCTTTTTTGCATACCTTATAAGTGGAATTAGACATACTGTTCTTTCCGAATAAATAGAATTGCTTACCAAGAGAATTTTTTGTAATTCTTTTTTTAATTAAAACTTGGTCTACATAGTCATAAGCGAAATATCTAGAAGATCTAAACCAAAAATCTAAATCTTCATAACTTAAGCTTTCATCATAACCATGAAGTTGATCTAAAACACTTTTTTTAATAAGCATTGACGATGCTGAAATAAGATATTCTGCAACAAGTTCTTTGTAAATAAAACCTGTTTTTGGAGTATGCTTAGCTTTTCCGTGGTTATCTATAGCATATTGATAGTTAAGTAATTTATTAGTGTCATCTATATAAGCCACATTAGAGAATACGACACCTAAATTATCATAGTCTGAGTTATAAAATAATTTAACTCTTTCAGAAATAGAATTAGGTAGTAATACATCATCTGTAGCAAAGTCAATAACATAATCTCCTTTAGCGAGTTTTAGTGCTTTGTTAAATGAGGTTGTATTTCCTAAATTTTTTTCATTTTTGATATAGGTTGCGTTATTGTTTTTAACCCAATCAACGATTAATATAGCAGATTTATCTGTACTAAAATCATCAACTATAATGACCTCTATAGCTTTGTAATCTTGAGAAGTTACTGAGTTTAAAGCTTCAATAACATAATTACTATGATTGTAGCAGAGACATATAACAGAAACTAAAGGCTGTTGAGACATGTATTAAATTCTTACATTTACGCAAATGTAAAAAAAGCCAATTAACTAGAGCATTTGTAGAGAAGTAATGTCATTAATACTAGAGATTTTAATTTCCACAACTAATAAAACCAATTTAAATTTTTTGGATCGTTTATTTGTTCATAATTCTTTGGAGGATTTTAATATCATTATTATAAATCAGACCTCTTCTAATGCGCTTTTAGAGTCTAGCAATCCTAACATAAAAGTTATTAATTCATTTGCAAAAGGGTCTCCAGCAAGTAGAAATTTAGCCATTAAAAATTCTACTGCAGATATTTGTTTAATGGCAGACGATGATATTGTTTACGAGCCTAATCTCAAAGCAACTATTTTATCAGCATACCAAGAGCATCCTGAGGCTGATTTTATTTCCTTTGAGGCTAAAAATGAATTTAATAAATCACAAGCACCATATCCACAGGAAGGATGGCATTCAAAATCTTCGCTAACAACTATATTTACTTGGGTTATTACTTTTAAAAGAGACATATTTAGCAAAAAGAGTATTTACTTTAATCATCATTTTGGAGTTGGTTCTACCTTTAAAGGATCTACAGAATATGTGTTTTTAAGAAACGCCTTTGATAAAGGTTTAAGGATGTATCATGTTCCTAAAACCATTGTTATGCATCCCGAAGAAAGTTCTGGCCGAAAAATGGGTAGTGACAATGCTTTTTATGCAAGTTCAGCAAGAACCTATCGTTTTCATGGAAATTTAAGTTATTTTTGGCTCGTTAAGTACATATTTAATGTATTAAGAAATAAGCATATTTCCTTAACAGAAATACCACATAAATTTAGAGTAGGTTGTAGAGGTATTTCTAAATACAAAGCTCTTGAGAAATCTAGAGATATAGATAACGTATATTTTGATTAAGTTACTACAAATACCAAAAGTGCACGATGTAAGAGGAAGTCTTGCTGTTTTAGAAAAACAAGATTTACCCTTTGAGATTAAGCGCGTTTATTATCTCTATGATATACCTACAGATACTTATAGAGGAGGACATGCTCATAAAATACAAGAATCTATCATTATAGCTTTGAGTGGTAGTTTTGAGGTTGTGCTAGATGATGGTAAAGAACGACAATCAATACTCCTAAATAAACCCAATGAAGGATTATATATTGGCACAGGTATTTGGCGCGAAATTCAAAATATTTCTTCAGGAGCAGTTTGTTTTGTTTTAGCTTCTTCAGAGTACGATGAAAACGAATATATTAGAGATTATGATGCGTTTTTGTCATCTAAACAATCGTAAATCTATATGGTGTTTTCTTAAATAATTTCTTGAATTTAAGATCACTTTCAATAGCGAGTTTGGGAGTTTTAGCAGTACCCTTTGAAATAGACTAATATTACTTTTACTCATAGCGTTAAGATACTGTTTTGATGCTTCTATATTCCCTTCAATTTTAGACTGAAAAGCTAAAGACAAACGGTTTAAATCTAAATAGCGTTTTAAAGATTCATTGCTCTTCTCTTCAACTAAATATGCATCCAAATCCATAAATGACCGCTCAGTAAGTTTAGAAGATGTAATACTATCATCATTATTAATAGTGTAAATACTACTTATAGTATTATTAAAAGCTACAGGATGCTTTAATGCTAATCTAATCCACAAATCTATATCTTCTCCAGAAGTATAGTACTCGTTAAAACCATTAGCTTTTAAAAAAATGTACTTTGGAATAACAACTGAAGAAGTATGCGCAATACTATTATGCATAGATGAGTTAAAATAATCCGTTAAAACACCTTTCCAATGCGTGTTATTAGTAATACCATTATAATGACTTTTAATATCATTCTCATTTTGTCTACTAACATAGGCTTTAGCATATAATCCACACTTTGGAAATTCTTCGTAGAGTAACTTTAGATCTTCAAGATGGTGTGGTAACCATAAATCATCAGCATCTAAAAAAGCAATAAGATTTGAGTTAGCTTTTGTAACTCCATAATTTCGGGCCATAGAGACACCAGAGTTTTCTATGGTATATAATAAGATCCTTGAGTCATTAAAATCACTAACTATAGATGCGCTAAGATCTGTAGATCCATCATTTATAATAATAATTTCAAAGTTGGAGAATGTTTGTGATAGAACACTGTTTAAAGTTTCAGATATATAGTTCTCTTTATTATAGAGAGGGATTATAACCGAAAAATATGGTGTCATTTAAACTAAAATTTGAATACCTTAGACAATAAACTTTTAAACTAAATTATAGTTTTAGTGCTCTCAAAGATATCTATTTAATTTAAGTATTTATCTTTACTTTTTCTCTTAATAGCCGAATGACTAAGAAGACCATCCAAATTGTTTCTTTTGATGTGCCTTATCCACCAAATTATGGAGGTGTTATTGATGTATATTATAAGATTAAAGCACTATCAGAACTTGGTGTTAAAGTATACTTACACTGTTATCAAGATAAAAGAGCAAAGTCAGATGTCTTAGAATCATTATGCGAAGAGGTGTATTATTACGATAGAACAAAGACGCTAAAGCATTTTTTTTCATCAACACCATTTATTGTTAGTAGTAGAAATTCTAAAACATTAGCTCAGAATTTGAAAAGTATAAACGCACCAATGTTATTTGAAGGCTTGCATACTACTGCTGTACTATTAAAGCATTCATTTAAAGACCAATTAAAACTGGTTAGAATGCATAATATAGAGCATCACTATTACCAAGGTTTATTTAAAAGTGAATCTAATCTTTTAAAGAAATTATTTTTTTGGTTTGAAAGTAAAAAGCTAAAGCGTTACGAAGTTTTGCTTCAGCAGATTGATTCAGTATTAACCATTTCACCAAATGAACAAGACTATTATAAATTATTGGTAAATAATGCACATTACAGCCCTGTTTTTCATAGAAATATTGAGATAAAAACGTATGCCGAAAACGGGAAATATGTACTTTTTCATGGTGATTTAAGAGTGTCTGATAATATTAAATCTGCAAAATATCTTATAGATGTTTTTAAACAATTGCCAAAGTACAACTTGGTTTTAGCGAGCAGTTTTGCTAATAAAAAAATTAGTAATTCTTTATTAAGTGTATCTAATATGTCATTTGTAAAAATTGAAGATTCAAATCATTTAGATGATGTTTTTAGAGATGCTCAGCTACATGTTATCCTTAGTTACCAAAATACAGGTATAAAATTGAAATTAATTAATGCCCTATATCAAGGAAGACATGTTATAGCAAATACAATAGTTACTGATGGTACTGGTCTTAAAGATATTTGTGAAGTTTTTGATACTAAACAAGATTTAATCCTAAAAGTTAAAGCCTTGTATAGTAAAGAATTTACAAAAAAGGACGTTTTAAAACGTTCAACTGTATTACAACAATTCGATACTAAAATTAATGCTCTGAAGATTTTAGAACTCTTGTAAAAACTTAGAATCTGTATTGGCATATTTATTGAAATATAAAGGCTATGAAATTACCAATATATTATATTATTCTATTGTGTTTTAGTGTTAATTTGTTAGCACAAAATGAATACCATGTATTTCCTGTAGATGATCTATCTAATCCAGGGACTCTAAATGGAAATGGTACTATAGAAAACCCTTGGGATCTTCAATCTGCTTTAAATCATAAAGAAGATGTAATTAAAGGAGGCGATATCATTTGGATACATCAAGGTGTTTACAACGGACGATATACAAGTACCTTAGAAAGTAATATATCAGATAAAAAAATAACTGTATCTGCCTTTAGAAATGATAAGGTAGTATTGAATGGTAATGTAGAGTCTAGACAAGAAGCAGTGCTTACTATTTATGGCGCTAATGTTATTTATAAGAATTTTGAGATTACCTGTTTAGGTGACTTACCTAGAAGTGTTTTAGAATCAAGTTACAAGGTTATCTCTGGGCTTAATCATATTACAGGAAAAGATTGCGAGTTCATTAATCTAAGAATTTTTAATAATACAGGTTTTGGGTTTGGATCTTGGAAACATGCTGAAGCTTCAATCATAGAAGAGTGTGTTATTTACAATAATGGTTCAGTAGCCAACAACGGAAAAGGTAGAGGTGAAGGTATCTACACCCAAAATAAATCTGATAAAACAAGGATAATACAAAACAACATTATTTTTAACAATTACTATAAGGCAATTGAAGTATGGTCAGCAAATAAACATGCAGATTACGAATATGTTAAACACTTTAATATAGATAATAACATTCTGTTTAACAGTGGATTGCCTGCAGGATTCTCATACGATAATTTGATCATTGCAACAGACGATAGAGAGGGAATTAATATAGCTAAAGATATTAGCGTTACTAACAATATATTTTATCATAACACAGATATTAAGAATAAAGAAATTAATGGCAATGCACCTTCTCTAACTTTAGGATTTCATAAAAATGCACCTGTTGAAGATATTAGAGTTGAAAATAATGTTATTATAGGACGTAATAACTCTCTAAGAATAATAAATGCTAAATCTTTACTCTTTAAAAATAATTTTATTTACTCAGGATATATTCATAACAGTCCATATTTAAATAATAAGCAAACGGATTGGCATTTTGAAAACAACAGCTATTTCACAAAACGAAGCGGAGCTTTTCGTTTTCACAACACAGCGACTTATAGTTTAAAAGATTGGCAAAATAAAGTAACTTCTGATGTTGGTAGTACATGGAGTCATATCAAGTACTTTGAAGCGCCAAAAGTACTAGACCTTTATAGAAGTAGATATAATACGAAACAGTTTAGAGTTACACTCTTTGATAAATTAGGAGATGATGTTATCGTTGATTTCTCTGAGTATAGTGATCTAAATAATGGTAGAGCCTACAAAATTAAGAATATAGAAACCTCAGCTATAATAGCAGAAGGCGTTATGGACCAATCTAAACAAATTGTATTTGAAATAGGTACATACAACAATACCAACGAAAACTTCGGTGTTTTCTTTATTGAGTTTGAAGACCAAAAAGAAGCAGAAAAACGCAAAACAATTTTAGGAAAATTCTTTAAATGGCTTGGCTTTTAAACCTTTTTCTGAACCACTTCAAACACTTTATTTTCATCACATTTCAGAGTTTTACTAGGATATTTTAAAAGCAAGGCATAGTCGTGTGTGGCCATGAGAATGGTATTGCCATTACTATTAATATCTCTCAGAACTTCCATAACCTCAATACTGGTTTGTGGATCTAGATTTCCAGTTGGTTCATCAGCTAAGATTAACTCTGGTTCATTAAGTAAGGCTCTTGCAATTGCTATACGTTGTTGCTCTCCACCAGACAACTCATGCGGAAACTTAAACCCTTTGGTTTTCATTGCAACTTTATCTAAAACGTTTTCTATTCGTGCAGTAATATCATCTTTATTCTTCCAACCAGTTGCTTTAAGAACAAACTCAAGATTTCCATTAATAGTTCTATCAGGTAACAGCTTAAAATCCTGAAAAACTATACCTAATTTTCGTCTTAAAAACGGAATATCATTTTCTTTAAGCGTCCTCAAATCAAAATCAACGATAGAACCTTCACCTTCTGTTAATTCTAGATCACCATATAAGGTTTTCATAAAACTACTTTTGCCACTTCCAGTCTTTCCGATGAGGTAAACAAAATCACCTTTTTGCATTTCTATATTAACGTCATTTAAGACCATATTACCACCTTGGTAAATTGTAGCATTTTTTAGCTCTAGGATGGTTTCAGACATACAATGTTTATTTGATTGAAATTAGTAGTGTAAAAGTAACTTAATAAACGTCAAATTTCAAGTTTAGTATTCTAAAGTTAAATTGAAATAACGATTAATATGATTTGTGTGATATCAAATTCTTACTCAATTTCAATTTTAGTAAAAATGTTAATATTTAATAAGTCAGTGTATAATTATCGATGATTTCTGTCGTTAATAGAACTAGATTCAATTATTTTTGATTTCATAAATATCAACAAAAAACGACAGTAATGACTAACTTAAAGAAAAGGCTTTTAGGTCTATGTTTCTGTTTTGGTTTATTAGCTTACGCTCAACAAACTACCATATATACAAGTGATTTGTTAGAGTATCAAAAAGCGCTAACTCTCTATAATAATCAGCAGTATCAGGCAGCACAATCTTTATTCGATGATATAAAGTCAGAATCTAATGACGAAGCTATACAATCGGATTGTTCCTATTACATTGCTAATTGTGCTGTAAGGCTTAATCAGCAAAATGCAGATGATCTTATTGAGAGTTTTGTAGAAACCTATCCTACGAGTACAAAACGAAATACTGCTTTTTTAGATGTTGGCGACTATTATTATGAGAATAATAAATATTCTTATGCCAGAAAATGGTATGATAAAGTAGACGACTCTGGCTTATCTAAAAACGAAAGAAATCGTTTTTATTTTCAGTATGGATACTCAGCTTATGCTACAGGAAGCGAACGACAAGCGCAGAAATACTTAAATAGAGTTGTAGATACAAAAGAATTTGGCTCACAAGCAAAATATTACATTGGCTATATGGCATATGAAGGCGATGATTATGATAAAGCTAACGAGTATTTCGATCAGGTTAGTGATGAGGAAAAGTACAAGGAAAAATTAGCTTATTATCAAGCGGATTTAAATTTTAAGCTTGGTAAGTTTGAAAAGGCCATAGAATTAGCATTAGAGCAGTTACCAAATGGAGAGGAGAATGAAAAGTCTGAGTTAAATAAAATTGTAGGTGAAAGTTATTTTAATCTAGAAAAATACACTGAAGCCCTACCATATCTTAAAGAATACAAAGGCAAGCGTGGTCGTTGGAACAATACAGATTACTACCAGTTAGGCTATACATACTACAAACAGAATGATTTTGAAAATGCTATTTCAGAGTTTAATAAAATTGTTGATGGTAGAAATGCTGTGGCTCAAAATGCCTATTATCACTTAGGAGAAAGCTATATCAATTTAGATAAAAAGCAAGAAGCTTTAAATGCGTTTAGGTATGCTTCAGAAATGGATTTTGATGAAAAAATTCAGGAAGATGCATGGTTAAATTATGCCAAGATTAGTTATGAAATTGGTAATCCATATCAATCGGTTCCTCAAGTATTATCTGGCTATTTAGATAAGTATCCCAAAACAGCTTACAAAGAAGAGATAGAAACCTTATTAATTGATTCTTATATTACGTCCAAAAACTATAAAGAGGCCTTAGAACTTCTGAAGGGTAGAAATAGTTTTGAAAATAAAAAGGCATATCAAAAAGTAGCGTTTTACAGAGGAATAGAACTATATAATGAAAGCAATTATACTGATGCTTACGCTATGTTTGAGAATTCATTAAAAGAACCTCAAGATGCAGAATTCACATCTCGTGCAACATTTTGGCAAGCAGAAACGGATTATCATTTAACAAATTATAATGATGCCTTAATCGGCTTTAAACAATTTCAACAGCAATCTCAATCGGCAAATACCTCAGAGATTAAAAATATTGATTACAACATTGCTTATACCTATTTTAAATTAAAGAATTACCTGAGTGCAACAGAACACTTTCAAACGTTTATTAACTCTATATCTGATGATGATCTTAGGAAAAATGATGCGTATTTACGTTTAGGAGATGGACATTTTGTAAGCAGTAATTATAGTTTGGCTATTTCAGCTTATGATAAAGCTATTGCTATAAACGAAATAGAATCGGATTATGCATATTTTCAAAAAGCTATGAGTTTCGGCTATATTGGTAAAGTACCTAAAAAGCAAAGTGAGCTTAACACGTTTATTTTAGGCTATCCAAGATCTTCATTACGTGATGATGCTATGTACGAACTGGCAAATTCTTATATAAAATCTGGATCAGTATCAGAAGCTATGCGGATGTACGATAAACTTAACGCGGAATATAAGTCGAGTGAGTTTGTATCCAAGGCTTTATTACGTCAAGGATTGGTGTATTATAATGCTAATGACAATGAGCGTGCTTTAGACAAATTTAAGCGTGTTGCATCACAATATCCAGGATCTGGAGAAGCTGTTCAGGCTGTAGGTACAGCACGATTAATCTATATAGATTTGGGTAGAACAGACGAGTATGCGGCTTGGGTTAAAGGTTTAGATTACATCGATGTTACTGATTCTGACTTAGATAATACTGCTTATTTAGCTGCAGAGAAACAATACTTGGATGGCAATACAGATAAAGCTATTCGTCAGTTTAACAATTACCTCAATGAATTTCCTAATGGGTTACATGCGTTAAAATCTCATTTTTATGTCGCTCAATTGTATTACAAAAATGAACTATTTGAAAATGCAGAGCCACATTACGAATACGTAGTTAGTAAACCAAATGGTGAGTATACTGAGCAAGCTCTGGTAAAGCTTTCAGAAATTTATCTGAATAACTCCAAATGGTCTCAGTCTATTCCTGTCTTGGAACGTTTAGAAGCTGAAGCCGATTATCCTCAGAATATTACTTATGCGCAATCTAATTTAATGAATGCCTACTATCAACTTGAGAATTATTCTAATGCAGAAACCTATGCGGAAAAAGTTTTACAGAATACCAAGTTAGATAATAAGGTAAAGAGTGATGCACAGATTATTATTGCACGATCAGCAATAAAAACTGGGAATGAAGCAAAAGCCAAAGAAGCCTATGCCAAAGTGGAGAAGATAGCAACTGGAATAGTCGCTGCCGAAGCTTTGTATTACAGTGCTTACTTTAAGCATAAAGAGGGCCAGTTTCAATCGTCTAATGCTGTGGTACAAAAATTAGCACAAGATTATTCGAGTTATAAATATTATAGTGCTAAAGGTTTAGTGGTTATGGCTAAGAATTATTATGCACTAAACGATGCCTTCCAAGCGACATATATTTTGGAAAGTGTTATTTCCAACTTTTCAGAGTTTTACGATGTTGTTGAAGAAGCACAAACAGAACTCAACACTATTAAAGCTGAAGAAGCTAAAACGAATTCATCTGTAGAATCAGATGACAATTAATATCATCATATCAAAAAGAATAAAACATATCCTTTTGTCATTCCGCACTACGATGCGGAATCTATCAATTCAATAACAAAATAATATGCAGCATCAAATCAAATATATAATAGTGTTTTTTTTAGGAAGTATATCTGTCTTAGCACAAGAACGCGATAAAGATACTATAGATACACAAGTAGTTAATGTTATTAAACCCTACACACCAACAATATCTGATGCGTTTAAGGTTAAAGAAGTACCAACAGTAAATCAGGATACAACCTTAAAAAAACGTCCTGTACGTTATAATATTTTTTCTATTCCTGTAGCATCTACTTTTACACCAGCAAAAGGTAAAGCAGCTGATGTAGAGAAGGAGGAACCTATAAAGTTATTTGACAACTACGCGTCTTTAGGTGTAGGTACTTACACGACAATCTTAGGCGAAGTATATTTAAATCATGCCATAAATAGAACCGAACGTGTTGGAGGCTATTTTAGTCATCATTCATCTGCAGGAGGCATTGAGAATTTATTATTAGACGATAATTTTTCATTAACACAGCTTAATGCAAATTACTCCAGAAAATTAAGAGACTATTCTTGGAAAGTAGATTTAGGTTTTTCTAGGCAAGTAGCTAATTGGTATGGATTGCCACCTGTTTCATTTAATCAAACCACAGCAAGTATGATAGATCCAGAACAGGTGTATAGTAGCTTTTATGCAGGAGGAAAATTAAATTTTCAAGATGGAATTATTAAATCTGGTAAGGTAAAATTTAGACGTTTTTATGATAGTGATGATTCTGGTGAAAATAGGTTTATAGCCAATACTGTGCTTAATATTCCAATTCAAGGCGAAACTATAAACACAGAAATTAATGTCGATTACATTGGAGGAAATTTTAACAGAACCTTCAACTCAAACACTGAATTAAATTATGGAAATATCAATGTTGGTTTAGCACCAAGCTATCAGTTAACACAAGATGATTTAACTGTAAACCTAGGAATTAATATGGTTTACTTAAACGATACAGAAGCGAGTAAAAATAAATTCTTTATTTATCCTAATATCACTGCATCTTACAGGCTAGTTAATGATTTATTAATAGCTTTTGCTGGTATTGAGGGTGGATTAATTCAGAATTCTTATCACGATTTTGTACAGACCAATCCATTTGTATCTCCTACATTGATTGTAGCACCAACAGATCAACGTTATAATACATCTTTAGGAATAAAAGGAAAGTTATCTAATGCTGTAAGTTATAAAGTAAGTGGACATTATATAGCTGACGAAGCTAAACCACTATTTAGAGCTAATAGTGTGCTCACAGGAGCTACAGAAGATTACCAATATGGTAACTCTTTTCAGGTCGTATATGATGATGTAAAAACTTTTTCTATAGCAGGAGAATTAAATGTAGATGTCAATAGAAATTTTACTTTAGGATTAAAAGGTGAGTATTTTGGATACAATACAGATACACAAGCAGAAGCATGGAACTTGCCAGATATCAAAGGATCTGCTTTTATCGATGTGCAAATAGATAGACATTGGTTTGCAGGAGCAAGTGTATTTTATGTTGGCGAACGAAAGGATTTATACTCAGAACTAGGCTCGCTTACAATGCCAATAGATACAGTAATTACGTTAGATAGTTTTATTGATGCTAATGCGCATTTAGGCTATAGAATCAACGATCAGTTTTCGGCTTTTGTAAAAGGAAATAATTTATTTAACCAAGATGCACCACGTTGGCAGAATTTCCCAGTACAAGGCATTCAGTTCTTAGCTGGTTTAACTTATCAGTTTGATTTCTAAGTTTTAAAATAAACTTGTCATTCCGCACTTGATGCGGAATCCAAAAACAATAGATCCCGACTCAACACTTCGACAAGCTCAGTGTGACAGTTTAGGATGACACATTGTTCGTTATTTTTTCTTAGCTTTAAGACCTATCAACCAATCATTATGAAAAAACAATTCCGTTATGCCTTTGGCGAAATCTTAATCGTTATTGTAGGTATTAGTATTGCCTTTAGTATGAATAAATGTGCAGACCATAGTAAAGATACTAAACAACGACAGCAATATCTATCTAGTTTAAAACGAGATTTGGAAGTTGATAAGCAAAATCTTGCAGCTAATGTTATTGCCATAGAGGAGAAGTTACAAGGCTTAAATGAAATCATGCCATTACTTAATACTGATGCACCAAATAAACAACGCATATTTCCAGTATTATTTAGAAAAGTGGCTGTGCTTACCAATTTTACGCCTAAAGATATTACGTATCAAACTATGATTAATTCTGGTGATTTTAAGCTCATTAATGATTTTGATGTTAAAACTGCTATAGAAACGCATTATTCTGGTTACAAAACCATTTTAAAAGATTATGAACGACAAGAAATAATCCATAAAGAATATTTTGGACCTTATCTTATCGATTATGCAGATTTCGATGCCATGCGACGCGGCGAGTTGGGTTTATCTAACGAAAAACGCCTTAAAAATATTCTTCAAAGTATGAGTGGCGCTTTTAGCTATAAAAAAATGGCCTCAGAGCGTGGTGTAATAAGTTGTGATAGTTTGATTGGTGTTCTTGACAGCTTTATTAAATAAAAAGCACAAACTTAAACGTTTGTGCTTTTAACAATCAATAAAACAAATTTCTACTATGAAAATTTACTCAGTAGTTTTATTTAAAATTAAAATTTCCCATTAGTATTCTTCCATTCTTCTTTGTCAGGAATTGATGATATCACATCCCAATGCTCAACAATTTGCCCTTCTTCTAATCTAAATAAATCATAAAATGCAGTGTGTTCTCCTTTTCCAAAGTTCCCCTCACTCATAGATAAGACGAAATTTCCTTCTCCTAAAACTTTGTGAAGTTTTGTGTATTCCATAACCAATCCGTTATCGGCAAAGTATTTCATAGCTGCTCCAAAACCATCTAACCCATCAGCAACTGCAGGATTGTGTTGACTATAATTTGTTGGATTGATATAGGTTGTTAACTTATCCATTTCGTGATTCAAAAGTACATTCGTGATAAAATCTGTCACTACTTTTTTATTGGCTTCTGTTTTTTCTAAATCTGCAATTTTTGTAGGTCCATCAAACTGTGTTCGACCGCTTGGATTAGGTTTCTGAACTTCCAATAAATTGTCCCAATGCTCAACAATTAATCCGTTTTCAAATCTAAAAACATCAAAACCAGCTTTTGGTCCGAAGAAATCATATTCAGTATGTGTAAACACATAATCACCATCTTCAAATGCTCTTATCACGTTGGCTTTAAAACCACCTTCTGGCGCATGTTGCATGACTTCACCAAAACCAGCTAAGCCATCAGCGACACTTAGATTGTGCTGAATGTATTTTTCAGGATTGATGTAAGAAATCGGTGTTTGATCACCTGTATTAAAACTGTTTAATAATGCAATTACTTTGTCTTTGTTTGTCATAACTATATTTTTACCGTTTAAACTTGAAATTGTTTGGGCGCGACCCATTTTTATTGATGATTGATCCATTTCTCCCATGAACTCTTTAGCAATCGGTGCTTCCATAAACGATTGAATCACAGCATCAGAGTTGGCTTTATTATCCCAATACACAACAACAATTTGCTCTCCACTTTCAGAAACTCCTGTTATGCGTTGTAAGAATCCTTTTTGTTTTGATGTGAAATCAGTTTCCACCTTTTTATTTGTCACATTGAAGTTTTCTATATCTGTTCCATTTTTGGTGTTGAAGGACATAACTTCAATAAATTCATTCTCTTCAGCGTTAAAATTACTATCAATAGTATAACGTGACATCTTCATGGAAGCCCCATTTATCATAGAAGCATAGTCTGAGACAGATTCGTCATTCATAAATTTATCCATTGAAGCTTTTGCATCTTCAAGACTTTTCCAATACACCAAAACAGTATAGTTTCCGTCTTTGTCAATTGTACTTTGGCGGCTAATAAAGCCTTTTTGTTTGCTTGTAAAAGCTGATTCAACTTCAGCATCAAGTGTATTAAAAGCTGCCACATCTGAATTAGAGTTTAGCTTGAACGTTGTTACTTCTAGGACAGTCTGCTCGTTAGAACAACTTACTAAGCCTAGTATAAGAGTTAGTATTCCGATGGTTTTCATTATTTTCATTTTAGTTGTAATTAATTGGTTTGTAAAATTTATGATATAAAATTATAGTTAACTTGTTTACTAACAGCTATCCAAAATGGAGTATAAACTGTAAAAACGGGAAATACTCCTGAATAATTTAAATGGATGTTGTTAGAAATGCCTTGCCATGATGAACTGTTTGTGTTGTATAACTTGATCTGCCTAAAACATAATTCGCATAATCTTGTGTACCACTCATGTCCATGTTATCAGCATAAATGAGTGTTCCTGCATGAAAACGAGGTTCTAGCATTTTGAACAATGGTAAGTATAAATCTTTCCAGCCATCGAGAAACAGAAAATCGATTGGTTTAGAATAGTCTTTTAGAGTTAACATAGCATCACCGACTAATATGTTGACATAATTATTTAATCCAGCTTCAGTAATGTTTTGCAATGCTTTCTGAGCCTTACTTTCAATTAACTCTGTGGTAGTTACGTCTCCTTCTGTTTGTCTTGCAGCATCTGCTAAATAGATGGTAGAAATTCCAAAAGATGTACCAAATTCTACAATATGCTTACAATCATTATCTATAATTAATTGACGCATAACTTCACCTTGCTCTTTTGAAATAGGTAAATAAGCATCTTTAAAATCTGAAGGTTGCATTGGACGAAAAACAGATTTCATAAGACCTCTTCCCATTCGCATAAAATCTTTTTTAGCATCATTATGAAGCATATCTAATGTCTGCTCTATGGTATTTATCTTTATTGTGTGCATATTTTATTTTTATTATTGATGATGCAAAGATGAAGCAACAGTATAAATACTGAAAGATGAAATCTGGAATAAAAATGGTTAAAAACGAACCTTTTTTATTTTTTTATCGATTTTTTAAACGAATTTGGGGTTAAACCTGTGTATTTTTTAAAATATTTTGTGAAGTTAGTTGGGGCTTCAAATCCAAGTTTATAAGCTAATTCCGAACTTTTAAGATTTGAATTAATTAGGTTACGTTTGGCTTGTAGAATAATAAAATCATTAATTACTTGTTTAGCTGTTTTATTTATTAAAGCTTTACATACATAATTTAAATGTTTATAACTTACAGCCAATTCTTGTGCGTAATATTCAGCACTTCGTTGAAAAGTAAATTGGTCATCTAACTTCCTAGTAAACCTTTGAAATAATCGCAATTGTGAAGATTCTTTAATATGCTTAGTTTGATGCTGTTTTAGTTGTTCAGCTTTTGACAAAAGAATAATAAATAGTGATTCTACAATCGCTTTATGGTTAAAAATTTGTTTGCGATTATACTCTTGCTGTAAAAGCTTAAAATAAGTTTTAAATTCTGAATCTTCCGGAATTTGTATTAACGGAGAGAACAATTGCGGATTAAATAAACGAAAAACAAAATCATTAGGTAAATGAGCGAAACTGTTCACGAAGAAACGTTCACTAAATACTAAACAATAACCTTTTAAAGTAGATTTAAATTCAAAAGCATTGACTTGTTCTTTAGTTAGATATAGTAAGCTGTTTTTATTTACTGTATACCACTCAAAATCTACAAAATGTCTACCAGTTCCTTCCGTAAAAAAAATAAGGTTATAAAATTTTAATTGATGAGGTTGTTCAGGATCGTGATCAAACTTATGCTTATTAGTAATAATTTTTTCAATGGGAACAATCTCAAAACCAAAGTTAGAATCCTCTCCTGATTTAAATTCTATATGTGGAAGTTGATGTTTCAAATATATTATTTAATCACTCAATAAGAACTCTTCAAAACTATATTCTAACCCTCTAGCGGCTAGTGTTTGCTTTACAATAGCTTCTCTACAAGGCGCACAGTATTGGCTTCCGTATCGCATTACACAATTTATAGTTGGTCTCCAAGTGCCTTGTTCTACACCACAACCTCCTTCAACTATACCAATAGATTCATAACCGTTTAAGCCAATGAAGTGAGACCATTTTATGATTTCAGTATTATTTGTAATGTCTAAATTTGGGTAATTGTTATTTGCACAACCAGAAAAATCTGTGTTAAAATCGGTATTTTCTGTATAATATTCATCGCCAAGACTACCTGCTAAATGCCCAACTTCATGGATCATAGTATCTTTATCATTAAACCCAAACGTAGCAACTCTGCCTCCTGCTAACCCTTGAACTGAGTATTGATTAACAGATAGAAGAATCATATCATAATCGTCATTAAAATTTGGCATTAAGCTTCGTACCACATTTTCTGACGAACTCTCACTAGGATCAGCTTCAATATCTGGATTTACATAAACAATATAAGCATTGAAATAGGATTCGTATTCCGAGAATGGAGAGGTGTTGAATATTTGATTGATTATTCTAATACCATCTGCTCTATATCGTCCAGAAGTTTTTTCAAAATCAGCATCTGCATAAGATCCACCTGTAAAATATATATTTATACCATTGGGATCGTTTTCAAAAACAGTCTCAATGTCTCTATGCTGAAAATACTCTAATTGCTCAGAATCTTTACTACAAGACAACACAGTAATAGCAATAGTTAAAAGCACTATATACTTCATAACATTGAGATTAGATTTTGTTCTTTTTACTAATTTGATTTGCCCATTTTATGATCTTTTTGGATGTCTTCATCTCTGTATTTACAACAAGCATGAACAGACGCATAAGCCTCGTCTGTGGCTTTCATCTCTTTAGTGTCATGACCAACAGCGATTATCTTTTTCTGGATTTTAGTTAAATCGGTTTTGCGTTCATCATAAATGAGTTTTAACTCATGTGTGTCTAAATTCCAAATCGCAGATTTTACACCTTTAGTTCTTATGGCTGCTTTTTCTATACGTTCTTTACACATTAAGCATACACCATTAACTTCTAGAGAGGCTTTAGCATTTTTGTTTTGTGCAAATGTTACTGTTGTTACTAATAAAGTAACTATTAAAATTATACGTTTCATAGTATTTGATTTTTATCTGTCATTTCGTTTGATATAATGATGTTTCAATTTCTATTTTATCTTAAATCGCAATCCTGCGTAATACATACTTCCAAAAATTGGGCCATACACAAAAGTACTATCAAAATTAGAGCCAAAAGGATCATTAGCACCAATAATTGGATTAGGTTGTCTTACATTACTGATGTTTTCACCTCCTAAATATACTTCAAATTTAGAAGAAAACACCTTAGTTATTTGTGCATTCAGTGTACCAATGGTTGGCGATAACTCTGGTTGTAGAAATTGAGCAGGACTCATTGAGGTATCAGGATAGCGTTGTTCGCTTAACCAGTTAAAAGTGGTGTCAAATTTCCATCTTGCACCATTTTCTTTGGGCTTTGTTTTATATTCAATGTTTACAAATACACGATGCTCTGGAGTTAAAGGTCTAACTTTTTTACCAGAATTGTATTGTGTTTTTACATCATAGTTTTTATAAGCCATGCGTAAATCGGCACCTTCAAATACATTATAATTAAATTCAATCTGAAAACTATTGGCATAGCTTTCACCTTTTAGATTATAAAAGCTGATTTCCTGAGGGTTTTCCCAATCTATTACAACCTGATTTTGAAAATCGGTTCTGTAAAAATCTAAAGTAACATCTGCTTTTCTATTAAATAAATTAAAGCCTTGTAAATAGGAAACACCAAAGTTCCACGAAATTTCTGGATCTAAACCATATATTTTTCCGTTAGCATTTTCTATAATGATATTACGAGATGTAGCAAATAGATTCTGGTTTTCTGCAAAAATATTAGCACTACGAATACCTCGACCAACTGAAGCTCTTAAGGCTGATTTCTCCCATGGTGTATAGCGTAAATGCAAGCGTGGAGTGATAAAAAACCCAAGTCTATTATGTTGATCTGCTCTAACTCCTGCTGTGAGGTTTAGATGTTCTAAATCATCATAATTATACTCAAAAAAGGCACCTACCGAATTTTCAATACGTTCAAAATTTGTGCTTTCTACGAGCTCATCATAACTGTCATATGTAAAACTAACACCTGTTTTAATTTTATGCCTAGAGTCGCTAATAATGCTATTATAGATAAGGTTAGAGTACAAACTATTTTGTTGTATATCATAACGACGTAATCCAAAATAGGAGTCTTGCTGGTGGTTACTAAAGGCAACTTGTACACCAAGACTTTGCCATGGTAACTCAGGGTTTACATAACCGAGTTTACCTGATATTTCAAAACGTTCTGTATTAATTTCACTTCCCCAAGCGTTGGTCGTTAATTGATCTGTATCTGGATTAAAATTAACCTCACCCGATTGTTTTTCGTCAAGCAAGTAACGAGCGTTTATAAAGCTCACTATTCCTTTTTCAGCATTAGTATATTGCCAACGGTTCATTACATTAATCTGCTTAAATAATGGCATATCTAAGAAATTATCGTTATTGCGATCATGCTTTTCATTAAGTAAATCGCCATGTAAATACAATCCAGTATGCCACTTATCAGATACTTGAGTGTTAAAATGCGTATTTAATTCTAAACGTTCACTATTTGCAACGTAAGCATTTACAAATAGTTTGTAGTCTTTACTTGGTTTTTGAAGTTCTGCATTAATTTGTCCTGCCATACTTTCATAACCATTAACCACGCTTCCTGCACCTTTAGTTATTTGTATACTCTCAACCCAAGTTCCAGGAATAAAGCTTAAACCATAGGCTTGTGAAGCTCCACGAATAGACGGAATATTTTCGGTTGAAATTAAAATATAAGGACTCGTTAAGCCAAGCATTTTAATTTGTTTTGTACCAGAAACCGCATCTGCAAAATTAACATCTATAGATGGATTGGTTTCAAAACTTTCTGATAAGTTACAGCAAGCTGCTTTTAATAACTCGTCACTACTTACCGTAAATGTATTGGTTGCTTTAAGATAGGACTTAGAGGTAGCTTTTTTTCTATTAACAATCATCACAGTATCTAGTTCATCTGAAGGTGTTAATGTGTGTTTAATAAATTTTGGATTATCTATTGTTAGCGTATCTGTTTTATAGCCAACATAACTAATAATAAGCTTAGAATAAGATGGTTTATAAGCAATGGAAAATCTACCATCTTTGTCGGTAACTGTTCCAACAGTTGTATTTAACCAATAGATATTAGCAGATACTACAGGAACGCTCTTGTTGTCTGAATTGACCTCTGTGATAACACCTTCAATAGAGTTTTGAGAATATGTTATTAATGGAAGCCATAAAAATAATATTAGATTTTTCAAGATTTTAAAATTTAATTTGATTTTACAATTTGGACATAGCTGTCCTTTTCACTTTGCAATAAAGCGATGTTATCAAATTAAATAGACTTCGTCTAGAGATTGTATATCAAAGACGAGTTTTGGAGGTCTGTAATTTTTATGCGGAATTGTATGTTGAGGTAAACTCTCAAAAAGATTGATATAACTGTAAGTATAGACTGTTAATGCTAATTGATCTTGTAAGTCTAAGTCATTAAAAGATGGATAAAGTAATTCGTCTTGACCTTCAATAACATCTACAGTATCTTTACAGCATGGTTTTTTTGCTATCGTTTTAGTAGAATCTAATTCACTTTCATCACCACAACGTTTAACCTCAGAAAACACAGCAGAATCAATTAAAAAATCACCACAAAAGTGTTTTTCAATAGTAAAGGATAATGTAGAGCATAACACAATAAGTGCCATACTAGCAGAAATACTTTTATGAAGAATTACCTTAAACATTATGGCAAAATTATAAAAAAACCTGTAACTATTATTTTTTTAGTATGAGCTTAACAGTTATTGCTTTAATCTTTGGTAGTAGAAGGCAGGAATTAGAAGTATTAAAAATATAGGCTGAATTAAAAAACGTCTTACATTAAAAAACAGGTAATAGTCTTCTTGCTGATGGTTAAACACAAAATAAAGGAATGGAATAAGTAATAGGATATAAGCAATACTATAGCAGTAAAATGAAAACATAATTATGCTTTTTTCTTTAAAAATTAGAAATAATATTCCTAAAGAAATAATCATATTAAGAGCATACCTTAACGTTGTGAATAAGGTTAGCTTAAAAATTTCTCTTCGTGGAGAATCTATAGAAAGATAATCACTTTTAAAAAACTGTAAATACGGATCGTAAAAAAGTTCATTCTCAAAAATTCTAATAAGAATTAAAAGTCCAAACAATATCATAAGAGCTATAAGTTTTAAAGGACTTTTCATGTGTTTTTAAAATTTGAAAACCGATTAACCCAAAACATCCAGAGTAAAAATACCATACCATAGATAATTAAAGGAAAAATAGCATTATGTAAAATTTCGCGTCGCCAAGGATAATGATATAAACCAGCAGAAAGAAAACTGATACGAGCAAGATTTACAGCATAAATTAGGATACTACCAGAGATTGTATAAAAAAGGGTAGGTTTAAATTTACCTGCAAAAGCAATCATAAAGGAAACAAATAAAATAATAACGCTCATAGCATTACATCCTTCTACCATCTTTGCTACATACTTCTCATTAACTATGAGTTTTAAGTAAGCTCCTGTAGAATGTGGTAATAATTCTACTCTATAATCAAAAGATGTTAATAAGGATTGGCTTTGCCTTGCGACTAAGTTTGTAATGGCATCAGGATAATACATTGAACCATCAGAAAAGTCGAGGTATAATTTATAAGCCATTGTTAAGACAAAATAAATAGCTAAAAAGGTGAAGATAAATCGTATAACAAGCTTATATTTTATAAGTAAAGCCTTCAACTATTGTAATTTGTTTTAGTTAATTTTAGTGACAAATAGATGCTGAAATTACGGCTTTTTAAATACTTTTACCAAAATTTAGAACATGAACTTAGAAGAGCTAAACCCACAGATAGAAACTGTAATCATTAATTCTCAGTTAGATTTAGATAGTAAGTTATATGCTATTTGTGAATTACTTGAGAAACACGTAAATCATTATGATTGGGTTGGCTTTTATTTTAAAAATGGCAATAAAGAAGAATTAAAACTTGGGCCTTATGTTGGTGAACCAACAGACCATACTATTATTCCTTTTGGAAAAGGTATTTGTGGACAAGTAGCTGTTAGTAATGAAAATTTTGTGGTACCAGATGTCTCTGCTCAAGATAATTATATTGCTTGTAGTATTACAGTAAAGGCGGAAATTGTAGTACCCATTTTTGTGAATGGCGAAAACATTGGACAAATAGACATAGATTCTAAAACACCAGATCCTTTTACTAAGGCAGATGAACGCTTTTTAGAGTTTATTTGTGAGAAAGTTTCAGGATTATTATAAAATTACATATAATATATTCCTTATTACATTCCAGTTCTAATGGCTTCTACAGGATCCAACTTTGATGCAGAAATTGCTGGAATTACACCAGAAATTAGTCCAATAAGTGTAGATAAGGCAAATCCTATAAACATATTCCAAGCCGATAAGATAAACTCAAAGTCTCCAGTTAGTTGAGATACGAGTAGTGCTGTTATCCAAACCAAACCTAAACCAACTAAACCACCAACTACTGCTAAAACAACAGCCTCGAATAGAAACTGAAATAGAATAAACCTATTTTTTGCACCTAATGATTTTTGTATTCCAATAAGATTAGTACGTTCTTTAACACTCACAAACATAATATTGGCTATACCAAAACCTCCAACCAGAAGTGAAAAGCCACTAATAATCCAGCCTATAGTGTTCATAAATGAGATGATGCCATCAATAACATCAGTCATACTAGACAATTTATTTACAAAAAAGTTATCTGGTTCATCAGCTTTTAGTCCTCTATAATTTCTGTATTTCTGCTTTAAAACTTGTTCAAAAGCTGCCATGTCAACACCTTTTTCAGGTTTAATTATAATAGCTCCTGGTAAGCCACTGATTCCACCATTTCTGAAACGTCGAACAAAATTTGCAGGTACATAAGCTTTTTCATCAGGTGAATCAAAAATGGTAGCACCAAACTTTTTGAGCACTCCAATTACTGTTAATTTTCTGCCATAAACCCTAACTTGTTTTCCAATAGGGTTTAAGTTATCAAATAAATTTTCAGCGATAGAATAACCAATGACAATAACTGGCGCACCAGATTCCGACTCGCCTTCTGTATAAAATCGTCCTTGTTCTACTTTAAAATCCTCGATTTCATAAATCTCATTAGAAATTGGTACAACTTCAACACCTGCTATAGTTTCTGCTTCGTATTTGATGGTTTCGAGTCCTGAGAAAATTACATAAGCAGAGGCCTGAATTTCTGGAATACTTCGGTTAACAAACTTAAAATCATCATATTCAACCTGTGGAAAATTATCGCGTTGCCAACGTGGTACATCTGTTGGACCAAAAGAGTATTTGGTTAGGTAAACCGTATTTTTATCTAAACCTGCAAGGTTATCTTTAATATTTCTATCTAAAGAATCTACTGCAGCGAGTACAGCGATAATAGAAAATATACCAATGGTAACTCCTAAGAGCGATAAGAATGTTCGTAATTTGTTGTTTTTTAGAGCATTAAGAGCAAATGAAAAACTCTCTTTAAAAACTCTTAGATAGACTAACATAGCTTTGTAATCTTTGTTATAAACGTAAGACGTATAAAATGTAGTTATGTTACAAGATTTAGATAAAAACTACATGCCTGTTCTTATGGCTTCAACTGGGTCTAATCGAGATGCAGATATTGCTGGTATAACACCAGATAATAAACCTATTAGAGTAGATAATGCAAAGCCAATAAACATGTTGCCAAAAGATAAGATAAACTCAAAGTCATCGACAATACCATTCATAACTTTTGCAATAATCCAAACTAAACCTAAACCAACCAAACCACCTACTAAAGCTAAGATAACAGCTTCAAATAAAAACTGAAATAAAATAAATCGGTTTTTAGCACCCAGAGATTTTTGAATTCCAATAAGATTGGTACGTTCTTTAACACTCACAAACATAATATTAGCAATTCCAAAACCACCAACCAGAAGTGAAAAACCACTTATAATCCAACCTATCATGTTCATAAAACTTATGATACCATCTATAAAATCTGTGAAACCTGATAATACATTAACAAAAAAGCTACTGATTTTACCATCTTTAATCCCTCTGAAGTAGCGTAATTTCTGATCAATTTCTGCTTTAAAAGCATCCATATCTACACCAGATTTTGGTTTAATAATCATCACATGATTCATGCGCTTATTATTATCGCCAAAACGGTTTCTAAGATAATTAACAGGCAAAAACATAGATATGTCATTACTATCACCAAATGCACCAGAACCTTGTTTGGTTAATACACCAATAACGGTAAATTTTTGACCATATATCCTTACTTTTTTTCCAATAGGTTCTCGATCGCCAAATAATTGTTTGGCAATCTCATCTCCAATTACTACAACTGGTGCACCTGAGTTAGATTCTACTTCATTATAAAATCTACCTCGAGAAAATTCTAATTTCTGAATATCTTCAAATTCTTTAGAAACAGGAACAGTATTAACGTTTGCAATAGTTTCAGACTCGTAACGAATACTCTCTCGCCTCACAAAAAGCTGATATGCAATTTGTTCAGCATCTGGTAATACAGATTTTAAGTATTTGAATTCATTATAATTAACTTCAGGAAAGGATTGGCGTTTCCAACGTGGTACATTGGTAGGACCAAATGAAAACTTTGCTAAATACATGGTATTTTTATCTAAACTACTTAGCTGACCTTTAATTTGATTATCTAAAGAATCCACAGCTGCTAATACTCCAATAATTGAGAATATACCAATAGTAACACCTAATAGTGATAAAAACGTACGTAGTTTATTATTTTTAAGTGCATTAATCGCAAACGAAAAACTTTCTTTAAAGACTCTTAAATACACTAACATAATCCACTTAATTTATGATGTTATAAAAATAGGATGTTTTCAACAATCAATTGTTACAAAAAACTTAAATAAACTAAAGTTTTTACCAATAACATATCTCTCAATATACGTATTTTAGCGCATCTTATTTTTCAACACGACAACACAATACAATGAGTACTACCAAAACCATTAAATCAGCTTTAATTTCTGTTTTTAGTAAAGACGGTTTAGAGCCTATAGTTAAAGAGTTAAACAATCAAAATGTTACGATCTATTCTACAGGTGGAACAGAAAAATTTATTAAAGATTTAGGGATAGACGTTGTTCCTGTAGAAGACGTTACTTCATATCCTTCAATACTAGGTGGTCGTGTAAAAACACTACATCCTAAAGTATTTGGTGGTATACTAAATCGACAAAATAACGATAGTGATGTTGCAGAATTAGTTGATTTTGATATTCCTCAGATAGATTTAGTGATTGTAGATTTGTATCCTTTTGAAAAAACAGTTGCCTCAGGAGCAAGTAATCAAGATATTATTGAAAAGATTGATATTGGAGGTATCTCATTAATTAGAGCTGCGGCTAAGAATTATGCCGATGTTGTTTGCGTTTCTTCAGTGGAGGATTATTCAGAATTTTTGGAGCTGTTGAAGTCTAAAGGAGGAGAAACCTCTGAAGCTGATAGAAAACATTTTGCAGCAAAGTCATTTAATGTGTCTTCTCATTATGATAGTGCTATTTTTAATTATTTTAATGCAGATCATTCTATAGCGTCTTTTAAGTTGTCAGAAACTCAAGGTAAGACGTTACGCTATGGAGAGAATCCACATCAAAAAGGCTTTTTCTATGGGGATTTTGATAGTATATTTTCTAAACATCATGGTAAGGAATTAAGTTATAATAATTTGCTCGATGTTGATGCTGCCGTGAATTTAATGAATGAGTTTAAAGGTGAAGCACCAACATTTGCTATACTAAAGCACAATAATGCTTGTGGTTTTGCGCAACGCGATACCATACATAAAGCTTACGTTGATGCATTAGCAGGTGATCCTGTTTCTGCGTTTGGTGGCATATTAATAGCTAATACAGAAATAGATCAGCCTACTGCGGAAGACATTCATAAATTATTCTGTGAAGTAGTAATTGCACCAAGTTTTACAGATGAGGCTATGGTAATTCTTAAAGGAAAAAAGAATAGAATTATCCTCACTCAGAATGATGTAGAGTTACCGAGCACTATTGTTAGAACCTGCTTAAATGGCGTATTAGTTCAAGATAGAGATTCTAAAACAGATACTCTAGAAGATTTAAAAACAGTAACCAGCTCTAGTGCAACAGCGCAAGAGTTAAAAGACCTCATTTTTGCATCTAAAATTTGTAAGCATACCAAATCTAACACCATTGTTTTAGCTAAAAATGGTCAGTTATGTGCAAGCGGTACAGGGCAAACGAGTAGAGTAGATGCTTTAAACCAAGCTATACACAAAGCAAAGTCCTTCAATTTTGATTTAGATGGTGCTGTTATGGCAAGTGATGCATTTTTTCCATTTCCTGATTGTGTAGAAATAGCTGATAATGCTGGTATTACTGCAGTAATTCAACCAGGAGGATCGATAAAAGATGAATTAAGCATTAACTATTGTAACGAAAATAATTTGGCAATGGTGTTTACAGGAACTCGTCATTTTAAACACTAATAAATCAGTTGAAATAAATTGTGTAATAAGGGGTCTGATATCAAATTTATTTCGTATTATTTATTACATTTACGATTATCGAAATTATTACACATACAACCCAAAATTTTTACAATTAGCCCATGGGATTTTTTGACTTCTTAACCGAAGAAATAGCCATTGATTTAGGAACAGCAAATACACTTATAATCCATAACGATAAAGTTGTGGTTGATAGTCCATCTATTGTTGCCAGAGACAGAATTACAGGAAAAATCACACATGTTGGTAAAGAAGCCAATATGATGCAAGGAAAAACGCACGAAAATATTAAAACAATTAGACCACTTAAAGATGGTGTAATTGCAGATTTTGCGGCTTCTGAAGAAATGATAAGTATGTTTATTAAAAACATACCTGCTCTCAAGAAAAAGCTTTTTAGTCCTGCACTTAGAATGGTTGTTTGTATTCCTTCTGGTATTACCGAAGTTGAAATGCGAGCAGTTAAAGAATCATGTGAGCGAGTTAATGGTAAAGAAGTCTACTTAATACACGAACCAATGGCAGCAGCAATTGGTATAGGTATTGATATTATGCAACCAAAAGGTAATATGATTGTAGATATTGGTGGAGGAACTACAGAAATTGCTGTGATTGCTTTAGGTGGAATTGTATGTGATAAATCGGTTAAAGTTGCTGGAGATGTATTTACTAATGATATTATCTACTACATGAGAACACAACATAACTTATATGTTGGAGATCGTACAGCAGAAAAAATTAAAATACAAATTGGTGCAGCTACGGAAGATTTAGAATTACCACCAGAGGAAATGAGTGTTCAAGGTAGAGATTTGCTCACAGGTAAGCCTAAACAGGTTCAGATCTCTTATCGTGAGATTGCAAAAGCTTTAGATAAATCTATTTTAAGAATTGAGGATTCTGTGATGGAAACTTTATCTCAAACTCCACCAGAACTAGCTGCAGATATTTATAACACAGGAATTTACTTGGCAGGTGGAGGATCTATGTTAAGAGGACTCGACAAGCGCTTATCTCAAAAAACAGATTTACCAGTCTATATAGCCGAAGATCCATTAAGAGCTGTTGTAAGAGGTACAGGTATTGTACTAAAAAACCTTCAGAAATATAAGAGCGTACTCATAAAGTAATAATTTCAAATGCAACAAATCCTAAACTTCATAATAAGGCATAAAACCTTTCTTATGTTTTTGTTGTTATTTGGAATCTCGTTGACTTTAACTATTCAGTCTCATTCTTACCATAGAAGTAAGTTTATAAATTCAGCAAATTTTATTTCAGGAGGTATTTATAAGAGTACAAATTCACTAAGTCAGTTTTTTAATTTGAAACATGAAAATGAACTTTTGGTTGAAGAAAATTCAAGATTAAGAGCATTAATTTTTAACCAAGATACTAGTATCGATTCCATTGCTGAATTACCAATGGCATCAACTGGACATTATAAAATTAAAGTCGCTGAGGTTTTTAAAAATAGCTATTCTAAGCCTAATAATTATTTATTAATTAATAAAGGTGCTAATGATTCTATTCATCAAGATTTTGGTGTATTTAATGCCAAAGGTATTATTGGTATTATTGATAATACATCTTCAAACTATGCAACAGTATTATCTATCTTAAATACTAAAAGTAGAATTAACGCCAAGTTAAAAAACTCTAATCATATAGGGTCTTTACGTTGGAATACCAAATCACCTGAGTATGTGCAAATGGAAGATGTTTTAAAATATGCTCCAGTCAATGTTGGTGATACTATTGTAACAGGAGGACGATCTTCTATTTTTCCTAAAGGAATTGCTATTGGTAGCATAGATTCTTTTGAAATTGATGACAGTGGTGATAGTTACATCGTACAAGTCAAGTTATTTAATGATATGTCTAACCTCGGTTTTGTGTATATCGTCGAAAATGTAGATGCTAAAGAAATTCAACAATTAGAAAATTTAATTGATGAATAGTTTAAGACTCAATATTGTTTTACGATTCGTTGTGCTTGTTTTAATGCAAGTGATATTGTTTAATCGTATAGATTTTCTGGGTTATATTAATCCTTTTGTATACATCATTTTTATACTGTCTTATCCAGTTAATAATAATAGAGTGTTATTTTTAATTTCTACATTTTTACTAGGACTAACTATAGATATTTTTTCAGATTCGGGAGGTGTGCATGCTGCTGCATGTGTTTGTATTGCATACTTAAGACCAGTTGTTTTAAAATTTTCTTTCGGAACACTGTACGAGCATCAAACGATTAAATTCTCAAATATGGAGTTTGGAAGCTTATTCGGATATATTTCTATATTAACATTTACACATCATTTAGTACTTTTTTCTTTGGAGATTTTTAACATGTCTCAGATACTATTAATATTACAGAAAACGTTGTTTTCAGGAGTGTTTACAATGATCTTAAGCTTATTGATAATTCTTCTTTTTAGTCCCAAAAGTAAATGAGAAAATTATTACTCTTTTCAATGGTTGTTTTAGTTGGCCTAGTGTTTATAGCACGATTATTTTACCTGCAAATTTACAACACACAATCCTATGACATATACGAAGATAATGCTATTAGAAAAGTGTTTACTTATCCCAAACGTGGTTATGTTTACGATAGAAATGGAACACTATTAGTGGCGAACCAACCGTCTTATGACGTTATGGTTATTCCAAGAGAAGTAGAGCCATTAGATACTTTAGAATTTTGTAAGCTTCTTAGAATTACTAAAGATGATTTTTTAAAGACTTTTAACAAAGCTTATCGTTATTCGCCGCGATTACCTTCAGTATTTTTATCACATTTATCTAAAGAAGACTATGCCGTTTTACAAGAAAAAATGCGCAAATATGATGGATTTTATATTCAGAAACGTTCTCTCAGAGCCTATCAAACATCAATAGGAGCTAATGTTCTTGGAGATATTGGTGAGGTAAACAGATCTATAATTAATAGAGATCCTTACTATAGAATGGGTGATCTCATTGGAAAGCAAGGTGTAGAGACCTCTTATGAAAAAACATTACGTGGTGTAAAAGGCATTAAGTTTATTCAAAAAGACCGTTTTAATAAAGATATTGGACCTTTTGATGAAGGTAGATTAGATACACTTCCGCAACCAGGTAAGGATATAAAAATTACTATTGATGCAAAACTACAAGAGTATGGAGAACGTCTCATGCAAAATAAACGTGGAGGTATTATTGCTATTGAGCCAAGTAGTGGTGAAATACTAGCTATGGTCTCTGCTCCAAGTTATAATCCAAATATCTTAGTTGGTAGAGAACGTTCTAAGAATTTTAATAAACTCTATAAGGATTCTATCGCCAAACCTCTGTTTGATAGAGGATTACAAGCTATGTATCCTCCAGGCTCTCCTTTTAAAGTTATTAATGCTTTAATTGGTTTACAGGAAGGTGTTGTAAATACAAACGAAACATTTACCTGTAGAATGGGTTATTATTACGGAAGTAGAAAGCTAACAGGATGTCATCACCATAGAAGTCCTGCCAACATGAATTTGGGTATTTACGAATCATGTAATGCCTATTTTGTAAATGTTTACAGACGAATTTTAGAAAAAGATGGTAGCAATATATCTGAGAATATGAATACTTGGAGTAACCATGCTAAAAGTTTTGGACTCGGAAATTATTTAGGTAATGATTTATCAGTTGGACAGAAAGGTAGAATACCAGATGGTGCTTATTACGATAGAGCCTATGAAAAAGGACGTTGGGCTTCAACTTATGTAGTATCCAATGCTATTGGTCAAGGCGAAGTAGAAGCCACTCCAATTCAGCTCGCTAATATGACAGCTGCTATAGCCAACAGAGGATATTATTACACACCACATATTATTAAATCAATCGAAGGAGACACTATTCCTAGTAAATATACCAAACGAAATTACACAACAATAGATAAACAACATTTTGAACCTGTAGTACAAGGTATGTACGATGTTTATAATAAAGGAACAGCAAAGCATCTAAAAGTTTCTGGTATTGAAATTTGTGGTAAAACTGGTACTGCTGAAAATTTTGTTAGAATAGACAGCGTTAAAACACAATTAACAGATCATTCTATTTTTGTGGCTTTTGCTCCAAAAGATAACCCTAAAATAGCCATTGCAGTTTTTGTTGAGAATGGATATTGGGGCGGACGATTTGCTGGACGAATTGCTAGCCTTATGATTGAAAAATACATAAAAGGAGACGTTACCAGAACTGATTTTGAACGTTGGATTCTCGATCACACTTTAGAACATGAATATGAAAAGCCATATTCTGGTAAGCCATTTAAAATTAATGGAGAAACTAGAGTGCTAAGAAAAGAAGAATACGATCAAATAAAGCAAGCCATCATAAAGAATTCACAAGAAGAGCCTCTAGATCAATAATATGCAAAGAGAAAACCATAGAGGCTTTAAATTTGATTGGATAACCATAATTTTATTCTTATTACTTGTAGGTTTTGGTTGGGTAAATATTTTGTCAGCATCACATTCTGGTGATGTAGTTAGTTATTTTGATATGAGTCAGCCTTATGGCAAACAGCTTATTTTTATTGGGCTCACATTTGTTTTAATCTTATTGATCTTATCTATTGAAGCTAAGTTTTACGAACGTTTTTCCAGTATTATTTATTTAGTTTCAATGCTCAGTTTGGTTGGTTTGTTTGTATTTGGTAAAAACGTAAATGGCGCAACATCATGGTATGGTATTGGTGGTTTTACGATTCAACCCAGTGAGTTTGCAAAATTTGCCACTGCTTTGGCTGTTGCTAAATATATAAGTGATTTACAAACCGATTTACGATCTATTAAAGATCAGTTAAAAACTGTAGCCATTATTTTTATTCCAGCTGTTTTAATTTTATTACAAAATGATGCTGGTAGTACTATAGTTTATGTAGCTTTTTTCTTTGTGTTCTATAGAGAAGGTTTGCAGCAAATTTACCTTATACTTGGTGTGATTATAATTGCGTTAGCAGTTTCTGCATTAAAGTTTGGAATTGTAATTACAGCAGTAATTACCTTAGTTGTTATTATTCTTAATTTTTTCTTTACCAAGAAAAAGAGAATTACCATACTGCAATCGTTAGTAATTTTTCTTCTATGTGTTAGCTTTTCATTTAGTGTACAGTTATTTTATAAACATGTTTTAAAAGAGCATCAGCAAAACAGAATTAGTTTATGGTTGCGTTTAGAAAAGGATCCAGCTAAGCTAGAAGCCATGAAAAAAACCATTCTATACAACCTTAATGAATCCGAAAAAGCAATCAGTTCTGGTGGTTTAACAGGTAAAGGGTTTTTAGAAGGTACACGTACTAAAGGTAAGTTTGTACCAGAGCAGCACACCGATTATATATTTAGTACAGTTGGTGAAGAATGGGGTTTTGTAGGTAGTGCTATAACCGTTCTGTTATTTGTGATGCTCATTATAAGGATTTTGTATTTAGCTGAAGCACAAAAATCTCAGTTTAGTAGAGTGTATGGCTATGCTGTGGCATCTATATTCTTTGTTCATTTTATGATTAATACAGGTATGGTTATGGGCTTAATTCCAACCGTTGGTATTCCGTTACCATTTTTTAGTTATGGTGGATCAGGACTTTGGGGCTTTACTATTTTACTGTTTGTTTTTGTAAAGTTAGATTCTAATAAAATTAACGAATGGTAGTTATTTTACTTCAAAGTAAACGTCTTCAAAAGGTACTCTAAAACGGGGGCCATAAATACCTCTCTCTTCATTTCGTATACCACAACCAATAACCATGTTTATCTCAGCACCTCTTGGTAATCCTAATATTTGTCTCACCTTTAATGTATCGCTACCTTCCATTGGACAAGTATCATAACCAATGGCAGACATGCTTAGCATAAAGTTTTCAGCAGCTAAAGCCGCACTTTTATGAGCAACAATGCGCATATCGCTTGCTCTAGTTTGGCGATAAATAGGTCTAAACAATCCAACAATTTGAAACGTTAAATACTTAAACCAGCCCAATATACCCAAGAAATCCGTATAGATTGTTGGTATGATTTTCCTATAGTAGTTCATTGCCATTTTTTTTCGCTTTAACCAACGCGAATCTAAATCTGTTTTACTGTAAATTTTTTCAAGAAAGGTAATGTTAGATTTTGCACGTTTACGCCATAAATCCTTACGAGTAACAATAACCACTAGTTGCTGTGCTGTTTTGGCAGCATTCTGATTAAAGCAAGCTTTAGTTAATTCTCTTAATGTATCGTTATTGGTAATATGATAAAATTCCCAAAGTTGAAGGTTACTACTTGTAGGAGCGAGACTAGCATTATAAAGACACTGTTTTACTTTTTTAGAATCTAAAGGTGTATCTAAATACACACGAGTAGAACGACGGTAATTTATTGCTTCAGTAACTGTTTTTTCCATGGATAATTTATGTGAATATTAGAGTGTAAAATTTGTGACCAATAACATAACCAAAACTCAAAATAAAAGGATAGCCAATGAGTAACCACAGATAGTCAATTAGTTTTATCTTTCTTAAAGCCTCAGAACCGAGCTCATTGAACATTAAGAATACATCGTACCATGATAAAAGGCTTGTTTTTATAATAATTGCATTTGCTATAATTGCAACCAATAGTATAGACAAACCAATACAATATAGTTTTAGCATAACCGAAATATAATAAAACTAAAATAATGATTAAAGCCTTGCTTCGCTTAATTGTGGAGTCGGAGGGATTAACTACGTTTTTCCTATTACTACCAAAGTTGCAAATGCAATTTGTTGTCTTTTCAAGTCAAGTGTCTTTAAAACAAAAAAACCTGGTTAAGTAAACTTACCAGATTTTATATGTTTAAACTCACAATCAAATTGCGAGTGTCGTGGAGTCGGAGGGATTCGAACCCTCGTCCAAACAAGCTATTACTTAACTTTCTACACGCTTAGTTTTTTATTAATTGTCGGTTATAAGCTGATAAAAAACAACCTACTTAAAACGTAGCTTCTTAATCTCGATAATGCATCAAAGCGCTACACTATCTTAGTTAATATTTACGATGCCTCAAAATAGAACGCCATTAACCAAGGCTTTCTGGAGACATAAAGCTTGCTCACCTTGTGAGCCTAGGCTAATCTTACTATAATTCAGATTATGCAGCTAAAGCGTAGTTATTCTCGCCGTTTAAAATTTGGTCTAGCCTTTTACGTGTTTCAATGCCATTACACGACGTGCTTACTAAACAATGAGTCTCGCTGTCAAAACCAGTCGACCCCTTTTTTAATAAAATTTCTATCTTAATAGAAATGGATTGCGAAGTTATTAAAAACTTTGCAAATGGTTGTAAATCCAACTATTTTCGTGCAAAATTTATACCAATACTTTAGATGAAGTTTGCAATCATAAAAGAACGAAAAAATCCACCAGATCGACGTGTTGTGTTTTCTCCTGAAAAACTAGTCGAAGCCAGAACGCAATTCTCTCAGGCAGAATTTATAGTGGAGTCCTCTGATATTAGAGTATTTCCTGATGCAGCATATAAGGCTTTAGGTTTCAAAGTTACAGATGATGTATCTGATTGTGATGTGATGATTGGTGTAAAGGAAGTTCCGATTGAGCACCTTATTCCTAATAAAAAATATTTCTATTTCTCGCATACTATAAAAAAACAGCCTTACAATAGAAAACTTTTGCAAGCTATGTTAGAGAAAAATATTGAAATGATAGACCATGAAACCATTATACAAGACAATGGTGCTCGTTTAATTGGTTTTGGTCGTTATGCAGGATTAGTTGGTGCCTATAATGGCTTTAGAGCTTTAGGTTTACGAGATGAATTATTCAATTTGCCTAAGGTTGAAACCCTTGCTGATCTAGATGCTGTTAAAGCAGAATTGGATAAAATTACTATTCCTAATATAAAAATCTTATTATCTGGAACAGGAAAGGTAGCTAAAGGTGCTCAAGAAATTTTAGATCATTTACAAATTAAGCAAGTTAGTGATGCGTTATATTTAACTTCTAAATTTACCGAACCTGTATATTGTTTGGTTGACGTTATGGAATATGCAAAACGATCTGATGGAAAAGTAGGTGATAAGTGGGAGTTTTATAAAGATCCAACTGGCTATGAGAGTAACTTTATGCCTTATGCTAAAGAAACAGATTACTTTATAGCTGGTCATTTTTACGGTAATGGTGCACCTTATTTATTCACTAGAGAAGATGCAAAACATCCTGACTTCAATATTAATTTAGTAGCAGATATTTCATGCGATGTTGATGGTCCTGTGGCTTCTACGTTAAGAGCCTCTACTATTGCTGATCCTTTTTATGGTTATGATCCTAAATCCGAGTCTGAAGTTGCTTACGATGCAGATCATGCAATAACCGTTATGGCAGTAGATAATTTGCCTTGCGAGCTACCTAAAGATGCTAGCGAAGGTTTCGGAGAAGCATTTTTAGAACATGTGATTCCTGCTTTTTTTAATGATGATAAAGACAGAGTTTTAGAGCGTGCACAAATGACCTCAAAAGATGGAAAATTAACACCACGCTTTAGTTACCTTCAAGACTTTGTTAATGCTAAGGACTAATTATTTTTTTGCTTTAATAAATAGGTAATCACCATTATCGTTTTTATAATGGTTTATAATACGTCCTATTTTTCCTGAGTCTATATCGCGTCTTAAAGTTAAGAGACCGTCTTCAACTTCTTTCTTATTTGCTAAAGATGAGAATGAAGAAATACCTTGTCTTACAGATTCATTAAAATATAATTCAGGATTATGTTTCCCAGAATATAAAAACAAATCTTGTAAATCTGGTTTAATACTATAGTCTTTGATTTCAATATTAGTAAGTCCAGAATCGATTAATGCTTCTCTAACTATTTCAAAAGTTGGCATTTGCTTCATAGAGTCTTTAAGCATTTTAGGAAAGTAATGGTTTAGCCAATAACCTTCCATTTGTTGAGGAGTCGATGTAAAGACCACCAAATTACTATTTGGTTTTAGTACTCTAAATAACTCAGAGAAGCCCAGTTTTAAACTATTCCAATGATGAAGTGTAAGCGTTGCTATACAGCCATCAATAGAATTAGAATCTAAAGGAATAACTTCTGAAGTGCCAATTCTAAAGTATATATTAGGATGTTTAATTTTAGCTTCGTTAAGCATTTTTGAAGAAGGATCTACACCAATAAAAGAGACTCCTTTTGTATACAAAGCATTTGTGTAATTACCTGTCCCACAACCAATATCTAAATACAATTTTTTAGGTTTTGGGTTTAGTAATTGATATAAAGTTTTAGTTAAATAAGGATCAGCTCTTCGAGTTATATTATAATTATTACCTATTGTATTATACTTTGCTTCTGCCATAACACAAAGTTACTGATTTATAGTAGTACTGAATAAAGATCTAAAAGCCCAATAACCAATATACAAAAACAAGGAAAATATAAGGATAAAAAGCCAAGCTTCACTGTATTCAGAAGGCTTAATAAAAATAAGTAAAGTGTCAGTAAATAATACTTTTGGATTACTTAAGATCTCCCAAGAATTATAACGTAAAAATCGCCCTAAATAAATTCCGAAACTAGAAAGTAGAATTAATATTATAGGTAATACTTTGAAAAACACCTTTTGGAGGTATTGATTCAATAGTTGTAGCATGTCATGTAACGAAAGGTAAAATAACAATAAACCGTTTGCAGCAAAGGACGATACAACTATTATATCTAACCAAAATATATCTGAGCTTGCTAATCTAAGATGCCAAAGGTCTGTAATAATATATGGTGCATTGGGTAAAAAAGCTAACCAAACTCCAAAACCTAAAAACAATTGTAATTTATTTGAGATGTTTTTATGTACCATTATAATAGAAATAGCATAAGGAATTATGGCTAGGAATAAATTCCAAACCAAGAACAAGTAAAAGAATGACTGTGTTAGTTTTACTCTAAGCATGAGTAAAAATAGACTGGTACTCATTAATACAAATACAATTGACAATATTTTAAATCTGTTGTTAATAAAGGTTTTTATAGTATTCATTTTGTGTTTTTATATTCTGTAATTAAAATGGTAATACAACCTAAAGTGTAAGCTATCAGATCGCTGATATGAAATGTACTTCCTAAAATGAGTTTTGCCCAGTAGTTATCTTCTAAATTTAGAAAAGCTAATAAATTTGCTAATTGTAAAAACTCGATACCAAACGCTATGGTGATTACAATGGCAACCATATATTTAGGTTTTAGATTAAATATGCTTTTAAAAGCACAATAGAGTAAGATAACCACTAAGAAATCACCAAAGGTGTGCCTTATAAACCCTGACTTAAACACTACAGCAATCCATGCTTCAATGGTAAAAAGCAAGATGGCATAGATAGCGTATGTTTTATTGAATTTTATTAAACTCATTTTATAGCAATGGTTTTACCAAAAAATTTTGGCTTTGTATTAAAGGTAATATCCATAAATGCTTTTGTTCTTGCAAAATGTTCTCTTATAAGAGTTTTTCTACTAAAGTTTGCACCAACCGATTTTGCATTATATCCTATGGCTTTCATGTTATGATATTCGGCAAGGTATATAGCTCTTTCGTTATGAAACTTTTGAGAAATAACTGTGATACTATCCTGACCAAAAATGGCTTTTGCTCTAATCACAGAATCTAAAGTTCTAAAACCAGCATAATCAAGAAAAATCTTATCTTCAGGAATACCACCTCGTATTAAATCGTCTTTAAAATCTGAAGGTTCGTCGTAATCTTTTCTACCATTATCACCACTAACTAAGATGTATGCTATTTTACCTGCTTTATAGAGTTCTATTGCAGCTTCAACTCTGTATTTATAGTACAGATTAATATTTCCACTAGGAGTAATTCGGCTTGCGCCTAAAACTAATCCAACGTCGTTATATGGAATACCTTCTATTGAACTGTAGAGTTTATCTTTAGATTTCTTTTTAATAATAGAATTAGGAATATAAATACTAAGTAATACGAGTAAAACCAGGAATGTGCTTTTTTTGAAAATAGATTTTAATGTCATAAAGTTTATGAATGATATATTAGTTACGATATAGACTTAAGTGTTGGATTTGTGTACTACTGAAAATTGAAGAACGAAATATGTTAAAGTCTACATCTAACAGCTTTTTATAATCAAAATGATGGAAAGGATGTGCAGTTTTTCCAATTCTGTAGGCATCTTTGTAGTACTTTAAATAGTCTGGCAGAATTAAAATACCAAGTATAACAGCACCAAATAGATAAAGACTTCGTTTGCCGTTACCATAACAAAGACATTGTAATGCAATTTCGTCTTCTACTCGTGTGCCAATTCCTGTTAAGGTATGATAAGCATCGTGTCGTTCAACTTTTGCAATAAGTTCAAAATTGTGGGTATTTAAAAATTCTCCTAAATGGTTCCCAAAGGTATGCTCTGGATATTTTAAAAGTTCAGCTCTTGAGATTTTCCAAGATTGTTGCCTTTTAAATAGTTGTGTGTAGAGATTTTGTGAATGCTTAAACAACCACTCTATAAATTGCTTTCTAAGTCTTTTCATGAGGTTTTTCTTTGGCAAACCAAACCCAAGATTGGCTTGTTGTTATAAATGCAGACGAAAAAAAAGCTACCACAAAGACATCGAAATTAGACGATGCCATAAAATAGAAACAGAACCCAAAACTTACAATTGCATAGTATGGAAAATAGGTATAGAATACTTTTATTTTGCTAGTATTATCCTTTTCGCGTAGCCAAAATACTGAACATATGGTAAGCGTTATGACTAAAGCACTTACCATAAAAATTGGAATGAGCGAAAGAAAAATATAAGGTATCATATCTGGATCAAATTCATCTGCTATAATAACACTCCAAAATATTGAGGCAGCTAAAAGCATCGATTTTGATAAGTTACTTGGAAGATTCATAAGCATTAGTTTTTTCAGTAACTGTAAAATATTCGTAATGTACTTCTTGCCAATCTTTGTTGTTTAGACTTTTAATATGGTTTAAATACTTCTGATCAATCCGTCCTTTATTATCCTCAGATATAATAATATTAGCCTTGGCGTTATAGAGTGTAATGGCATTTCTGTCAGAGAGTTTAATAAGGTAATCAATATCAAAGCTTTCAGCTTTATAAAGATTGTAATTGGTTATAGTATTATCCCAATTAATTGTAGAGAGTATGATAACTATAGCAAACGATAACTGTGTATTAACACGTAATAAATACACTAGCGATTTAATATTCATCACCTTTAATAATGTAGTGATTAGCCCAATTAGTGTTAGAAAAATATAGACATTAACACCTATGCGTTTATAGGTTAAACCAAAGGAAGTAATATAGGTATGGTTTTTATTAGCAATTAGAACTATTAAAACGATATTAAGAATAATCCATAAATAGGTTAAATTTTTTAAAGTTGTATTTTTTAAATAGAAGTTGAGATCTCCTCTAAAAAAGTATAGAATTATTATGATGGCAATAATAATAGATGCTATAAGTGTATTGATACCACTATGTACTTGGTTGGAAAGTGCAGAGGCACTATTAAGATCATTAGTTAGTAAATACAGTATATCTGTAACGATATAAAATACAATTAATAGATTTAGAAGTGCAATAAGTAAGGTACCAAGCTGAGTTTCTTTTTTTAGAGTTTCTTCTGAAAAGTTTTTAGATTTAACTAAGATGTTATCAGTATTTAAGTCTAATGAGGTAGCAGGTTCTACGCAAACAGGTTTAGATATATTACTGAAAAGAAAGTAACCTAAAACACAAAATAAAATCCATTCTAGATTAATAAAATCTAAGTTGATTTTGTTAATGAGATCATTAAACATAGGATTACCATTTTTGTAGAGCATTACAAATAAGATTATAAATGCAATGGGTATTCCTAAAAGTTTAACCCAGTGGAAGATGTCAATATCTTTTTTTAAAGTAATTTGCTGTTGCGCTTCGTTTACATCTACGTTTCTATGAAATATTCCAGCAATAGTTGAGTAAACTCCATTTAACCAGTTAATATAAATAGATGTATTGCTTTTTGAATTAACACCAATCAACGTAAAAAAAGCAATACAATTGGCAATGATTGAAAGGTTAGATAGGTTTATAAAAACAATGACTCCAGTACATATGTAAACTATTGCACTAATGAGAACATTACGTTCTTTAAACTTTTTAGAGTCGTGGATTATCAAAACTATAAGAGTTATGATAGAAAAGATTAATAGATTGAGTCCTATCTGTTTATCGTAAAACAGAAGTCCAAATAATACAGAGGCGATAATAATAATTGCACGTTTCATAATAGTGATTTAAAGTACTTTGAAATTCAAAGTGAATTAATAAATTTTTTTAAGTGTTCTTTTTGAGTTCTCAACCACCACAGTAAGCAATAGAGAGGATGAGAGAGTAGTAGCATAGCAATTTCTATGTTGTTGAGGTGTCTCCAACGGTCTCTTCCTAAAAGTTTTAGAGTGATGATTTTAATATAATTTTTCATTAAGAATTTTGTTGTTTTATAATGTTTTCTAAAGCTTCAATATGTTTTTTAAAGGCGCTTCTGCCAGCTTTTGTTGTACTATAGCGTGTATTTGGTTTTCTTCCTATAAATTGTTTTTCTACATGGATATAGTTTACTTTTTCTAAAGCTTTAGTATGGCTTGCTAAATTACCATCTGTTACATCTAAGAGCTCTTTTAGTGTATTAAAGTCAGCATACTCATTAACAATTAAAACAGACATAATACCTAATCGTATACGATGATCAAATGCTTTATTTATGTTTGTGATTATGCTCATAATATTAAGCTATAGCTTTAATATTCATTGACAATATTAGATCTGTAAATTAAGGTGTCTTTTTTAATCCATATCTCAATCTTTTCATCAGAAGGTATACCATTACTAAAATAACCTATGCATCTTTTAACCTCATCATCAGAGTCATTAAATTTATATGATACTAAATAGCATCCATCTTGTTTAACATCATTCAAATCTATTGTCACTTTTTTACTTTTATCAGGTTCAATACTTATGGTTTGATTTTGCGAATGTGGTTGAATTGACAAAGAGTGAATATTAAATCCACTGTCGTTATGAATATTAAATTCCATGGAATTAGGTAAGCAACTAAAATTTAGAATTACTAGTAAAATAGTTATGTATTTAATGTTTTTCATTTCTGCTTTTAATTATCATATTTAAAATGCATAATAACACCATATACAATATGCATTATGCCAAATCCTATAACCCAAAACCAAAATCCGTAAGAAGGAACAAAAGCACAAATGAGTCCTAAGATAATCTCTGTAAATCCTAGATATTTAATATCACCAAGACTGTATTTAGAAGCGTTAATTAATGCCAAGCCATAGAAAATAAGCATTAAAGCTGCTGTTTGTCCGTAACGCTCTTGGTTAAGAATGATGAGTATATAAATACCACCAGTTACCAAGGGAATGAGAAAATTAAAAAGCAAGCGTTTAGAGGAGCTATCCCAAATTTTCTCACCATTTCTCTTCGCTTTTTTAGTGGTTAAAATTACACCTGTAATAACACTTAACGCAGCAATAACAATAAGGATGGCAAAACATATTCTAAAGAGTTTTCCATCTAAAGTAATATAACCTAAAACGGAGTTATCTACTAAATAATAGGCGACTGCTGCACCAATTAAGGCATAAATTCCTGCCAATATCCCTGAAAGCCCACTGAGAGAAATAAACCGAGAGGACTTATTCATGAGATGTTTTATTTCACTTATGTCTTTTAAATAATCTTCGTTGCCCATAATGAAAAGTACTTTGAAATACAAAGTAAATAAATATTATTCAATTCTTCAAGTTAAAAGTTTATTAAATTTGAAGAAAATAGATAATCATTGAATCCAGCAGAAGACTATATCCTTAAACAACAAGAACCTTATCGTTCTATACTTTTGCATTTACAGGTGGTTATAGAACATACTTTACCTGAGGCAGAGTTAAAATACAAATGGAGAATTCCTTGTTACTATATTGGTAAACGACCAATATGTTACTTAAACCAATCCAAGGATTATGTTGATGTTGGTTTTTGGGCTTCTCAACATTTATCGGTTCATTTGGAATATTTTATTACAGAAAAACGAAAGGTGGTAAAGAGTTTGCGTTACAACTCTCTCAAAGATATTGACAATATAATTCTTATAGATGTGCTTAAGGATGCTTATGCTATTAGAGACAAGAAACTCTATAAATAGTTATGACAGATCTTCAACTCTTAGAGTATCTAAAAGGCTATTTAACAGAACATCGCAAAGAACGTTTTGAACAAGTTCTTGCAAAACGTACCAAACACTTTACTGTGGCTACGGAAGATGTGTACCAATTACATAATACAAGTGCAGTCATAAGAAGTTGTGATGTTTTTGGCGTGCAAGATATTCATGTGGTTGAGGAAATTAACAGCAAGCGTATAGATAGAGAAATTGCAATGGGAGCTCAGAAATGGGTCGATGTTTATCGTTACAATTCTATTTCAGAATGTTTAGATAACATTAAAGCTCAAGGTTATCAAATTATAGCTACAACACCTCATAAAGAAGATTGTCTATTACAAGATTTTGATATTTCTAAAAAGTCTTGTTTCTTTTTTGGTAGAGAAACCGAAGGTCTGAGTGATGAGGTTATTGAACGCGCTGATCGTTTTATAAAAATCCCCATGTCAGGTTTTACAGAGAGTTTAAATATCTCTGTGTCTGCAGCAATAATTCTTCAACATGTTACGTCTCAACTTAGAGCGTCTGATATTAGATGGCAACTCACCGAAGAGTTGAAGCAAGAAAAATGGCTAGATTGGATTAAAAAAACCATTAAGAGTTACGACAAGATAACAGCTCGTTTTTACGAGAGTCAATAATTTCGTAACTTTTAAGTCCAGAAAAAAAATAAGAGTTTTATGGAACAGAATATGGTGGCTTGGTTTGAAATTCCTGTTACTAACATGGATAGAGCCAAAGCATTTTATGAAAGTGTATTCAAAATTGATATTAAAGTTGAAGATTTTGGAGGTACCTTAATGGGTTGGTTTCCATCTGCAATCGGAAAACCAGGAGCAATGGGTTCATTAGTTAAAAATGAAGCCTATATTCCAAGTGATACGCATGGAGCACTAGTTTATTTTGGATCTAACGATGTTGCTGATGAACTCAGTAGAGTGGAAACTTCAGGTGGTTATGTGTTACAAGATAAAACACAGATTTCTCCCGAAATTGGATTTATGGCACTATTTAAAGATACTGAAGGGAATAGAATAGCCTTATATTCAGAACCAATCTAAGACTTTCGTTTTTTATTACGACTTAATACTTTGTATTCTTCGTAACATTCACTAATAGCATCAAGGATTTGTAGATCGTTTGCAGTCTGTATAAAATCTTTGGAATAGTTGCATTGATTTACTATTTCATCTAAATCAAAACGATCTACTTGAAGCAGAACCATTAACATTTCTCTATCAAAACGGCTAGCCAGTAAGTTTCTAATCTCATCATCCTTTTTCATTTGCCTAAGCTTCTTCATTTCTCTTGGTTTTTTTCCAAACATATTATAGAGAAAATCAGCGGGATTAAAGATAGCACCAAGTGCTTTGTTAATAGCGTTAGGACTTTTACCAGCTTCGTAACCACTATTTGGTAATCCAGATATACTATAACGATTGTTAGAGATGATAGGCACTTGTTTCATATCAACCTCTAAATATCCTGTAAGTTTTAATTGTGTTACAACCACTTCTTCAAGAGCTAAAGCTAGCTCTGTCATTTCTATAGTAGTTTCACCAAACTTTAACCAATCGTTCGTAACACGAACTTTTATTGATTTGTACCCTAAATAAGAGAGGTGAAGAGTATCGTTTGCTTTCGCTTTAATTTCAAACTTTCCATCTGTGTCTGTAGATGTACCAACTACCTGATTTAAATTTACAATATTTACACGCTCTAATACTTCAGAAGTTGATGAGCTTACGATAATGCCTTGAACGTATGTAGGCTTTTCATCATCTTGAGCAATGACATTACCAAACATGGCAATACAACAAAAAAATGCAAATAATTGCTTCATTAAACTATACTATAACGTAAAGGTAATAAAGAAATAGTATAACCTTTATTAAAACCTATAAATTTGACTTATAATTAACATCACAGTTGGTTAACGTCTTCTTGAGCGTCTTGGTCTAGAGGATCCTCCAGAATTAGAACCAGAATCTGATCGTCTTGATTTTGATCGATTGTCATCAGATCGTCTTCTCGATCTATTTTCTCCAGAATCACTTCGTCTTGATCGTCTTTCATCGCCTCGTCTTTCTCCACCACGTCTATCATTTCGTTTTCTATCATCTCGTCGTCTACCACGATTTCGCTGTCGTCCACCACCACGATCTGTAGATACTTCTACGTTAACAAAGCGACCATTGTATTTAAAGTCGGTGAAAAAGGCTAAGACTTTCTCTTGGTTAACTTTTTCCGTGTTGAAGAAAGAGAAGCTATCTTTTACATCTACTTTAAAAACATCATCTCTACCTAATTCTAAGACGTCTTTTAAAAAGTCTTTTAGGCTCATCCAATCGTAACCATCTTTACGACCAACATTAATAAAATAACGTGTTGAGTTACCATCTCGTTCACCATCTCTGCTACTGCTATGTTGAGCTTCAACATTAAGATCTTTTGATTTTTGATAGTAATTATAAAACCTAGAAAATTCTACAGAGAAGAACTTTTTAATCAGTTCATCTTTTGAGGTATCTTCAAATAAGTTATTGATATCTTTTAAGTAGTTGTCAATTTCATGATTAATTTCTGTATCATGAACTTTATTAGCTAATGACATCAATTGAACTTGACAAATTTCCATACCATCTGGAACTTCTTTTTGTTCAAATTTCTTTTTTATTCTTCGTTCTATACTTCCAATTTTTCTGAGTTCACTTTTAGAAACAATAACCATAGAAACTCCAGTCTTACCAGCACGACCAGTACGACCAGATCTATGTGTGTATGTTTCTATTTCATCTGGTAACTGATAATTAATAACATGTGTAATGTCATCGACATCAATACCACGTGCAGCAACATCTGTGGCAACAAGCATTTGTATTTGCTTATTTCTGAATGATTTCATGACTAAGTCTCGCTGATTCTGACTTAAATCTCCATGTAACGCACCAGCACTGTAACCATCTTCAATAAGTTTTTCTGCTACTTTTTGCGTATCGCGTTTAGTTCTACAGAAAATAACAGAAAAAATATCTGGATTAGCATCTGATAAACGCTTTAATGCTAAATAACGATCTCTTGCATTGACTAAATAGAACTCATGAGAGACTTGGTCGCTACCAACATTTTTGTGTCCAACTGTAATTTCTGTTGGATTGTGCATAAATTTCTTAGCAATGATGGAAACTTCCTTTGGCATTGTTGCAGAAAATAACCATGTGCTTTTATCTTGTGGTGTATGCGATAATATTTCGGTGATGTCTTCATAAAATCCCATATTTAACATCTCATCTGCTTCGTCTAAAACAGCATATTCTATTTTAGAAATATCTACTAATCTGCGACCAATCATATCTTTCATACGACCTGGAGTTGCCACAATGATTTGTGCTCCTTTTCTGATTTTACTAGCTTGATCTGTAATACTAGCTCCACCATAAATCGCAACTACATTTAAACCTTTACAGTGTTTACCATAATGTTTAAGCTCGTTCGTAATTTGTAAACATAGTTCGCGAGTAGGTGATAAAATTAGTCCTTGTGTTGTACGACTATTAATATCAATTTTTTGAAGCATTGGAAATCCAAATGCTGCAGTTTTCCCTGTACCTGTTTGTGCTAAAGCAACAAGATCCGATTCAGATTCTAATAAAACTGGGATGGCTTTTTCTTGGACTTCACTAGGTGTTTCAAAACCTAAGTCTGTAATAGCTTGTAATAAATTGTCTTGCAAGCCAAGTGATTGGAATGTGTTCATTCTAAGTATAAGTATTCAAATGCATTATGATTGTGTTACATAAGAAGCGCATCGACATACTTAAACCTATACTTCTGGTAACACATCCTCACCCTGAGGAATTCGCGGCAAAGATAGACTTTTTAATTAAATGACTATTTTTATAAAAATTGATCTCAAATTATGCAAATGAAATGCAAGGCCTTATAGACTATTCAAAAAATTAAAAAGCTGTTGTACTGCCTTACCACGATGACCGATTTTGTTTTTTAAGTCTAAATCTATTTCAGCAAATGTTTGAGAATAACCATTTGGTTTAAAAATTGGGTCATATCCAAAGCCTTTATTTCCATGTTTTTCAAAAGTGATTTCACCTTTACAAATCCCAGTAAATTCTAGGTATTTGCCATTAAGATGTAGAGCAATAACCGTTTTAAATTGAGCGTTTCGGTTGTTTTTGTCTCGTAATGCATTAAGAAGTTTGTTCATGTTATCCTCTGCATTGCGCTGCACTCCAGCATAATGCGCAGAGTCTACTCCTGGTTCACCATTTAACGCTATAACTTCTAAACCTGTATCGTCAGCAAAACAATCATAACCATAATTGGTTTTAATATAGTCTGCTTTTTGTTTGGCATTACCTTCAATAGTACCAGTAGTTTCAGGAATATCTTCAAAACAACTAATATCGTTTAGACTAAGTAGTCTTATGTGTTTTGGAATAAGTGATTGAACTTCCTTAAGTTTATTTAGATTATTGGTTGCGAAAACAAGTTGCATTGACTTGGTAGTTATTGTCAAATATAAAATTAAAAAAAGAAGCTGTAAATTTTATTGTAGTCTTATGGTGCAGCTTTTAGATTGTCCAAACCATTTTACACGATTACGAGATGCTGTAATATAAATATAATCACGAAGTATTTTTGGGATAAAGGCTAACAATGCTGCAACGCGTTGCCATTTAGGAATTTTAGAAATAATACGTAAAAAACCATCAGAATGTGTTTTGATGCCTTCTTCATCAATTAAGATTACAGTATCTAAGGATGTTGTTGAGAAACCATGTTCAATTAATAATTTTTGTCCATTGGGCGATTGAAAAGGTATAAAACTAAATGAATCTTGTGGAGCAAATTTTAATAACCAACCAACTACACCATTACACAAATTACATTCGCCATCAAATATTATAATGTCTTTAAGTTCTAGGTTTTTCATGGTCTATTAGTTTTACAAACGTATAGTCGAGATGAATAAAGATTCATTTCATTTTAAGAAAACATACTTTTAATAAGAAGTAATATATTTCTGTATCTTGTTGCTTATTATCAACCAAAGCCTCTTTTATATGCTATCTAAATTTGGTGAGAAATTCACAGATTTGTTTCAAAAATATATGCCAAATGCTTTTGTGTTTGCTTTACTACTAACTATAATAACTGCCATAATAGCTATGGTTTGGCTTAACAACTCTCCAATGGAAGTAATTAAGGGTTGGTATAGTGGTTTTTTTGATTTATTAGCATTTGGAATGCAAATAGTACTAATCATAATTACAGGATTTAGTATAGCATTATCTCCAACTATAAGAAAAGTAATAGATAAGCTTACACAATATATTTGTTCACCAAACCAAGTGTATTTGTTTGTTGTATTTATAGGAGCTTTATTATGTTTAGTAAGTTTTGGCTGGGTTGTAATTACTTGCGTTTTAGCTAGAGAATTAGCTTTACGCGTCAATGGAGTTAACTATCCGTTTCTTATCGCTTGTGTTTATTTTTCCAGTGGGAGCTGGGTTTGCGGCTTATCGAGTTCCATTCCTTTATTATTAAATACAGAGCAAAATTATCTTATTGAAGCTGGTATTTTATCAGAAGTAATACCTACATCATTCACTCTAGGATCGTTATTAAATATAACAATGCTTATTTTAATTTTAGTTGTAGCTCCATTGTTAGTACTATTAATTGCTCCTAAAAATAATAAAGGTAAAGAGCTAAAAGATTTATTAGGTGATTTTTATTCTGTTAAAGATATATCTATAAAAGAAGAAGCCTATAATTATAAGTTACCTGTTAAAGCGGTTTCTGATAGTTTAAATAATAGTTTTATTATACAATTAATAATTGTTGCGATGGGTTTTAGCTACAGTATTTATCATTTTTATGAAAATGGATTCGATTTAAACTTTAACATTATGATTTTTATATTCCTAATGATTGGAATGTTATTACATAAAACGCCAATGCGTTATGGTATTGCTATGAGAAGAGCCAGTACTAATGTATCTGGTGTTTTATATCAATATCCTTTTTATGCAGGTATTATGGGCTTAATGATTTACAGTGGTTTAGGAACAGAATTAGCTCAGATATTCGCCTCTGTTGCAACTATAGATAACTTTCCGTTTTTTGCTTACCTAACTGGTGGTGCCGTAAATTTTGCTATACCTTCTGCTGGTGGAGAGTTTGCTGTGATTGGGCCAAGTATTATTGAAGCTGTTAAGGAACTTGGAGTAGGATTACCAGATGATCAGGTTACTGCTATGATTTCTAGAGCTTCACTTTCTGTTGCCTATGGTGAAAGTTTAAGTAACATGATGCAGCCATTTTTTTTATTACTAGTATTACCAATTATGGGAGCAGGTGTAAAGTTACAAGCCAGAGATATTATGGGCTATTTAGTTGTACCTTTTATAATCTTTTTTATCATTCAATCTTTAATGGTATTGTACGTACCATTATAATATTAACGATGATGATAAGGTTCATTTCTTAATATGGTAAAGCCTCTATATAGTTGCTCAATAAAGAATAAGCGTACCATCTGATGAGAGAAAGTCATTTTAGATAATGATAGTTTACCATCTGATCTTTGGTATAAGGCATCACTAAATCCATAAGGACCACCAATAACAAAGATTAGATTTTTTAAACCAGAATTCATGTGTTTTTGTAGATAGTTTGAAAACGTTATGGAATCAAATTGTTTCCCGTTTTCATCAAGTAAAATGAGTCTATCAGATTTTGAGACCTTTGCTAAGATTTGCTCACCTTCTTTTTGTTTTTGAAGCGCTTCACTTAAATTTTTAGAATTCTTAATATCTGGGATAATTTCAAATTCAAACTTAATATAATGTACCAAGCGCTTTTTATAGTCTTCTATAAGCTTATTAAGCTGTGTATTATCAGTTTTACCTATGGTGAGTAGTGTAATTTGCATATTCAAAGTTACAATTTACAGATTATGATTTTTAATTTTCATAGATCAGAATTCATAAATCTAAAATCGTTTATCGTAAATCAATTTCCTATTTTTACACTAAATATGAATTTTAGATGATATCTCAAGAACAATTCAATATAGAAATTAGTGGCATAATTAGAAACGCTATTAGAGAAGACGTAGGCGATGGCGATCATAGCTCATTAGCTTGTATTCCTGATTCTACACTAGGTAAAGCTAAATTATTAGTTAAGGATGAAGGTGTTATCGCAGGCGTTGAATTTGCAAAACTGGTTTTTAGCTATGTTGACCCAAATATGGATATTGAAACACTTATAGAGGATGGAAGCCATGTAAAATACGGAGATATTGTGTTCTATGTAACTGGTGCTTCGCAGTCTATACTAAAAGCAGAACGTTTAGTGCTCAATGCTATGCAACGTATGAGTGCAATTGCTACTAAAACAAAGACATTTGTAGATCTACTCAAAGGTACAGGTACTAAAATTTTAGATACCAGAAAAACAACACCAGGAATTAGAGCATTAGAAAAATGGGCTGTAAAAATTGGTGGTGGAGAAAATCATAGATTTGCTTTGTATGATATGATAATGCTTAAGGATAATCATATAGACTTTGCAGGTGGTATTACTAAGGCTATTAATTTAACAAAACAATATCTCAAGGATACAAATCGTGATTTGAAAATTATTGTTGAAGCAAGAAATTTAATGGAGATTGAAGAGATTTTAGAAAGTGAAGGTGTCTATAGAATTTTAATTGATAACTTTAATTACGAAGATACTCGTAAAGCTGTAAAGCTTATAGGAAATCAGTGTCTTACTGAGAGTTCAGGAGGTATTAATGAAAATACAGTTAGAAACTACGCTTTGTGTGGTGTTAATTATATTTCTTCTGGTGCATTAACACACTCGGTTTATAATATGGATTTGAGCCTTAAAGCGGTAGATTAATTCTTTTTAAATGTCTGATTCTTTAAAACCAAAACTCGAAAAAATCCCAGTAGTTAATTTACTGATTAAATTTTTGAGTTCTATAAAACTGCCTGGTTTTGAAGGATTATCTATTTATGATCTTTTTGAAATATACATTATAGGCATAGTTAAAGGAGCACTTACAGCTAGAGCAGGAGCCATAGCTTTTAGTTTTTTTATGGCATTGTTTCCTTTTTTATTATTTATACTTATTGTTATTCCGTATGTACCAATAGATGGATTTAGAACTGAATTTTTATCGTTTTTAGAATCAGTTTTACCACCAAATACTTCAGATTTCTTTTTCAAAAATATTTTCGAGAATATTAATACAGGACGAGGCGGACTACTATCATCGATATTTTTATTGTCTATGTTTTTAATGGCTAATGGTGTAAATGCTGTGTTTTCTGGTTTCGAAAATTCGTATCACGAACAAATAACAAGACATTTTTTAAGGCAATACATCTATGCCCTTGGTGTAGCATTAATTTTAGCTTTATTATTAATTATCACAGTTGCGGTTTTAGGTTATGTAGAGCTTTACGTTATTGATAACTTAATAGAGGTTCAAGAATCAGATTCCTCAAAACGAGATTTTTGGTTTAAAGTGGCTAAATATCTCTTTTTTATTATAATGACTTATTTGGCTACAGCCACGTTATACTATTTTGGCACCAAGGAAGGTAGAGATTCCAGGTTTTTCTCCGTTGGTGCTTTACTAACAACCTTGCTTATTATTTTAACATCATACTTGTTTGGTGTTTATATCGAAAACTTTTCGCAATATAATGAGTTGTATGGATCCATTGGTGCTTTATTAATTTTAATGTTTTATTTATGGCTTAACGCTAATATTTTATTATTAGGTTACGAACTAAATGCGTCATTAAATCGTTTAAAGAAAAACATAAAGTTATAATGAAGATTATAAGTACATACTTCTTCCTTATTTGTGCTTTATCTCTTTCAGGACAATCTATTTTTGGCCATTGGAAAACTATTGATGATAAAACAGGTGAAGCTAAATCTATTGTGGAAATTTATGAAGACGAGGGTAAAGTCTTTGGGAAAATTATTGAGATATTAAACCCTAAAAATAAAAATGCCCTTTGTAAAAAATGTGAAGGTGAAGATTTTAATAAGCCTATTCTTGGATTAGTTATTATTAAGGATATGACTAAAGATGGTGATTACTATAAAAAAGGAACCATCTTTGATCCACAGGAAGGAAAAGAATATAAGTGTCGATTATTAGTAACTAAGAACCCTGATGTATTGCAAGTAAGAGGTTATATTGCTTTTTTCTATGCCACCCAATATTGGCAGCGTGTTAAGTCTTAGGCTCACATAAATACAAACTTAATTGTAGCTAGCATAGCTATAAATCCAACAAATGCAAGAAGAATCCATAAACTGCCTTTGTAATATTTTCTATGAAGATTTAAATCTTTTCGATAGGCATAAATCATTATTCCTATAAATACAATAGCAAATAAAATTCCAAAAGTTATCTGTCCTTGAGTGAACATATTTCGTTATTTTTAAGCCACAAATTTACAACTTAAATTACTAACATAAATTTAATTTCATGCAAGATAAAATCAATGCTGTTAAAGCATTTCATACTGCTTTTAAGATAGGTTATAAAGATACTCCAAAAGCAGACTTAGGTCTGGATAAGAATATGCTTCGATATAAACTTATGCGAGAGGAAAATGAAGAATATTTAGAAGCTGCCAATGACAATGATTTAGTTGAGGTTGCAGATGCTTTGGGTGATATGCTATACATTTTGTGTGGAACTATTATTGAGCATGGTTTACAGCATAAGATTGAAGAAGTTTTTGAAGAGATTCAGCGTAGTAATATGAGTAAGTTAGGAGAGGATGGTGAACCTATCTACAGAGAGGATGGTAAGGTTTTAAAAGGACCAAATTATTTTAAGCCTAATATTGCATCTATTTTGGAAAACTAATCATATTATTTGGTTGCTTTTAACACATTCATAAAACCTTAATTTGCTTTACATCCTTAGAGTTTGTTATCTTTTTATCGAAAAAAATAAACACTTTATCGGATATTTTCTTGTTTAAGACAAACGGTTAGACTATATTCGCTTCCTATTTCATTTAAACCCAAATTAAAATGAAACGTTTACTTAACCTACCAAAGCTACTTTTTGTAGCTACTCTTTTTTTGATCTCCTGTTCTACGGAACCAGTTGAAACTAATACAATATTATATAGCGATACAGCTATACCTCCTCCAATTTGTGATAACGAGGATCCAACAGCTAAGATTACTAACAATAGTAATATTGTTGTAGATATGCAAATCTATGATGAAAATGGTGTGCTAATAAACCATGCTTATGGAGTACCAGTTGGTGGTGAATCTGGCTGGTTATCTTTTAGTTCTGGTATAGTTTCTATTGTAATTTCTAATGTCAATAGCTCTAAGGCAGTAGAGTTAGATATGGGTTTATGTATGACCTATCATGTCACAATAGATGAGAACAATCAGTTAGATACTGATATACCTATTCAGCTTTAGAACAAACTACAACGATTCTTTCGTCTTTAATATTTGTAGTGAAAAATAAATATATTTTGCCTCCATCTTTAAAGTGAAAACGTTTTTTAAGAACTGCAACAGATTCAGGAAAATTACGCGTAGCTATGTTAACCATACTCATTTTTTCATATTTAAGACGCTTTTTGTTGAAAGGTAACACCTTATCAATTTTAAAACGTCTACCTGGAAAATTAATAAGTGTATTACTAGTATATAAATGGGTATGAGGGTGTAATTTTTCTAAGTTATATTTTAAGCCAATAGCCTTAAATGCGCCAGCTTTTAATATAGATACATTTGGCTCATATAAAAATAGTTGAGGTTCTGCAAATTCTGCTTGAGCCTTTTTTTCATCCTTAAACTCAAAATTAAATAATTGAGGTACTCCAGATGTTATATTAATTGTTTTAATAAGAATTCCAGTTTTCACCTCTTTTTTAAGTACCCAAAGTAATTCTTTAACCTCATTATTTACAGCAACAATATGTATTTCTGCGACTGTTCTAAGTTCCTTGATACCGATAGATAAGTCTAAAAGAGGTGATGTTTTAATGAGTAAGCTATCAGTATACTTAAAAAGTGTGTCAAGGTGTTCAGGAACATTTGGCAAGCAATCAGAGAGAAAGAAAACTTTGCCTTTTTTATCATGTCGTCTAGAAGGATCAATATACATATAATCGAACTTCCTATTTTCCTCTTGTAAATAGTCTAACCCATTTTTTGGAATACAAGTAACGTTTTGCCGATTTAAGACTTCAAAATTATATTTTGCTATAGCCGAAAGTTCAGTATTAATTTCACAATGAGTAACCTGTTTAAAACGTTTACTGAAATGGTATGAATCTACACCAAAACCTCCTGTGAGATCAATAATTGATTGTCCAGAAGTAATTTTAGATTTATATTCTGCAGTAGCTTCAGATGAAGTTTGCTCTATGTTAAGCTTATCAGGATAATAAATATTTGCTGTATTAAACCAAGTAGGAAGTTTTTTTTGACATCGTTTTTTTGCTTCAATTTGCGTTACAACAGCTTTTGTAGAGACGTTTTTAAATTTTGTTCCTTTTAAAAGAAGTTTAGTGATATCTGAATTCAGATTATCATCAATAAAGTTTTGAACTTCTTTATGTAATAGTGCAGAATTCAAATTATTATTAGAGTCCTTTCGTTAATTTTTTAACGATTTTATTTTCTGAAAGAAACTCTTTCAAAATTACTTTTATAGCAGTATAACAAGGTACTGCTACAACCATTCCTACAATACCAAATATAATTCCTGCAATAATAATAATTAAAAAGATTTCTAAAGGATGTGATTTTACACTTTTAGAGAATATTATAGGTTGGCTAAAGAAATTGTCTATTAACTGGGCAATTACAAAACCTATCATTACATATGAGGTTTTTGGTAGTATAACTGTATTAAAACTTTCACCAAGATTACTAGACATAGTTAATACAAGCATAAGTATTGCACTAACTAGAGGACCAACATAAGGGATAAGGTTTAATAAAGCGCATAAAAAAGCTATGACGATAGCATTCTTAATACCAAAAATGAGGAGAATAATGGTGTATAAAACAAATAAAATTAGAATTTGAAATATTAAACCAACAAAGTATCTGGATAATAAGTCTTTAATTTTATTACTGGAATCTCTCCATCTGCTTTCGTTACCTTTTGGGACTAAAGTAATCATACCATTCTCAAAAAGTCTACTGTCTTTTAAAAAGAAAAATGAAATAAAAATTACGGAGAACAAACCAACTCCAAAGCTACCAATTCCACTTACTACCGAATTTAAAAAATTGGGTATAGCACCATAATCTAATTTAGAAAGTAAGTTAGAGTCTTTTAATTTTTGTTCAATATCAATTTGATTAACTTCAAAATAAAGTGCTATTTCTCTATATAACTTTTCAACATTGTCTTGAAGCTGTTCAATATTTAAAAGAGATAGATTTTGCCCTTGTTCAGCAATAAGTGGAATAAATAAACCAATTACTCCTACAATTATACCAACAAGTAATAGCATGGTAATTACAACTGCAATAGTGTTATTAAATTTTAGCTTGCGTCTCAGAAAAAGTACTATTGGTCTACCAATTAATGATATAACTGCAGCTATGGCAATATAAATAATTACAGCTTGTATTTTGAATAAAAAGTAAAGGATAAGTGCAATAGCAATTAAAATACCTAAGGCTCTTAAAATACCACTGGCTATAATTTTTGAATTCATTGTATAAAGATATAAAATAGAACTACATGAGTTGTTTGGTGATTTCGTAAAGTGCAATATTTGTTGCCTGGACAACATTCATACTACTATTTTGTCCATACATTTCTATATGAATTATTAGGTCGCATAATTTTAAAACAGGCTCAGAAATACCAAAATTTTCATCACCAACAACTAAGGTAATGGGTTTAGATAGCTTAAGTTGAAGTTTATGTATAGTTTGACTATTTTCCGTTAACTCTAATGCAATACTAAAATTATCTTTAGATTTTAATTCAGATATAACATCCAAAGCATTTTTCTTAATCTCATAGTTTACAGATTTTTCAGTTGCTCTAGATGTTTTCTTCATTTTCCTTCCAAGAGGAATATGTTCTCCACAGAGTATAAGTTTTTCAATACCAAAAGCATCAGCTATTCTAAACAAACTACCAATATTAGCTGAATTGGTAACATTATCACACACTAAAGTTATTGGAAATTTTTGAGGCTTAAATTTTGAAGAATAATGGTCGAGTTGAATCATTATTAGAAATTAATATGATATCTGCAATTATGCTTTTCTAAACCATTAGGAAAGCAATTGAATCCTGAATAAACTTCAATATTGCAAATTCCAGTACTATAAGTATGATCATTAATATCTTGCATAGTTTGGAATAAAAAAGCGAACGTTAACAGAGAAGCTGTAACCTTAAATTTTAAGCTAAATTTTTTCATAAAGATTAATTTTCAAAAGCATACTTTACAATATTAGCTCCCATTTTCAAGGCTTTTTCTCTAACATCTTCTGGGTCGTTATGTACCTCAGGATCTTCCCAACCATCACCTAAATCGCTTTCGTAGGTAAAGAGCAACAGTAATCTGTCGTTTTCAAAAATACCAAAAGCTTGTGGCTGCTTACCATCATGCTCGTGGATTTTTGGCAACCCATTAGAAAATGGAAATGCTGAACTAAATATGGGATGATTTGCAGGGAGCTCTAATAGCTCTTTATTTGGAAACACCTTTTTAAGCTCTTTCTCAATATAAGGTTGCATACCATAGTTATCATCTATATGTAAAAAACCTCCAGAAAGCAGATAGTTTCTTAAATTTTCTGCATCTTCTTCACTAAAAAATACGTTACCATGACCTGTCATATGTAACAACGGAAACTGAAAAATATCAATACTTCCAACCTCAACGGTTTGTGGTTTTGGATTCATTTGTGTATTTATGTTTTCATTACAATACACAATTAAATTTGGTAATGCCGTTGGATTACTATACCAATCTCCTCCACCTTTGTATTTTACAATAGCCAAGTCTTGAGCACTAACTATAAAGGATGTTAAAGTTATACTAAGTAGTAACAGTCTTGTAAGCATCTGTTTAGATTTCGTACTAAATATCATAATTCAAAAATAATAAAGATTGCAATGAGGAACATGCTTTTAACGCTTTTTATGATACCTATAGTGCTTACAGCCCAACATAAATCTGTGGTAGTCCTGGAATTATTTACCTCTCAAGGTTGCTCAAGTTGTCCACCTGCCGATCAATTGTTAGATATAGTCAGCGAAAATGAACATGTCATTGGCTTGAGTTATCATGTTGATTATTGGAATTATATTGGATGGAAAGACCCATTTAGTAAAGTTGAATACAGTAATAAGCAACGTACTTATGGCACTAAATTTAACAGCAGTTCTATTTATACACCACAAGTAGTCGTTAATGGTAAGGAACATTTTGTTGGATCTAATACAGCAATAATGAAAAGAAAACTTGATGAATATTTAGACAAGGAATCTATGCAAATTATTACTATAAATTCAACCCAAAGAAATAACAATCAAGTAACTTTTAATTATGATATTTCTGGGAGTATTGATAATACAACATTGAGTGTAATTTTAGTTTTAGATGAAAAGACAACAAAAGTTAATCGTGGTGAAAATAGAAAAAGAACCTTAAAAAATTCTAATATAGTTATTGTTGAAAACCAGTTTAAAATCAACCAGAGTCAAGGTGAAGGATCTGTGCTTATTCCTGAATTCATTGATAGTTCTGATAAGATGTCTTTAGTTTTAATAACTAGGAATAATAAATTAGATGTTATTGGAGCCTCAAAACTTAGTTTATAATTGGTTTGCTAGAGCAACGCAGTGGCTAACCACAATGGCTGCGGTTTCTGTACGCAGTCTATTGTGTCCTAATATTACTGGACTATAGTTGTAATCTAGAGCCGTTTTAATTTCTGTTGTAGAAAAATCCCCTTCAGGACCAATAAGAACTGTAATTTTCTGTTTGGGCTTAATTTGAGATTTCAAAGATTTACGTTCAGAGTCTTCACAATGTGCAATAAAACGTAGATCATCTTTATTAGTGTCTAAAAATTTTTTAAAAGAAATAGCATCATTTAGTTTTGGTAAATGATATTGCAAAGACTGTTTCATTGCAGACTGAATAATTTTCTCAAACCGCTCTTTTTTTAAGATTTTTCGTTCAGAATTATCACACAGTATAGGTGTTATTTCATGAATTCCAATTTCAGTGGCTTTTTCTAAAAACCACTCATAACGATCGTTCATTTTAGTTGGAGCCACTGCGAGATGTAAATAATAGTCTTTTGGTTTATGATATTCTGCCTTATTAATTTTAGCAATACAGCGTTTAATATCATTGCTTATAATAACAGCTTCAAATAGCCAACCTTTGCCATTAGTAATACATAAAATATCACCATTTTTTTTTCTAAGTGCCTTTGCAATGTGTCTGCTTTCTTCTTTAGAAAAAGTAATATCTGTTGAATCTTTGACTAAATCAGTATTAAAAAATAGTTGCATTACTTTTTCGTTTCGGTAAGTCTAAGCACTTTAATTTCTTCAATAAGTCTTGGATTTTCAGTTTTAAGCACAACAAAATAGCCATTTTGTTCAGGCATGTCTACAGTAAAAATAAGTTCGTCAGTAGCTTTAATTTTTTCCTCAAAATCAGCATTTAGATCACCATTAGTCAACCAACCCAAATCACCACCAGTTTTGGCACTTTGATCCATAGAATATAGTCTCGCTAGATCTTTAAATTTATAGCCTTCGTTATATCTATAGAGAACAGTAGATCTTATTTTGTTGATCTCTTCCATAGATTTTTTGGTACCATCTAAATAAATAATACTCAGTTTAAAATATGGTGTTGCTGTTTTTTCAATAACTTTATAATACGTATTAGAAAAGTCGTTTTTATAGACTTTTTTCCCGCCTTTACTTAGTTTAAATAATTCTTCAGCTAAGCTAGTATTGTGTTTAGCTTTATTAAAGGTGATGATTTTTCCTTTATGACTTTTATTGTCTTTTATAAAGCTAGAGGCTTCCTCAGAAGTTTTAATGGAATCTAATTCGCGTTCTAAATTGTTTTGAGATTGGGCAAAAAAAGGGAGGCAAAAAAGGAAAACTGCGTAATATATTTTCATAAGTAATTACAAAAGTTAGTTTGTAAAACAAATGAACATAAAATTGAAACCTTATTTCATAATACTTTAATGTGTTATTAACAGAAGTTTCAACAACTGTTTTTTTATGATGACCATTTTAAGGTTTATCGATGCTTAGTAAACAATAAATATCAAAATCTATGCTTAGGTCTATACTTTCACTTTTAGTTCTATTATTTTTTAATTCTAAAATTCAATCTCAATCCTTGGATTGGGCTGGTCAATTCTCTTCAGAAGATGGCGTTGATTTTGCAGATATGTATATTGATAATCATGGTAATATTTATCACTTTGGTACTTTAGCTAATGTTGGTAGCGCAGGAACTGCAGATTTTAATCCAGGTTCAGGTGTATTTAATTTAACAGGATTTTCTTATGTTACAAAATTAGATGAATTAGGCAATTTTATCTGGGCTAAAACTTTTGATGGTTTCAGTCCAGAGCATTTAGTGGTTGATAGTTTTGATAATGTTATTTTAGGGTTTAGTCTCAATGGAACTGTAGATTTAGATCCTGGACCAGATGTGCAAAACTTCACTGCAAACGGAACTAATGATATTGTTATTGTTAAATTAGATTCTGAGGGTAATTTTGTAGAGGCTAATCAAATTGGTGGTTCTAATTTAGATACAGTTAACGCTATATCCATTGATGATGATGGATCAATTTACGCCACAGGCTTATTTTCTGAAACTGTAGATTTTAATCCAAATGTTGGTACTGCTAATTTAACTGTCTTTGGAAGTCGTGATATATATGTGTTAAAGTTAGATAGTAACCTAGAATTTGTTTGGGTTAAGCAATTTGGAGGAACGGGTTTTGACTACAGTGACTTTTTAGTAATAGATGATAATGGAGGTATCTATTTTGCAGGAGAATTTTCGGGTGTTGCTGATTTTGATCCAGCAAGCGGTACTACTAACTTAACTTCTCAAGGAAGTCTTGATATTTTTCTTTGCAAATTAGATACTTCAGGTAATTTATTATGGGCTGGGAATCTTGGTAGTGATGACTTTCAGGTGCCTTATGATCTTCAGATAGACAATAATGGTAGTGTTTATTTATCTGGTTCTTTTACTGGAACTGGTGATTTTGATCCAAGTTCTGCAATATCTAACTTAACTTCTACAGGTACACAAGATGTATTTATAACTAAAATAACAGAAGATACAGGATCATTAGTTTGGGCAAGACGATTAGGAGGTAATGGTTCCACCAACTCGCCATCTTTAAAAATAGACAATCAAGGAAATGTTTTTACGGCTGGTGGATTCTCAGGAACCACGGATTTTGACCCAAGTTCTGAGGTGCTTGAATTAGAATCAACAGATTTTGTAGATTTTGATATTTTTATTAGTATGCTAGATGCTGGCGGCAATTACCAATGCGCAAAGGTTATTAATGCGCCAGCTACACAATTACCTTATGAATTATTACCGACAAACTCTGGCAAGTTATTGATGTCTGGAATATTTGAAGGTACAGTAGATTTTGATCCAGGGCCAGATATTACCAATTTAACCAATATTGGTAATTCTGCACCACTCTCAAATAATGAAGCTGACGTATTTATAGTACAGTTAAGTATAGAAGCTTGTCCTAATCTTAGTATTACTGAAAACAATTTTGAAGATATGATTTCCATCTATCCCAATCCTGTAAAAAATTTATTAACGATAGATTTAAAGCAGTTGCAAACAAAAGTAGATTTGAGAGTTTTAGATTTAGGTGGAAGAGAAGTCTTATCAAAATCCTTACTTCAAACAGATAAAATTCTTTTGCCAACAGATATGTCAGCAGGTATTTACCTTCTTGAAATTGAAATTGAAGGATATAAAGAGATATTTAAAATTTTGAAGGACTAATTTCAGATTAAATTTTAAGTCTAGCAGAAGCCATAACATCATGCATTGCAAAATCGTTTTCTAAATATTTTAAATAACCAACAATAGCTATCATGGCAGCGTTGTCTGTGGTGTATTCAAACTTTGGAATGTAAGTGGTCCAACCAAATTTTTGCTCACCAGATTTTAAAGCTTCGCGTATTCCGGAATTTGCCGAAACACCACCTCCAATAGCAATATGTTTTATCCCAGTATCTTTAGACGCAAGCTTTAACTTATCCATGAGTATACCAATAATGGTGTACTGAATAGATGCACAGATGTCGTTAAGATTTTCTTTTACAAAATTAGGATTCGCTTTAGTTTCGCGCTGAATAAAATACAATATCGCAGTTTTTAGTCCAGAGAAACTAAAATTTAAGCCCTCTACTTTTGGTTTAGTAAATTTAAATGCCTTAGGATTGCCTAGTTTAGCACGTTTGTCTATTTCTGGTCCAGCAGGATATCCTAAGCCTAGAATTTTACCACTTTTATCAAAAGCTTCACCAACAGCATCGTCAATAGTTTCACCAATAACGTTCATGTCAAAATAGGAGTTCACTTTTACGATTTGCGTATGTCCTCCAGAAATGGTCATAGCTAAAAATGGGAATTCAGGTTTTTTATAGTCTTTTTCTTCAATAAAATGTGCTAAAATATGGGCTTGCATATGGTTAACATCAATAAGTGGAATATCTAATCCATAAGCCAAAGACTTAGCAAAGGAGGTGCCTACAAGCAAAGAGCCCATTAAACCAGGTCCTCTGGTAAAAGAAACTGCGTTAAGTTGCGATTTGTCAATACCAGCTTTTACAAGGGCTTGATGCACTACTGGTACTATATTCTGCTGGTGTGCTCTAGAGGCTAATTCTGGTACTACACCACCATAATCTGTATGTATGGTTTGGTTAGCCACAACATTACTTAACTGCTTTCCGTTACATAACACAGCTGCAGCAGTATCATCACAAGAAGATTCAATTCCGAGGATGTAAATATTTTCTGAAGACATTAGAGTTATTTAGGCACAATAATTGTTAATTTTGATTGCAGTAAAAACGTCTAGTCGTAATTGTTTTTACGTACATACAAAAGTAGGATTTTAACTTGATAGTTCTTACACATCAATGCGCATCAAAAAAGTACTAAAAATAACATCGAAAATAATTGGCATCATTCTGTTGCTCTTTGTTATTCTGGTTCTTGTTCTTTCCATACCTTCTGTACAAACCAAATTAGGTAAATATGCTACTAAAAGACTTAATGAGGATTTTGGAACTAATATAAACATTGGCAAAGTTGGCTTACAATTTAATGGCGATGTTGAGCTTAAAGGTATTTACATTGAGGATTATAAAAAAGATACCTTAATAGCTATACAAGAGTTAAATACCTCTATAATAAGCTTTAAAAAATTATATGATGGTAAGCTCAATTTTGGTGATGTAGATATTGAAGGACTGCTTTTAAATATAAAAACTTACAAAGGTGCTGAGGATACTAACCTCGATATTTTTGTAGCTCGTTTTGATGAAGATGAGCCTACAGATGAGCCAAGTGGTTTTTTACTTTCTACAAGTGATATCTCTATTTATGATAGTGAGTTTAGACTTTCTGATGAGAATAAAGAGAAGATGGAAATTTTGGAATTTACTGATCTCAATATCAACGCTACTAATTTTTTAATAAATGGACCAGACGTTAGTGCACGTATTAATAGATTATCTTTTTTAGATCGTCGTGGTTTACGAGTTAAAAATATGATTACAGATTTCACTTATTCAAGAAGTCAAATGAATTTTCAGAATTTAAATGTTAAGACTGAAAAATCAAACCTTAATGGTTCTATCTCTTTTGATTACAAGCGCGAAGATTTAAAAGATTTTACAGATAAGGTTAATGTTACAGCTAATTTTAGTGATTCTTCGGTACAATTAGATGATTTGAATGTATTCTACAACGAATTTGGCGCTAATCAAAATGCCAAGTTAAGTGTTCATCTTTCAGGGACTCTTAATAATCTAAAAGCAGATAAACTTCAACTAAATTCTGGAAATCAAACAAAAATATATGGTGATATTCTCTTTATAAACTTATTTAATAGTGAAGCCAATAATTTTTCTATGGATGGTAGATTTAGAAATTTATCCTCTAATTACTATGATTTAAGAGCTTTATTACCTAATATTTTAGGAGAATCTATACCATCAATATTTGCAAAATTAGGCAGCTTCAAAATCACTGGAGATTCTTATATAACTGATTCTACAATTGATGCTGATATTAATATCGATACCGAATTAGGATTTATTGATTCAGATTTACAGATGACTAAAATCGATGATATAGATAATGCAGATTATAAGGGAACACTATTGTTTCGTGAATTTGATTTGGGACCAATTGCAAATGATGAGAAAGTTGGGAAAACATCTTTTGACTTAGAAGTTGATGGAAAAGGATTTACATTAGAAACGTTAGATACTAAAATTACAGGAGAAGTATTTGAGTTAGCTTATAACAATTATTTATACAGAAATATCAATGTTGAAGGTAAGCTAGGCGATAGAGTCTTTGATGGTATTTTAATTGCTGATGACAATAATTTAAAACTTAATTTTAATGGTTTAGTAGATTTTTCTAACGATATAAAGACTTACGACTTTAAGGCAGAAGTTGCTTTGGCTAACCTTAAAACTTTAAATTTTGTAACAAGAGATAGTGTCTCTGTTTTTAGAGGAAAAGTAGATATGTCTATGAAAGGATCTTCAATCGAAGATGCCATTGGAGTAGTTAATGTAAAAAATACAATCTATAAGAATCAAGACGAAAATTATTTTTTTCAAGATTTTACAGTAACATCAGATTTTACAGATAAAGACAGAATCGTTACTATTAATTCGCCAGATATTATTAGTGGTTTTATTAAAGGTAATTTTAAGTTTGATGATATCCAAAAACTAACAGAAAACTCAATTGGCAGTATTTTTACAAATTACAGTCCGCATGATCTTGAAGATAATCAATACTTAGATTTTGATTTTAAGATTTACAGTAAAATAGTTACTGTGTTTTTTAAAGATTTAAAGTTAAGCGAGAATACAACCATAAAAGGAAGAATAGAAACAGACGCCAAGCGTTTTAAGCTCAGTTTTGATGCACCACAAGTAAATTTTAGAGATTATTTTGCAGAAGAAATTACTATGAATGTTGATAATAGTAATCCTGTTTACAACACTTATATTGCTATGGATTCTATTGGTTCTAAGCACTATAATATTTCAGATTTTAATTTTATAAACAGAACAGTTAGAGATACTTTGTTTGTTAATTCAGAATTTAAAGGTGGTAAATTTAACGATGATACTTTCGATCTAAATTTATTCTACACAATCAACGAAGACAATAAATTTGTTGTTGGTTTTAAACGCTCAGATATTCAATTTAAAGGGTATGATTGGCAAATTAATTCAAACAGAAATAAACTTAATAAAGTAACGTTTGATAAAGATTTAAAAGACTTCTACATAGATGATTTAGTGATGAGTCATTATGATGAAGATATGACGCTTTCTGGCGAAATTATAGGTAATACAAATAAAAATCTAAATCTAGATTTTAATGACATTGATCTTGTAAAGATAACTCCTCCAATAGATAGTTTAGCCTTGGCAGGAAGCATTAATGGAAATATAAAGCTTTTACAACGCGAAGGCAATTATGTGCCTAGCTCAGATATTAATATTGAAAACTTGGAGCTTAACAGGTATAACTTAGGTAATTTAAAAGCCAAACTTTCAGGTCAGCAATCTCTAACGAATTACCTCGTAGATATAACTTTAGAAAATGATGGGTTAACAACTTTAAATGCGCAAGGAGATATTAATTTTGATGCAAAGAGGCCATCTGTTAATGTAGCTGTAGATTTTGAAGAGTTTCTCCTAGATCCTCTAAATCCTTTAGGTGAAGGTGTCATTAATAATATACGAGGTGTAGTTTCGGGTAATGCAGACATAACTGGTAATCTAAATAGACCAGATATTAATGGACAGTTATTATTGGACAGAGCAGGTTTATCTATTCCTTACTTAAACGTAGATTATAGTTTTGATTTTGATTCTAAAGTTAACCTAAGAAAGCAAGAGTTTGTATTTGATAATGTAGTTATGACAGATTCTGAATACTTTTCTAGAGGTTTACTCAATGGTAATATCAGTCATAACAACCTTTCAGATTGGGAGCTTGGCTTAGAATTATCAACTGAACGAATGTTGGTTCTTAGTACAGATGAGACTGAAGATGCACTGTACTACGGAACCGGATTTGTAAGTGGTAAAGCCGATATTTTTGGACCAACTGATCAGTTAAAAATAGAGTTTGAAGGTGCAACAGAAAAAGGGACAGTTTTTAATATTCCTTTAAACGATTCTGAATCCTTTGGTGATAACTCTTACATTCATTTTTTAAGTCCAGAAGAAAAAGTAGCACGTTATAAAGGTGAAGTTGTCAGGGAAACTGAAATAAAAGGTTTAGAATTGTTTTTTGATTTGAATGTTAATCAAAATGCAGAGATAGAAATTGTAATTGATAAAAATTCAGGAAGCACTATAAAAGGAAAAGGTGAAGGCAACTTACTGTTCGATATTAATACTAATGGTAAGTTCAATATGTATGGAACTTTTGCGGTATTTCAAGGAAGTTATAACTTTAGATATGGTGCTTTGGTACAAAAAGAGTTTCAGGTAAAACCAGGAGGAACCATTGATTGGGAAGGAGAACCTTTTGATGCTCTTATTAACCTACAAGCTATCTATACCACTAATACTAACCCTTCAGTATTGCTAGATAATCCTATAAATAGAAGTATTCCAGTTGAATTGCAAATTAATTTAACAGGAGAATTAGAACAGCCAGAACCAGATTTCACGTTCAATTTTCCAAATGTAAACTCTACGATAAAGTCTGAGCTTAATTATAGACTAACATCTAAAGAGGATAGAGACAATCAAGCTTTATATCTTTTAACAACAGGTTCTTTTGCAAGAGGCTTAGATGATCTTAATTTATCAGGAACTATTGCAGAACGTCTTAATGGAATTATTGGGAATATATTAGGTGATCAAGACGATCAATTAAAGTTAGGTGTTAACTACGAAATAGGACAAAATAGTCCAGATGTGCAAACCGACGATAGAGTAGGTTTAACTTTAGAAACCAAAATTTCAGAAAAGGTTGTTATTAATGGTAAAGTAGGTGTGCCTATTGGTGGTGCAACACAATCTGTTATAGCTGGTGATGTTCAGATAGATTGGTTGCTAAATGATGATGGTACTTTACGAGCTCAGTTCTTTAATAGAGAAAATACCATCAGAAATTTTGGTGAGGAGATTGGTTATACTCAAGGTATAGGTTTATCTTACAATGTAGAGTTTGATACTTTTAGAGAACTTATTCAAATTATATTTTCTGGTAAAAATAAAACCAAGGAGAAACAAAAAGAGAAACCCAAAGAAAATACTAAAGAAAGTGATTTTCCTGACTTCATAAATGTTAAGAAAAAAGACTCAACATCTCAAAATTAATGAGCTATATGCCTAGGTTTTCAGAATAGTTATTAACGAAAACGTTTGAATTTTATACCTAACGTTAAATTAATTGCAAACGCTTCAAGTTTCTTTATTTTGTTTAGTAATTTTACTTTTCAAACATTAAAAACATGTCAAAAGACATTAAAAAAATAGGTGTAATGACATCTGGAGGTGATGCTCCAGGAATGAATGCAGCCATAAGAGCAGTAGTTAGAGCTTGTGCTTATTACGATATTAAATGCCTAGGTTTTTATAGAGGTTACCAAGGAATCATTGAAAATGATTATGAAGAAATGTCGCCTCGAAGTGTAAAAAATATCATCAATAAAGGCGGTACAATATTAAAATCGGCTCGTTCTAAAGATTTCAGAACTAAAGAAGGTCGACAAAAAGCCTATGACAATCTAAAAGAAGCTAAAGTTGATGCTTTAGTGCTTATTGGTGGTGATGGAACGTTTACAGGTGGACTTATTTTTAGCCAGGAATACGATATTCCTGTGGTTGGTATTCCAGGAACCATTGATAATGACATTAGAGGAACTCAATTTACAATAGGCTATGATACCGCTTTAAATACTGTGGTTGAAGCAGTAGATAAAATTAGAGATACTGCCAGCTCACATAACAGACTTTTCTTTATTGAAGTCATGGGAAGAGATGCAGGATTTATTGCATTAAATAGTGGTGTTGGAGCAGGAGCAGAAGAAATCCTTATTCCAGAAGAAAACATTGGTTTGGATACGCTTTTGGAGTCATTGAAACGAAGTAGAAGATCAGGCAAAACATCTAGTATTGTTATTGTAGCTGAAGGTGATAAAACTGGTGAGAATGTTTTTGAACTTGCAGAAGAAGTTGGGAAACGTCTACCAGAATATGAAGCTAAAGTGACTGTTATTGGTCATTTACAACGTGGTGGAAGCCCAAGTTGTTTTGATCGTGTATTAGCTAGTAGATTAGGAGTAAAAGCTATAGAATTTTTGCTAGATGGTAAGCGAGATATTATGGTAGGAATAGAAAATAACATAATTACTGCTTCTGATATTGATGCCATTAAAACAGGGCATCATGATATAAATAGAGAATTACTTAGAATTTCGGACATACTGTCCATATAACAATTAAGAATTTAATTAAGATAAAAATTAATATGTCGAACTTAAAATTAGGAATTAACGGATTTGGTAGAATAGGTAGAATTGTATTTAGAGCTACTGTAAAACGTGCTGATGTAGATGTTGTAGCTATTAACGATTTACTAGATGTGGAACACTTAGCGTATTTATTAGAATACGATTCTGTTCATGGAAGATTTGATGGTACTATCGAGGTAAAAGATGGTCATTTAGTCGTTGACGGAAAAACAATTAGAGTTACAGCTGAACGTGATCCTAAAAATCTAAAATGGGATGAAGTTGGAACTGATGTTGTTGCAGAGTGTACAGGTATTTTTACCACACTAGATACAGCACAATACCATATTGATGCTGGTGCTAAAAAAGTAGTTATCTCTGCACCAAGTAAAGATGCTCCAATGTTTGTTATGGGAGTTAACCATAAAAAAGCAACTGCAAGCCAAACTATCGTATCTAACGCATCTTGTACAACCAATTGTTTAGCTCCAGTAGCTAAAGTTTTAGACGACAATTTTGGTATTGAAGAAGCATTAATGACGACCATTCATGCATCAACAGCTACACAATTAACTGTAGATGGACCATCTCGTAAAAATTATAGACTAGGACGATCAGCAATTATGAATATCATTCCTTCCACAACAGGTGCTGCCAAGGCTGTAGGTAAAGTAATTCCACATTTAAATGGTAAACTTACAGGAATGGCTTTTAGAGTTCCTACAGCAGATGTATCTGTAGTAGATTTAACTGTAAGAACACAAAAAGAAACCTCTTATGATGAGATTAAAAAAGTATTTAAAACTGCAGCTGATGGTGAGTTAAAAGGTATTTTAGGATATACAGATGAAGCAGTAGTATCACAAGATTTTGTGAGCGACACTAGAACAAGTATTTTTGATGCTGGAGCAGGAATTGAGTTAAACTCAAAATTCTTTAAAATCGTAGCTTGGTACGATAATGAGTTTGCTTATTCCAATAAACTTGTAGATCTAGCTCAGTACGTAAATAACTTATAATAGATAATACATGCACTAACAATTCCGTAGTTTCAGAATTTTAACTGCGGAATTTTTATTTTTTAGCTTATGATACTTATAGTCGATAGTGGTTCTACAAAATGCGATTGGATGGCAATCGATATGCAAGGGAATCAGTTAGAAGAAAAAATTAGAACAAAAGGACTAAATCCTGCTATTCTATCCGAGAAAAAACTCAAAAAAATAATACGAAAAAGTAAAGAGCTAAAAACATATTTTAATAGTGCTAAACATATTTTCTTCTATGGTGCAGGCTGTGGAACAGAAAATCCAAGACTTATCCTAAAGGGAATTCTTCAAGAATATTTCCCTAATGCTGAGGTTGAAGTACAAGAGGATACTATGGCTGCTGTAAGAGCAACGATTAATACAAGTGATGAAGCTGCTGTAGTTTGTATCATGGGAACAGGTTCTAACTGTAGTTATTACGATGGTGAAAAACTTCATCAGCGTGTAGTCTCTTTAGGCTACACTTTAATGGACGAAGCCAGTGGTAATCATTATGGTAAAATGCTCATAAGAGATTATTATTTTAATCATATGCCAGGTGATATAAGAGCTGCTTTTGGCCATAAGTTTAATTTAGATGCAGATTTTGTAAAGTATAATTTATACAAACTAACAAATCCTAATGCCTATCTTGCAAGTTTTGCAGAGTTTATGTTTTTAAATAAAGACAGCGATTATATAGTAGAACTTATTAAAAAAGGATTTAGAGATTTTGTTCAGAATATGATTTTACAATACAAAGAAGAAATTAAAACGGTTCCTGTTCATTTTGCTGGTTCTATTGCTTTCTTTTCAAAAGAAGAGATCAAAGCTGTTGCTAAAGAATTTGGGTTTACCGTTGGTAATTTTGAGCGTCGACCTATTGAAGGGCTTGTAAAATATCATGTCGATAATTTAAAGTAACCTTAATTGTTATAAAACTCAGGCGTTTTATTTGCAACGCATATTACCTTCTTGTATTTTAGGGCTTCTAAATATTATATTATGAAATTAGTAGTCCAATCGCTTTTAATTATTGGTTGTTTAATCCTCTTCAATTGTAAAGAAGAGCAAACTTCTAAAGCGCTATCTGAAGATACTATTGCTTATGTAGATGAACCTCATTCTTTTGCTAAACCTAATGAGGCTGCAATTACTCATTTAGATTTAGAGATTTCTGTAGACTTTGATCGTAGTGTTATCTCAGGTACAGCAACCTATACTATTGATAATAAAAACTCAGAAACTCTTGTTTTAGACAGTAAGTTCTTAAGTATAAAAGAAGCTAAAGCAGATGGTGTTAAAACCTCATTTAAATTGGGTGAACATCATGAGCAACTTGGTCAAGCCTTAGGTATAGATATAAAACCAACTACTAGAACAGTTTCGATAACTTACGAAACTACATCACAAACAGAGGCACTACAATGGTTAAGTCCGCAACAAACAGCAGATAAGACTAATCCTTTTTTATTTACACAAGGTCAAGCAATATTGACACGTACTTGGATTCCTATTCAAGATAGTCCTCAACTTCGTATTACCTATAATGCAAAGGTTAAAGTACCACCAGGTTTAATGGCTGTTATGAGTGCCGAAAATCCTAAAGAACGCATCAAAGATGGTCTGTATAGTTTTAATATGGCACAACCTATTTCACCTTATTTAATGGCTTTAGCTGTTGGTGATTTTGATTACAAAGCTGTAAGTAGTAGAACAGGTGTTTATGCAGAACCATCTTTATTAGACAAAGTTCAAAACGAGTTTTCTGATATGGAGAAAATGGTTGCTGCTGCAGAGGCTTTATATGGTACTTACGCTTGGGATCAGTTTGATGTTATAGTGCTTCCACCAAGCTTTCCTTTTGGAGGCATGGAAAATCCAAGACTTACCTTTGCTACACCAACTGTTGTTGCAGGTGATAAAAGTTTAACGTCACTGATTGCGCATGAGTTAGCACATTCATGGTCTGGTAATTTAGTAACAAATGCTACATGGAATGATTTCTGGTTAAATGAAGGATTTACAGTCTATTTTGAAATGCGAATCATGGAAGCTCTCTACGGAAAAGATCGTGCTAATATGTTAGCTTTAATAAGCAGGCAAGATTTAGAGGAAGAGTTAGAAGGGTTTAAAAATAATCCAGAGGCTACAATGCTTAAATTAGATTTAGAGGGTAAAAACCCAGATGATGGTATGAATAGTATTGCATACGACAAAGGTTACTTGTTTTTAAGAACTTTAGAGGAAACTGTTGGCAGAGATAGGTTTGATAATTTTCTAAAAAACTACTTTACTACTCATGCATTTAAAACCATGACAACAGAGCGGTTTGTTAATTATTTAAACGAGCATCTTTTAGAGCCTAATGCTATTAACTTTAACACCAACGAATGGATTTACAATTCAGGAATCCCAGAAAATCAATCGATCATAAGATCAGATAAGTTCTCAGCAGTTGAAGGACTATTAGAAACATTTATTAAGACAAATGCTATTGATGCCGAAATAACCCAAGATTGGACACCACAAGAATGGGTTCATTTTATAAGAAATTTTCCTATTGAGATGACTATTGAGCAGTTTGCGGCTTTAGATAATACATTTAATTTAACTAACTCAACCAATTCTTACATTGCTATGGTTTGGTATGAACAGTCTGTAAAACATAATTACAGAGGTAATGATATAGATAATACCATTACTGAATTTTTAAATAGAGTAGGTCGACGTTGGTATGTATCTACGATTTTTAAGGCTTTCAAAAATGCTGATCGTGTAGATGAAGCTCTAGAGATTTATAAAAAATCTAGATCTAATTACCATTCAGTTACGGTAAACACTATTGATGCTATGTTGGGTTATTCTGAGTAGACTAAATCAATAAATATAAAAGCTATTTTATGACACGAAGCTTAATATTAATTTTAACAATTTTGACGGTTCTCTCCTGTGGAAATGAATCAGATAAAATGATCTATAAAACACAAGGTGGAGAATTTGCCTCTAAACCAGGAAATTTTATAGCTAACTTTCCTACCAAACCAAATCATTCAGCGATTGATAATCAAATCGGACTTGATAAATTTAAAATTCACGTATTTCGTTCAACTTTAGGGCCAAATAAAATTTTCTCTATTGAATACCTCGATTATCCAGAGCATATGATTAAATCTATGACAAACGAACAAATTTATGCGCAAGGCGTAACTAATTTTTCGAATAAAATGGCAGAGACCTTTCAATTAGAGTTTCAAGAACCTATAAAGCAACATGGAATGAATGGTCACTATTTTCTTTTAGAACTAAAACAAAATCAAATTGATCAAGGTATAAAAGGTCATATTCAAGGAAAATTATTTAGAAACGGAAATCGAGTTTATACCATTACATTTATGGGACAAGACGATAAGAATATAGATATATTTATGAAATCATTTCGTCTAATAGATCATTCTATATAGGAATTCCAGTGACTAATTGCTACTTCGATTTTTTAACTTAAAAATCAATACTTTGTTTTTACTTATATAATAGTTTAACATATAAACGTTTGTAGTTAAGTAAACTAATAAAATCAGAAATATGAAACGCACATTTATGAAAAGATTGAAAAGATTATTTTTTTGGCTAATTCTGATTTTTATAGTTCTATATATATTTAGACTAGCTTATGGTTACACAAAAACATTTGATGATACAACCTATGAAACTGCTTTTTTTGAGAACATTTCAAGCTCTAAGAGAAATTATGCTTCAAAGAAATATAAGGTTCAATCAAATAATGTAAATCAAACTGCAATAAAAGTTGACCAGAAATATGAGAAGATTGCAGAAATTAAAACAAAATCCTCAAGTTTTGAGCAAGAAGAAGCCTCATCAAGAAAAACAATAGAACAATTTAATGCTTTAATCCAGTTTGAACAAAAAAGCGGAAATAAAGGCTATCGTAAATTAAATCTTGTAGTAGGTGTTCCTCCAGAAAATTTTGATTCGCTTTACAATAAGCTAATTAAAATTGGTAAAGTGCAAGCAAAACAAATTACCAAAAAAGATAAGACCAATGAGTACAAGGAGTTAAATGCTAAAAAGCAATCTTTAGAAAAAATAAGAAACTCACTCATCGATTTAAAATCAAAAGGAGGGAAAATAGAGGAGTATATGGGATTAGAAAATCGTATTCTAGAAATTGAACAACAACTTCAAGGACTAGGTGTTAGTCTTGGAGATTTTGATGATGAAAATGAATTTTGTACAGTTCAATTTTCACTTTTAGAAGGGAAAGAAGTTAAAATAGGATTAATGCAAAGAATGAAAGTTGCCTTAGAATGGACAGTGTCAATGTATCTACAAATCATTACAATACTATTTTTTATAACATTGTTTGCTTATTTAATTCTTCTTGTAATTGACAAATTACAATTGTTTGAAAGGATTTTAAATAAAAAATAATAATACTTATATCAAAGTTAAAACCTCACAGCCACAACGCTAATTTCTACATTTACAAATTTTGGTAGGTTTGCAACTTCAACAGTTTCGCGAGCTGGAGCATTAGCTTCATCAAAGTACTGCGCATAGACACTATTAATTTTAGAGAAGTTATGCATATCATTAATAAAAATACTGGTTTTAACTACATGTTCAAAAGTCATGTTGGCAGCAGCTAAAACAGCTTCTAGGTTTTTCATAACCAGTTTGGTTTCGGTTTCAATTGAATCTAAAACTAATGCATTAGTATTAGGATCAATAGCTATTTGACCTGAGGTATATAACGTGTCGTTGATTAGCACAGCTTGGTTGTAAGGACCAATTGGAGCAGGAGCATTTGGTGTTTGTATAATTGTTTTCATAACTGTATACAGATTTGATGTTAAACCTATTTTTGAGGCTTTAATTTAGTTTATTATTTCCACGAAACACTAACCACTAACCACTAATTACAATTGTCTATCTGGTTGTCTACGTTTATCGTATTTAAGATCCTTAAGAAGATTTGATTTAATCCCAATGAAAAAATTCCATGAGGTACGTGGCCCAAAAGGTATCCAACTAAAATTCATGCGCCAACTTAACAGATCTCGTTCAAATCTAAATTGAGTGTAGGTGAATCCTTGATTCTGAAAATCATAACCAGAAGATGCACCAAAACTCCAACGTGGCGACAATTCTATATCACCACTAAACATTAAAGAATGTGAAGAAATTTGGTTCTGTCGTCTCGTATTAGAGTAGTTTACAGCATAGGCTAAACGTAAAGACCAAGGTATTGTAAACTTGTAAAATTCAGAGTCGATTTCTTTCTTTTTATCATCATCGTCATTAAGACGTTGATCAGCGAAGTCTTCAGGTTTTCCAAAGAGGTCATCGGCTCGCCCTCCACTTCTTAGTGATTCTTCAATGGCTCTATCATCTGCAGGATCGCGCTCAAAATTCTTACTCGATAAGCTGTAGCTAATATTTAAATTAGCGTTTGTTAGTCTGAATAAACTTCCGCCATTATCAATATTAAATCGATCAATTTTAGTATTGTTATTATCTAGAGCGTAGGGATCTAAAGTCATACCAAAATTAATATTCATTTTCTTATCAAGAATTTGAGTACCACCTGTTACTCTCACTGGACTTATCCTTAAAGAATCACCTGCTAAATTATAGCTTGTAGATACATTAAGGTTGTTAAGTAACATTATCTTTTTGGGCTCTGTAGCAGTACTATCTTTATCGCGTACTTTGGCTTCAAAATTATTACCAATACTAAGCCCTATTGAGCTTGAAAAATTTCGTCCTGGCGCTCCAAACAAAGACCCCTCAAATCTACTGTAAACTTCATCAGAAGTTGTGCCATCTGCATCAACTACTTCATATGTTTCATAGTAACGATCAAAAGCAGGATTAATATTGTAACTAATACTTGGTCGCATAACATGCCGTATTTTTTGTATACGTCGACCTTTGCCTTTTTTGTCAAAATCAAACATTCCATAGATGGTTGTACCAATACTAGCACTAAAATTATAGGTTCTATAAGCATCGAATCCTTGACGATCTACTGTAACGATATCTTCTGTTACTGGATCTTGAAAACGTCGAATGGTATTTAAGGTCCAAGTCTCACGGAAATTAGCGCTTACACTTGTGCTAAAATATTTAAATAACTTAAAGTTGGTAGTTAATGGGATGGTATGTTGCATACCTATTCTGGCATCATCAAACATTTCGCTTTTAAAGAATAAAGAATCTGTAGTCTGTATTCTATTTTCACCTCTAACGTTGTACTGAAAATTTATATTTTGAATGGCACCTTTTTTGGTGCCAGACTTTGGTTCAAAAGGGAAAATTCGGCTTACACTAGCTTGTAGAGTTGGTAAGGTAAGATTAATGTCTTGAGTTTGAGTATTCTGTTGATGTGTTGCTGTAAGATTCAAATTAACCTGTGGCTCGCCTTGAAAGGTTTTGGAATACGAAATAGATGAGGATAAGGTATTGTTTAGGAAATTAGAATTATTAAACTGATTTATAGATTGCTGAAAATACTGACTACTACCAATATTAACAGAAGCCGAAAATCTTGAGCTTGGATTAGCTTTAGCATCTTGGGTATGTGACCATCTAAAATTAAAAATTGTACTTTGGCTAAAATCTGGAAATCCACGTTCACTGTTTAGTAAATTTTCGTACCTAAAACTAAGATTCCCTCTAAACTTATAGCGTACTGCGTAATTGTTTTCTATACGTAATCCATAGCTTCCGTTGGTAAAATAATCACCGAGTACTGCTAAATCAAAATAATCACTAATTGCAAAATAATAACCACCATTTTGCAAAAAGTAACCTCTATCGTTTTGTTGACCAAAGGTTGGGAAAATTACTCCAGAAGTCTGTTTACTTGTTAAAGGAAAATAGGCAAATGGTAAACCAATAGGAGTTGGTACACCATAAATAAATAGGTTGGTTAAGCCTGTTACTACTTTTTTGTCTGGCACAATTTTAGCCTTCCGCATTAAAAAGTAATATTCAGGATCGTCTAAATTTTCAGAGGTAGTAAACTTTGCATTTTTAACAAAAAACACCGAATCGTTTTCTTTTTTGGTGAGCTCAGACATAATAACACCTCCATTTTGTTCTGTCTTAGAATTCCAAATCAATGCCTTTTGGTTTTCGGTATTAAAAACTATGGAGTCTGGTTCTACAACCGTTGGACCTTGTTTAAAAATAGGGCTTTGAGAATATCCTGTAGAATCTTTTATTCGTCCTGCATATACTAAATTTTTACTGTAGTCAATAACAATAATACCAGATTTAATCTCCATGTCTTTGTAATAGACTTCGGCTTCATTGAAAAGATAAATTTTCTTTTCTCGCTGGTTTATAGAGACATAATCTTTAGCCTTGTATTTCACAATATCTTCTAAAAGCTCTGGCTTTTTTATAATGGAATCTGTTTTAATTGAATCTACCACCTTTAAGTTAACAGGTTGCTGACGTAAGGAATCTGATTTAACTAGAACACTATCAGTTTCGCGTTTTGGTTTTATTGGTTCGTTGGATTTAGGGAGTTCTTGCGCAAAACCCAAAGTGTTGATAAGCATGGTAAAACTCAACAGAAAAAGTATATGAAGGCTATTTGTACGCAATCCTTTTAGTGTATTTTTGTAAAAGTATGGCTCGGTTTTTGAACAGCCAAAAGTACATATATTTTTTTGTGATTAATTGAAACCATCATCAAAATTAATAATTAGAGTAATCCCAATGAAATAGGCACTAAATCGTATTTGTTAGCCGTTAGATACACATGAAAACGTCCCTTTTACATACATTCGTATTTATACTATTCACTTTTATAGGTTCTTTAACATCTCAGCTCAATGCTCAGAATGGATCTGATACCTTTACTGTAGTTATAGATGCTGGCCATGGTGGTAAGGATCCAGGTCGTCCAACAAAACATGGATATAAAGAAAAGCATATTGCACTCAAAATAGCTTTAGCCGTAGGTAAAACTTTAGAGCAGTATAACAATATTAATGTTATCTACACACGTAAAACTGATGTATTTTTAGAATTACACGAACGAGCTGCTATAGCTAATAAAGCTGATGCCGATTTGTTTGTATCTATACATTGCAATGCACATAACTCTCAGGCGTATGGAACTGAAACCTATGTTTTAGCCACAAGAGGCGATAATAAAAATATAGATATTGCAAAAAAGGAAAATGAAGTAATTTTCTTAGAAGATGATTATGAACAGCGTTATGAAGGTTTTGATCCGAGTTCGCCAGAATCATTACTTGCCTTATCAATTATTGCAGAAGAGTATCTAGAACAGAGCATCATCTTAGCACGATTAGTAGAAGATAATTTTAAAGGAAAATTAGAGCGAAAAAGTAGAGGTGTTAAAGATGCTGCATTTTGGGTATTACATAATACGTATATGCCAAGTGTATTAATAGAAACAGGGTTCATTACCAATAATAAGGAAGGTGCATATCTTAATTCTAAAAGAGGTCAAATACAAATATCTACTCAAATTTCTAACGCTATTATTGATTACAAGAAAAAATTAGATAAAAATGTTGGTACACATCTTGTTTTAGATAATAAACCAAAACAAGATAATACTATCTCTTCTGATATTTCAGAATCTGCTTTTTACGACGGAATAACCTTTAAAGTCCAAATTGCAGCAGGACAACGACGTTTAGCAACAAAAGCTTATAATTTTAAAGGCTTATCAGGTATTAGTAGAGAAAAATCGTCTAGCATTTATAAATATTTTTATGGCGAAACTTCAGACTATAATAAAGCGCTTCAACTCAAAGAAAATGCAAAAGCCAAAGGCTATACGTCATGTTTTATAGTGGCTTACAAAGGTGGTGAGCGTGTAGATGTTAACAGTATCCTTAAAACAGCGTCTAATTAAAGACATTCTTAATTAATTTATTGCTAATTTTGTTAGTAATAAAACTCATTATACATTGAAAATTTCAAAGGAAATTAAAGTAGCATTACTGGTTATTTCTGGTATTTTACTTTTTATTTATTTGTTTACCTATCTTAAAGGTGAAGATATCTTTACAGATGAAGATAATTACTACACAGAATTTGATTACAACGCTTTAAGTACGTCTTCTCCTGTGACTATAAAAGGAAATGCAGTTGGTAAAGTTGAAGAGATTACTTACGATTTTGAAACAGGTAAAACACGTGTGTCGTTTTCAGTAAACCCTAAATTGAAATTTTCTAAAAATAGCACAATAAGACTATACGAAACCGGAATAATGGGAGGGAATGCTTTAGCTATTATAAAAGCTAATGATGGTGAAATGGCAAAACGAGGTGATTTTATAAAATCTGAAGTTAAACCTGGATTAGTCTCTAGTCTAAGCGAAAATTTTTCAGGTCTTAGTAGTAATTTAGATTCTACCTTGCGTTCTGCAGATACCTTAATGACCAATTTAAATGGCTTAGTTATAGATGAATCTGATGAAGGCTTAAAAGCCACGATTTCAGAATTAAATTCTACATTAAAATCCTTTAAAAACTTATCGTACTCTCTTCAAAAAACAATAAAGGCTAATGATGAAAAGATTGCCAGTGTATTAGATAATGTTGATAAAACTGCAGCTAATATGGCTGTACTTACTGCAGATTTAAAGGAAGTAGATTTAGGCAAAACTGTAGCTAACTTAGATGAAACCTTAGTGTCTATAAACTCCATTATGGCAGGTCTTAAAGAGAATAAAGGAACCATTGGTAAATTACTTAATGACGATGCGCTTTATAATAATTTAGAATCTGCTACCAAAGAATTAGAACTCTTATTGTTAGATATAAAATTACATCCTGCTCGCTACAGACGCATTTTGTCTAAGCGAGAAATACCATATACTCCACCAACCGAAGAACAAAAGAATTAGATTAAACATGGAATACATCCCAAACGTTCTCTTTGCCATAGCATTAGCAATAGGAATTGGCTATTTTGTTAGAAACGTCAGAAAGCTTATAAGAAATATCAAACTTGGTCAAGATGTAGATGTTAGTGATCAAAAATCACAACGTTGGAAAAACATGATAAACATTGCGCTTGGGCAAAGCAAAATGGTAAGACGACCTATTTCAGGATTTTTACATGTTATTGTTTATGTTGGTTTTATTATCATAAATATCGAAGTTCTAGAGATTATCATCGATGGTCTCTTTGGAACCCATCGTATAGGTTTAAAAATAGTGCCAGAATCTGTTTATGGATTTTTAATTGGCTCTTTTGAAATATTAGCAGTATTAGTATTAGTATCAGTTATTGTATTCTGGTTGCGACGAAATATTATTAAAGTCAAACGATTTCTAAGTTCTGAAATGAAAGGTTGGCCAAAGAGTGATGGTAATATTATATTGTATTTTGAAGTCGTTTTAATGTGTTTATTCTTGGTTATGAATGCAACAGATACACCCTTCCAAGAATTAGCTCATGGCAATGTTATCTCTCAATACATAGCACCTTGGTTTAATGGAATGTCTGAAGCAACGCTACACACCATAGAACGTTCTGCTTGGTGGTTACACATTTTAGGGATTCTTATATTTCTTAACTACTTATACTTTTCTAAGCATTTGCATATTCTTTTGGCGTTTCCAAACACCTATTACGGAAGTGTTGAACCTAAAGGGAAATTTAACAATCTAGAATCAGTTACTAACGAAGTTAAGTTGATGATGGATCCTAATGCTGATCCTTTTGCAGCACCTGCAGAAGGAGTACAAGATGAAACTCCTGCTAAGTTTGGAGCTAGTGATGTGCAAGATTTAAGTTGGGTGCAATTAATGAGTGCTTATACTTGTACAGAATGTGGACGTTGTACTTCTGCTTGTCCTGCAAATCTTACTGGCAAGAAATTATCACCTCGAAAGATTATGATGGATACACGTGATCGTTTAGAAGAAGTAGGAAAAAATATTGATGCTAATAAAGGTGAGTTTAAAGATGATGGTAAGCAGCTTTTAGGAGATTATATTTCGCATGAAGAGCTTTGGGCATGCACCACATGTAATGCTTGTGTCGAAGAATGTCCTGTAAGTATAAACCCATTATCTATTATTATGGAGATGAGGCGTTATTTGGTTATGGAGCAAAGTGCTGCACCAATGGAATTGAATAATATGATGACCAATATTGAAAATAATGGCGCACCATGGCCTTATAATCAAATGGATCGCCTAAACTGGAAAGATGAATAAAAAACAAGTGATAATTCTTGGAGTTATTTTAATAATCTTGGGAATAGTAGTTATGGGTTTTCTAAGAGATCATGAATATGGTCATTTAATAGGAGGACTAATTATAGGAGCAGGAGGTGGCTGTATGGCTGTTTTAACTGCTCCAAAAAAGAAGTAACATTAAACATAAAATGTTGTAAAATGAGTGAAGAACTAAAAGTGTCAACTATGGAACAATTTATGGTTGAAGGCAAACAACCTGAAATTTTATTTTGGGTAGGCTCAGCAGGTAGTTATGATGATAGAGCAAAAAAAATTACTAAGGCATTCGTTAAGATTTTAAATAAAGCTAAGGTTGATTTTGCTGTTTTAGGAACTGAGGAAAGTAATACTGGAGATGTAGCTAAACGTGCTGGGAATGAATTTTTATTTCAGATGCAAGCCATGATGAATATAGAGGTGCTTAATGCTTACGACGTAAAACGTATTGTAACCTGTGATCCTCATTCTTTTAATACCATTAAAAATGAGTATCCTAGTCTAGGAGGTAACTATGAGGTTATTCATCATACACAATTTATTAAGGAGCTTATAGATTCTGGACGTCTTACTTTAGAAGGTGAAACTTATAAAGGAAAGCGCATCACGTTTCATGATCCATGTTATTTAGGTCGTGCTAACGATGTGTTTGATGCACCTAGAGAAGTACTTAAAAATACCAATGCAACATTGGTAGAAATGAAACGTCATAAACGTACTGCTTTATGCTGTGGAGCAGGAGGAGCACAAATGTTTAAAGAGCCAGAAAAAGGCGATAAAGACGTCAATGTTTTAAGAACAGAAGATGCGCTAGAGACTAATCCTAATATCATAGCAACGGGTTGTCCTTATTGCAACACAATGATGACAGATGGTATTAAAGCTAAAGAAAAAGAAGGTAGCATCACAGTTATGGATGTTGCTGAGTTAATCGCTAATTCTTAATTATGAGTCACAATTCATTTCTAAAAGTTCGCATTTTAGCTGCAATTATTGGAGGTTTAGTTAGTGGAGGACTATTAGTTCTTGCTAATAATTTGTTAGATACATCTTTTGGCAAAGAAATGATTATCATAAGCTCCATAGTTATTGCAATTATTTTCTTTTTTATCGTTAAGCCAAAACCCAATGCTTAAAGCTGCCTTAAGTAATGGTCTAATTTGGACAGGTATTATGTTCATTATTTTCTATGTTGCTAAAAAGCCTATAACCTTAGAAATTTTTGCTTTAATATTTTTTGTTTTCACTGCTTTAGGAGCTATTAAGTTTTATTTTAAGAATAAGAAATTAAAAGAATAATGTTAGTAGATTTTAATGAATTACCAGAAACTTCGCGTGTTTGGATTTATCAAGCAAATCGTTCGTTTACAGATTTAGAAATTGAAGACATTTCTAAAAAACTCAATGTTTTTATTGCAAATTGGACAGCACATGGTAGCAATTTAAGTGCTGGCTATGTTATAAAATACAAGCGATTTATAGTTATTGGTTTAAACCAAAGTTTAAACGCAGCAACAGGATGTTCTATTGATGCCTCAGTTCATTTTATACAAGAATTAGAAAAGGACTACAGTGTAGACCTCATGGATAAAATGAATGTGTCTTATAAACAAGGTGAATTTATTGCTTATAAATCCCTTACAGATTTTAGGAAAATGGTAAAACATAATGCAGTGTCTAAAAAAACGATTGTGTTTAATAATTTAGTGACAAATATTGCTGAATTTAAAGATAATTGGGAAGTTCCTGCGAGTGAAAGTTGGCATAGTAGATTTATGAAATAAAAAATATGGCTAAAGATATTTTCTTACTAAATATTTCAGGACAGGATAAGCCAGGTTTAACAACTGGTCTTACAAATGTATTAGCAGAGTATGGTGCTAAAGTATTAGATATTGGCCAAGCAAACATTCATAATACCTTGTCATTGGGTATTATGTTTGAGATTGAGTCTGGAAAGAAATCTGCAGCTGTCTTAAAAGACTTATTATTTAAAGCATATCAATTAGGAATCAATGCAGAATTTACACCTATCAGCTTAGAAGATTACGAAAGTTGGGTAAAACAACAAGGAAAGGATCGTTACATTATTACCATTCTGGGAGAAAAATTAGCAGCAGAGCAAATCTCGGAAGTCACTAAAGTTATTTCAGAAAAAAACTTAAATATAGACGCTATTAAACGATTAACTGGTCGTTTATCTCTGGTTAAAGAGGAGGAATATCCAAGGGCATCAATTCAATTATCTATTCGAGGTAAAATTGATAATAAAACGGAGTTTACTGAAAAGTTTATGCAAATATCTAGAGACTTAGATGTTGATATTGCTTTTCAGGAAGATAATATCTATCGACGAAATAGACGATTGGTTTGTTTTGATATGGACTCTACACTCATACAAACTGAAGTTATTGATGAACTAGCCGAATTAGCTGGAGTTGGAGACCAAGTGAAAGCGATTACAGAGTCCGCAATGCAAGGTGAGATCGATTTTAATGAAAGTTTTGAAAGACGTATGAAACTACTCAAAGGTTTAAGTGAAGACTTACTAAAAGATGTTGCCGAGAATCTACCCATAACTAAAGGCGCAAAACGTTTAATAGATACCTTAAAAAAATACGGTTTTAAAACAGCAATATTGTCTGGTGGTTTCACCTATTTTGGTCGTTATTTACAAGAAAAATTAGGAATAGATTATGTCTATGCTAATCAACTTGAAATAAAAGATGGTGCTTTAACTGGTCATTACATTGCTCCAATTGTTAATGGAGAAAAGAAAGCTGAATATTTAGCTGAAATTGCTAAAAAAGAAGGAATAGACATAAGTCAGACCATAGCAGTTGGTGATGGTGCCAATGATTTGCAAATGCTCAATCTTGCAGGTTTAGGTATTGCATTTCATGCTAAACCAACAGTAAAAGATAATGCACAGAGCTCAATTTCTAGTATTGGCTTAGATGGTGTGTTATATTTATTAGGTTATCACGATAGACATATCGATCTTATCGAGTAAATTTCACTCAGAAATTCATAGCTTTTATAGTTAATTACCTTGTGATAAATCTATCATAAAGTTTGTAAACTTGCTCTTAAAAATACTATTTTGGCATAGTTTTTAAATACATTTAGATTAAAATCTATTCATGAAATTCTACTTGTCCCTTATTACCTTGTTAGTTTGTTCGTTTTCATTTGTTTTAGCACAAGAACATCCTCTTGTTACTCAAGATACTGAAGCCCAACAACAATGGGTAGATAGCCTTTACAACAGTATGTCGTTAAAAGAGAAAGTTGGGCAATTATTTATGGTTCAGGCTTTTTCAAACAAGGATGCCAAACATAAAAATGATATTGTAGATCTTATAAAGAATCAGCATATTGGTGGTATCATCTATTCTAAAGGCGGACCCTACAGACAAGCCAGACTTAATAACGAATTACAGGCTGCATCAAAAATCCCTTTAATAGTTGGTATGGATGCAGAATGGGGTTTAAGCATGCGATTAGATTCTACGTATGCCTTTCCTTGGAATATGACGCTCGGAGCAATTAAAGATAATGCGCTAGTAGAGCAAACAGGTTATCATATCGGAGAACATTGTAAACGTCTTGGTGTACATTTTAATTTTGCACCTGTTGTAGATATTAATACAAATCCTAAGAATCCAATTATTGGTAATCGTTCTTTTGGTGAAGATAGAAATAACGTTACAGAAAAGGCATCCGCATTTATGAAAGGTATGCAACAGGCAGGTGTTTTAGCAAATGCTAAACATTTTCCTGGTCATGGTGATACTGATATGGATTCGCATGAGACGCTTCCTACCATTGGATTCTCAGAAAAGCGTATTGATTCTGTTGAGTTATATCCATATAAGCAACTTATAAAAGAAGGTTTATCTAGTGTAATGGTAGCGCATTTGAATGTGCCAAGTTTAGAATCAAGAAACGGATTTCCTTCCTCTTTATCAAAACATATTGTTACAGATATACTAAAGGACTCTTTAGGTTTTAAAGGTCTTATTTTTACTGATGCCTTAACGATGAAAGGTGCTGCGGACTTTGTAGATAAGATGGTTGATGGTAATAGCTCTAAAAAATTTGACACTAGAGGCGAAATAGACTTAGCAGCATTTATGGCAGGAAATGATGTTATGCTCATGTCTGAGAATATAGCAAAAGGTATAGAGAAAATAATGAAGGCTTTTACAGATGGTAAAATTACTGAAGAACGTCTAGCGCATTCTGTAAAAAAAATTCTAATGGCTAAATACAAAGTAGGCTTGCATAGTTATAAACCTATTGGAATGTATAACCTCGCTAAAGATCTTAATAGATTAGAAGACGATGTGTTATATGAACAATTATTAGAAGATGCTATTACTGTGGCGAAAAATAAAAATGAATTTTTGCCAATTAGAAATTTAGAGACCAAAAAAGTAGCTTATGTAACATTAGGTGATGCAGATGGTTCAATATTTTTTAAAGAGTTAAAAAAATATGCCAAAGTGCATGAGGTAAAAGCTAATAAGTTAGATGAATTGTTAACCAAGCTTCAAAATTATAATACAGTTATTGTAGGCTTTCATAAATCTAATGAGTCACCATGGAAAAGTTATGAATTCAAGGATAAAGAAATGGTTTGGCTTTATGAGATAGCTAGAAAACATGATGTTATATTGAATGTTTTCGCAAGGCCTTACGCTTTAATCAACCTTAAAACGGTTGAAAATATAGAAACTATTGTTGTTAGTTATCAAAATAGTACTATCGCTCAACAAAAATCTGCACAAGCTATATTTGGTGCTATACCAGTAAAAGGTCAATTACCAGTATCAGCAGGACCATTTTTTGCCGTTGGAAGCGGACTCACATCTAATGCTATTCAATCGTTAAGCTATGGTTTACCTGAACGTGTTGGACTTAGCTCTGAAAAACTTAAAAAAGTAGACTCTATTGCGCAAGTCGCAGTCGACTCTATGATGACACCAGGAATCCAATTGCTCATAGCCAGAAAAGGTAAGGTTATTTATAACAAGAATTTTGGTAAGCATACATACAAAGGGAAAGAAAAGGTGAAGTTTGAAGATATATATGATGTAGCTTCATTGACAAAAATTGTGGCAACGCTTCCCTTAATTATGGAATTAGAGGAAAAAAGAATTATTTCTTTAAATACAAAATTATCTCAGATACTACCAGACTATAAGGGTACAAATAAAGAAGATGTTACGCTCAAAAAAATGCTATCGCATTATGCTCAACTAAAGCCTTGGATACCATTTTACTATTCAACTTTAGATTCAATTACAAAAAAACCTTTGCAAAAATATTACAGAAAAGCACCTACTAAAGGATTTAAAATAAAGGTTGCAAATGACTTGTATTTAAGAAATGACTATAAAGATTCCATACAAAAGATTATTAAAGAGAGTGATATGTTATCGCGTTTGAGATATCGATACAGTGACTTACCATATTATATTTTAAAGAAATATATAGAGAATTATTACGACAAACCATTAAATGCCTTAGTACAAGACCATTTTTATAAATCGCTAGGTGCTAATTATACCACGTATAACCCTAGGAATAAATTTAGTAACCAAAATATTATTCCAACGGAGATTGATGATTATTATAGATATCAGAAGATACAAGGTTATGTGCATGATATGGGAGCAGCCATGCAAGATGGTGTGGGAGGGCATGCTGGTATTTTTAGTAATGCCAACGATATTGCCAAAATAATGCAGATGTATTTACAGAAAGGTTATTATGGAGGAAAACGGTACTTTAAAACAGAGACTATAGATAAGTTTAATACTTGTTATTACTGCCATAAAGATAATCGAAGAGGTATTGGTTTTGATAAACCTCAATTAGGCGATAGTGGTCCAACTTGCGGTTGTATTTCTATGACCAGTTTTGGCCATTCTGGTTTTACAGGCACCTATGCTTGGGCAGATCCTGAGGAAGAAATAATATATATATTTTTAGCCAATAGAACCTATCCAACATCTAAAGGGAAAAATAAATTATTAAGAGAGAATATTAGAACCAATATACAGCAAGCCATTTACGAGGCAATAATAGATTAATTATGAGAATAGGAATTGTTTGTTACCCAACATTTGGTGGAAGTGGAGTAGTGGCTACGGAGTTAGGACTAGAATTATCTAAGCGTGGTCACGAAATACATTTTATTACCTACAGTCAACCTGTTCGTTTAGACTTGTTAAGCCATAATGTACATTTTCACGAAGTTAATGTCCCTGAATATCCTTTGTTTTTATACCAACCTTATGAGTTAGCTCTATCAAGTAAAATTGTGGATATGGTTAAACTTCATGGAATTGAGGTGTTACATGTTCATTATGCTATTCCGCATGCATATGCAGCTTATATGGCTCAAAAAATGTTAATGGAAGAAGATATTTATGTACCTATTGTAACGACTTTACACGGAACAGATATTACGCTTGTAGGAAGTCATCCTAATTATAAAACGGCTGTAACATTTAGTATTAATAAATCTGATGCTGTGACTTCTGTTTCACAGAGCCTTAAAGATGATACTATGCGTTTATTTGATATAAAGAATGCTATAAATGTTATTCCAAATTTTATAGATAATTCTAAATACAAGCATGAATTTACTGATTGTCAACGAGCATTAATGGCTACTGATGAAGAAAAAATCATAACACACATCAGTAATTTTAGAGAGGTAAAGCAAATACCAGATGTAATTAAAGTGTTTCATAATATTCAGAAAGAAATTCCCGCAAAATTAATGATGGTTGGTGAGGGTCCAGAAAAAGAACCTGCAGAACGTTTATGTGAGAAATTAGGTATTTCGGATAAAGTCGTATTCTTTGGTAATAGTAATGAGATAGATAAAATACTATGCTTCAGTGATCTGTTTTTATTACCATCTTTAACAGAAAGTTTTGGACTTGCTGCACTAGAGGCAATGGCTTCAGGTGTTCCTGTTATATCTAGTAACACAGGAGGAATCCCAGAAGTAAACAAGCATGGTGTGACAGGTTTCCTAAGCAGTGTTAACGCTATTGATGATATGTCTAAAAACGCACTTTTCATTCTAAAAGATGCAGATAGACTTAAAACATTTAAAACCAATGCAAGAATAGAATCTAAGAAATTCGATATTCACCAAATAGTGCCACAATATGAAGCCCTTTATGAAGCTACTCTTAATCGATGTACAGTGGTATAATTGTTATATTTTACAATTCATCCTTTAAATTTCACAATTCAGAATTTCTATTTTTAAAATCCCTTATTACTATAAGATATTTGTCTCAATAAAAACATAGACAATGAGACATATATTCATTTTAGCATTACTAGTAGTTTCTGCAATTACTAATGCACAAACTAATTTTGAAAAAGGCATGCAAAAAGCCTTTGAACTTTGGCAAAACGATAAATGGAGCGAAGCGGAAAATTTATTTGAACGTATTGCTAATGCAGAACCAGATGAATGGTTACCACATTATTATATTGCACAGATGAATAGTTTAAAAAGTTGGAGTGTAAAAGATGAAACCGTTTTAAAGGCACAATTATCTAAAGCACAAGAGCATTTAAATATTGCCAAACGTATTAGTGAAAACAACCCTGAGATTTTAATTATGCAAGGACAAATTTATACTAATTGGGTTGCTTTTGATGGTGCAACTTACGGCATGAAATACGCAGCAATAATTTCAGAGCTATACAAAAAAGCTAATAAGTTGGCACCTAATAATCCCAGAGCTGCATTTTGTAAGGCAGATTGGGCTATGGGAAGTGCTAAATATTTTGGACAAGATACTAAGCCATTTTGTAAAGACATTGAAGCGTCCATAGAACTTTTTACTAACTTTAAGCCAGAAAGTAATTTACATCCAAATTGGGGAATTGAGCGTGCTGAGGAAGTCTTAGCATCTTGTAAATCATAAGAAGAGCAACTCATGAAGAAGTTATTAAAAACAATTATATCTGGAGTTCTAATTGGCATAGTAATTATGCTTGTAGATCAAGTAATACGTTATTTTACTGGTTCACGAATAGAATTAAATAATAACTTCCTTCGCATACTTGCTTATTATATGCTTTATTCTATTCCATTGAGTTTAGTTAACTCTTATTTCTTTGATTACATCAATGAGTATGTGGTTTGGGATCGTTATAAGAAATATAGAATTGCTATTGGTTTTTTTGGGTCAGTTGCCATTACGTTAGTAACTATATTTTTTATAAGAGCTTTTATAGAAACTGTGATTGAAGGTGAAACTTGGGATGAGTTTGTAAATACAGAACGTCCAGAGTTTTATTTAAGCGCCTTAATGATAACCTTAATAATATCCTTGTTCTTTCATGCAGTTTATTATTACAAAGAAGCTCAAAAAAATAAAATTAAAGAGCAAAAGGTAATCGCTGGTACTGCAAGTGCAAAGTTTGATGCTTTAAAGAACCAATTAGATCCGCATTTTCTATTTAATAGTTTAAATGTATTAACCAGTTTAATTGAAGAAAACCCAGATAATGCGCAGAAGTTTACCACATCATTATCTAAGGTATATAGATATGTATTAGAACAAAAAAATAAAGATTTGGTTACAGTAGATGAAGAATTAGATTTTGCTCGTACTTACATGTCTTTATTAAAAATGCGGTTTGAGGATAGTTTAATTTTTGATATCCCAGAAAAGGCTCAGAATCCAGAAAGTAAAGTTGTGCCATTATCTCTGCAATTACTCTTAGAGAATGCTGTAAAACACAATATGGTAACTAGTTCTAAACCGCTTCATATTAAAATTTATGAAGAAGGAAACAATTTGGTAGTGATGAATAATCTGCAACCAAAACAAATAGTAAAAAAGAGTAGTGGTGTTGGTTTAGGTAATATTAAGCAACGCTATGAGCTACTCACAAATAAAAAAGTAATTATCAATCAAGAAGCAAAACGTTTTGCAGTAGCAATACCAATGCTTACAAAACAAATCAAAGTTATGAGAAGAATAGAATCAAAAAATGAGTTCGATGATCGTTATGTGAGGGCTCGTAAACATGTAGAAGAAGTTAAAGAATTTTATTACAGTGTTATATCATACTGTATAGTGATTCCTTTTTTAATATTTATTAATTGGTATACCTCTTGGAATTTTAAGTGGTTTTGGTTTCCAATGTTTGGTTGGGGAATTGGTATAGCTTTTCATGCTTACAAGGTTTATGTTAACGATGGTATGCTAGGTAGAAATTGGGAGCAAAGAAAGATTGAGCAATATATGCAAGAAGAGGAAAATAAAAACAGATGGAATTAACTATGAAAATGAATGAAAAGTATAAAGATGATGGACTGTATTTTAGAGCAAGGCATCGTGCAGAACGTTTAAGAAAATTTTATTTCCATTGTATTATATTCTTAATCGTAAATGTTGTTATCTCTTTATTTAAAGTTAATAGAAACGTAAACAATGGTGAGAGTTTTAGTGACGCAGTTTGGGATTTAGATACCTTCATCGTATGGATAATTTGGGGAATTGTATTATTAATTCAAACTATATCAGTGTTTGGTTTACCATTTATTCTTGGTAAAAATTGGGAAGAAGATAAATTAAAACAATTTATGGATGAAGATGAATCCATAAACTTGAAAAAATAAAACATTATGGATAATTATAGTATAGAACCGTATAGTGATGATGAGAATAGATCTCAACGTCAATTTGAAAAAGAAGAAGCCTATTTAAGAGCCAAAAAGAAGCTCGATAAAATTATAGGATTTTATTGGCACCTTGCTGTTTATATCGTAATTAATATCTTTTTAATTCTGTTAATAGGCTTTAATTCTGGTGAAGGTTTTAGAGGTTTTGGACCTTATGCAACTGCTGTATTTTGGGGAATTGGTTTACTATTCCATTTCCTCGGTGTATTTGGACCAGGATTTATTTTTGGCAAGAATTGGGAAGAGCGCAAAATACAAGAGTTTATAGAAAAGGATCAAGAAGAGTTTAGACGTTTTGAATAGGTATATCACAAAAATTACGAACCAATCTATTTCATTATAATCATGGATTTTTTTAGTGATATCATACATAGTAATATTGGTTGGTTCCATTTTATCACTGCAATTGTAAGTATGCTTTCAGGTACAATTGTGTTACTAAACACAAAAGGAACTACTTTTCATAAACGTATAGGTTATATCTATGTAGTTAGTATGCTACTATTAAATGTTAGTTCTTTTTTAATCGTAAACTTTGGTGGTTTTAGCCTATTTCACTTTTTTGCTATCGTTAGTTTAGTAAGTGTTATTGGTGGAATGCTCCCAACAATTAAGAAAAGGAATAACTGGTTTCCTTATCACTTTTATTTTATGAATTGGAGCGTTGTTGGTTTATATTGTGCTTTTTGGGCAGAAGTAGGAACTCGCTTTGTAGGTAATATGAAACAATTTTGGTGGATGGTAGCATTAGCAACTTTTGTAACAGCAATGATTGGCAGTATTATTATTAATAAACAAGCTAAAAAATTAAATCTAAGATGAATGTTATTATTATAGAAGACGAAAAACCTTCGGCAAGACGCTTGCAACGTATGCTTAATAAGCTAGAAATTAATGCTGAGGTGATGTTACATTCTGTTGAAGAATCTTTAGAGTGGTTTCAAAATAATGAACATCCAGATGTGATATTTTTAGATATACAACTTAGTGATGGTTTATCTTTTGAGATTTTTGAACATGTAGACGTAAAATCTGCTATCATATTTACAACTGCCTATGATGAATATGCTTTACAAGCCTTTAAACTTAATAGTATAGACTACCTTTTAAAGCCTATAGATGAAGATGATTTGGCAAAGGCCGTTTCAAAATATAAAGATCGATTACCAAAAGAACAGTTGGTAACTTTAGATTTTAATGATATAAAAAAGCTGTTGGTTAATCCTATAGAACGAGACTATAAAAAGCGTTTTTCTATTAAAGTTGGTCAACACCTTAAGCTCATAAATATAGATGATATTGAATGTTTTTACAGTGAAAATAAAGGAACGTATTTACATACCTCAGAAAACAGAAACTATCTTTTAGATACCACATTAGAGCATCTTGAAAAAGAGTTAGATCCAAATATATTTTATAGAATAAATAGAAAATTCTTTGTAAACATTAATGCTATTAAGGATATGATTAGCTATACTAATTCTAGGTTACAAATAAAATTATCTTCATACAACGAACAAGATGTTATTGTAGCTAGAGAACGCGTAAAGGATTTTAAAGCCTGGTTAGAATAAGTAGAAGTTATAACTTAATTATAGGATTTTTACAGAATAGATGTCTAAAGGCAAATCTCTAAATACGTATTATTAGTCTTTGAGTTCATCATCTAAACGATTATCATCAAAAGCGGAAGGTAATAACTTAGGAATAAATTTTATAAATAAAGGAAGTAACAACATACCTCCTGGAAGTAAAAAGATGGCTAAGCTTGGAATAGATTTAAAAATATCTAACAGTTGATTTTGCACTTGCTTTTGTTCCTCGTCTGTAAGTTTTCTAGTAGTAGATTTGGTAAGTAACACCATAATATCCTTACTCTCTTGGAGTTCTTTTAGTAAACGTTTACTATTGCGTTTTATAAGTTTATTTACAAGCTTACTAGAATTATCATAAAAATTCTGAACCAAGTTTTTAGAACTTAAATGTGCAATATGATCTTTGTTAATGTCATAGAATGTATTAACAAATGTCACAGAATCAATAATCTGATCTTTGTTAAGTACAAGATCGTTTTTTAGCTTATGTAAAAATTCCTGTTCTTCCTTGTCTATAACCTTATCGCTCCAGGCTGCCATACATACAATGTCAATGATGTAGCGTTTTTCTAAAGGAGAGGAAATAAAAGCAATAACATCTTCGTATTGTAATTGTTCATTATTATGGTAACGTAACGACGACTCAATTAGATTTAAAAGACTGTGGTCATACTCAGTTTTTACAGTTTTCTTTTCAAATACTTTAAAAACAATGACTTCTATAGCAGCTTCTAATTGTTTTATATAATCTATAGATATCTTACCATTTTTCAGGTATTTGTTAAAGGCTAAAATATCTACAAATAATAATGCATTTATTACAAATTGATTAAAACTTTTAGTAATAATATTATCGTCTATATTAATGCGTTTATGAATAATACTCTCCAGTAATCCAAAAGATTTTCGTCGACCTAGAAGTTCTTCGAAAAAAGACGCTTTATAATGGTTTAAGGCTTTGTAAAAGCTTATAACACTTGCTACAAAGATTTGATCTGGATTATGTTTGGTGTGAACATAATGTAATGCTATAACTAAGTTAACTTTACATATTTCTTCTTCACTTAAGGTGTTTGTAGAAATGTCTTTTTCAAGAGAATGAATATTACTGCCATAAATAAATCCACAATGTCTTAGTGCATTATAAAAACTCTCATCATCTAAATTATGATAATAATTTTTAGACTGTAATTGCGAGATTAACTTTTTTATCCAGCCAGAGGCAGATGGATTCATAAACTATAATTTGTATAAAATTAAAAAAGCTACCTAAATAAAGTAGCTTTTTGTAACTATTTCAATAAGACTTTTATTCTTCTACAATACCTCCACAACTAACTCTACTACCAGCTGCACCTGATGGTTGAGAGGTGAAGTCGTCAGTACCTTGGTGAACGATTAAAGCTTTACCAAGAATATCCATGGTTTCATCACCACAGCCAATACACCATTCATCTGTATTAAAAGAAACGTAACCATTTCCGTTAGCATCAGCCGTAAAGTTTCCTATATCGCCTTTGTGATATCCTTTAGCATCTCCCCATTTTCCATGTTGTGCTCCTGTAGGGTTCCAGTGTCCACCTGTAGATTTTCCGTCATCAGATGAGCAATCAGCTTTTTCATGAAGGTGTATTGCATGCTCTCCTTCAGATAAACCACTAAAGGTAGCAATCATACTTACAACACCTTTATCTTGTTTAAAAACAGCACTACCATTAACTGTACTACCACTCTTAGCATCTAATACCATTCTTATTTTTTTAAATGCAGTACTTTTATTAGTAGCCTTTGAATTATTATTACTTGTAGTTGAAGATTCAACAGCTTCTGTTGTAGTGTCTATATTTTGATCATCTTCTTTTTTATCTTTTTTACAAGCTAATACTGTGATGAGGCATGTTACAATTAATAAGGCTTGAAATTTTTTCATGTTAATTATATTTTAATTTGCATGAAAGTTAAGCGAATAATTTTCTTTATACAAATGATATTGTTTATCTCAATATTGTTTTCATATAAATAGATTTGACTTTCCTTAATCTATACCAAAAACTTTAGTTTCTTTAAAAGGATGTGTTTGAAGCATTTTCATTTCAGCTTCATAGTTTTTCCATTGATTATTAAAGAATGTATTAGTTTTACTAAGTAACTTATTTACAGCCTCTTTTGCATGTTGCATCAAGGTTGTCTCAGTTGATGTTAAACCAGTTTGACTTCCATAAATATAACCGCTTGCAGTGCGTAAACGCTGTAACGCTGTTACTTCAGGATTTCTAGTAATGCCCTGACGTTTATCAATTTTTCCAAAATACATATCCAATAATTTGTCTATTGATTTTACAACAGAATCTGAAGACTCAATTTGAGCTTTATAAGTTTCTTTGTCTAATTTGTTTAACTCAGATTTGTACTTTGAAGCAATATCCTTACTCTCAATTAATTGCTTAGAGGCATCAGCTAAAGTTTGTGATATGCTTTCTAATTCTTTTGAAGCTGTATAGACCTCATTGATGTTTTTCTGAGATATATTGAGCCTTGGATCTGATGCAACGGTTACCATAGCTTCAGATGTTTGATCACCATAATGCATAACTGCTTTATATTGTCCTGGTTTTACTGAAACACCTCCTGGTTCTCTTGTTGATGTTCTTATACGTCTAGATGGTCTGTCTGTTCCAGCCTCGTCCATATACCATGTCCAACGTTGTAAGCCATTCTCCTTAGGTGCTTTGCGTTTTAAAGTTCTAATTAGGCGTGAACCATCATATAATTTTAAAGTTAAAGAATCCCACTTCACAACATTTTTACTCTCTTCACTTTTTTCTGTATCACTCTCTGAATCTGATTTTGGCTTTTCCTTTTTGTTAAATAGATATGCAAATCTGGCCCCACCAGATCTATTCTCACCATGATACATAGCGTCAGCTCCAAAACGACTTCCTGTTGGTTGTTGGTAAGCAGCTTGGTATGCAGTAGGAGGATTAAAAAGTTTAATATTTGAAGACATCACTGCATTATTTTTTGCCATTTCACGTAGAGGTCTAATATCGTCTAAAATCCAAGCAGCACGTCCAAAAGTTCCAATAACTAAATCGTGTTCTCTAGGATGAATCACTAAATCTTTAACAGAAGTCGTTGGGAAACCATTAGTCCATTTTGTCCAATTTTCACCTGCATTTAATGACACATATAGACCATCATCTGTTCCTAAGAATAGTAAATTTGACTCTTTTGGATCCTCTACAATGGCAAGTGTGTAGCTTTGTACATCATTATCATCTACAATACGTTGCCAAGTTTTACCATAGTCTTTTGTTCTATAAGCGTAAGGTATGTAGTTAAAGCGTCTGTAATCATTGGCAATAAGAAGTGCTTCACCTTTATTTTTATTTGAAGCTTTAATTTGAGCAACCCAACTTCCAGATGGTAAACCCTTAATATTTTTTGTAACCTCAATCCAATTATCTCCACCATCAGAGGTGTAATGTACACGACCATCATCAGTACCAGCCCAAAGCATATCTTTTTCAAGTGGAGAAGGTTCAATAACTAAGATGGTACAATGATTTTCTGCACCAGTAGCATCCATGGTTAAACCTCCACTTTCAGATTGTTTTTGTTTTTCAGGATCGTTTGAAGATAAATCAGGACTTATAACTGTCCAAGTCTCACCTTTGTCTTTAGATTTGTGTACAAACTGACTACCGAAATATATGGTTCTATTATTAAAAGGATCAATATTTATGGCAGAGTTCCAATTGAATCGTAAACGAACATCAGGATCAGGATGTGTTGGTCTTACACCATAATTATTACCAGTTTGCCAGTCGTACCTGCTAACATAGCCTTGCTGACTCATAGACCATCCATAGCGAGAATCATCTTTGTCTGGTACAACATCAAAACCATCACCAAAACTGATTTCTTGCCAGTAGCTATTACGAATACCTTGTGCACGCCAAATATAAGCTGGTCCTCTCCAAGAACCATTGTCTTGCATACCTCCATATACATTATAAGGAAACTCGTTATCTACATTAATATGATAGAATTGTGCAACAGGTAAATTGCCTATAAAACGCCAAGTTTTGCCACCATCTTTTGTAATATTCATTCCACCATCATTACCATCAATCATAAAATTTCCGTTTTCTGGATGAATCCACCACGCATGGTGATCTGGATGCACACCATTACTAACTCCATAAGCTGGCATCAATTGTTTAAAGTTTTTACCACCATCTTCTGAAACATTTACATACGTAAAAACAGAAAATACTCTATTCTCATTTTGCGGATCTACATATATTTCAGAGTAGTAAAACGGTCTGTTTCCTATATCTCGTTTATCATTAATTTTTTTCCAATTAAACCCACCATCTTCACTTTTATATAGCGCATTCTTTTTAGCTTCAACTAAAGCGTATACAATGTTTGGTTTGTTTGGAGCAATAGCAATACCAATACGTCCTAAATCTCCTTTTGGAAACCCTTCTTCATTTGTAATTTTTTCCCAGGTTTTACCACCATCATGTGTCATATGTAAACCAGATCCTTCTCCTCCAGAATTAAAAAACCAAGGATCGCGTTTGTGTTCCCATAGAGCAACAATCAATTTGTTAGGATTTGTTGGATCCATAACCATATCTGCAACACCTGTTTTATTGTTTGCAAATAAGATTTTATTCCAGGTTTCGCCACCATCTGTAGTTTTAAATACACCACGTTCTGGATGTTCTCCCCAAGGAGATCCAATAGCACCAACATAAACTATATCGGGATTGGTTGGGTCAACAATGATACGATGGATATGTCTTGTATTTTCCAGTCCCATAGCCATCCATGATTTTCCACCATCAAGAGACTTATATACTCCATAACCACCATTTAATGAGTTTCGAGGATTCCCTTCACCAGTTCCAACCCAAATAACACTTGGGTTAGATTGCTGAATTTCTACAGCACCAATTGAAGCTGTGAGTTCTTTATCAAAAATGGGTTCCCATTTAATACCACCAGAATTAGATTTCCATAGACCACCTGATGCTGTACCTACATACATAATATCTGGATTATTAAGTACAACATCAATAGCAGTAACACGACCAGACATGCCGCCAGGTCCAATATTACGTGGTGTCATGTTTTTTACTAAGTCCATTGTAAATTCCTGAGCAGGAAGAAGAGAGAGGCTTAAAAAAGCGATCGCTAAAAATAATTTTTTCATTATTTAATAAATTGTTGGTTTTAGACTTCTAAAATTACGGAAAAGAAACGATTGAATTCTAAAATCAATGTTAATGCTTTTAATAGCATTTTTAAAAGCATTATTTTTACATAGCTATGAAAGAAAAGTTAAATAAAACAGGTTTTGTATTTAAAACTTATGAAGTTCCACATCAATCACCTTTTGAAAAATTATTTGAAGTATTTAAAGAGTTAATCACCTATACTTCTGGTGATTTTGATGAAGCTATCAATTGGTTGCGACAACTAGATGAGGAATATAAATTGACTACTAAAGAATACTCCATTGAAGATTTTATAGAAGATTTAAAAGCTAAAGGCTATATACGTGAAGAAATTGAGCCTAATGGTGATGGAAAAGGTATGGCTATTACTGCTAAAACTGAACGCGCAATTAGACAACAGGCATTAGATCATATTTTTGGGAAAATAAAACGAAGTGGTTCTGGGAATCATAAAAGTAAGTCGCCAGGAATAGGTGATGAGCATACTGGAGATTTTAGGGCTTACCAATTTGGAGATGCTCTAGATAAAGTATCTATCACAGAAACATTGCGTAATGCACAAATTAATCATGGTATTGGTGATTTTAAAATTACTGAAGATGATTTGGTTGTAGAGGAAACACTCCATAAATCTCAGATGAGCACTGTACTTATGATAGATATTAGTCATAGTATGATTTTGTATGGAGAAGATCGTATTACACCTGCTAAAAAAGTAGCTATGGCTTTAGCAGAATTAATAACAACACGTTATCCAAAGGATACTCTAGATATATTGGTCTTTGGAAATGATGCTTGGCCAATTGCTATAAAAGATTTACCTTATTTAAAAGTTGGGCCTTATCATACCAATACTGTAGCTGGTTTGCAGTTAGCCATGGATCTTCTTAGACGTAAGCGTAATACAAATAAGCAAATATTTATGATTACTGATGGAAAGCCTAGTTGCTTAAGATTACCAGATGGTCAATATTATAAAAATAGTAATGGTTTAGATCCTTATATAGTTAATAAATGTTATGCAATGGCTCAACAAGCAAGACGATTGCATATTCCTATAACGACCTTTATGATTACAGATGATGATTATTTAATGCGTTTTGTACAAGAATTTACAAAAGCTAATAAAGGGAAAGCCTTTTATACTGGATTAAAAGGACTAGGTGAAATGATTTTTGAAGATTACGAGAATAATAGAAAAAGAAGAATTAAAGGATAATGAATATAGAACAAATAAAAACGCTAGGAGCACTTAAAAAAGCTGGTTATCAATCAAAATCTATAAAAGACGAATTACGAGATAATCTTATAACAAATATAAAAGAAGGAGTAACTTCTTTTCAAGGAATTCATGGATATGAAAACACTGTAATACCAGAATTAGAGCGTGCTATTTTATCTAAGCACAATATTAATTTATTAGGCTTAAGAGGTCAAGCCAAAACAAGATTAGCGAGATTAATGCTTGGTTTGCTTGACGAATATATTCCAATTGTTGAGGGGTCAGAGATTAATGATGATCCTTTACAACCCATTTCAAGATATGCAACAGAATTAGTTAATGAACAAGGAGATAAAACTCCAATTTCTTGGTTACATAAAGAAGAACGTTTTGCCGAGAAATTGGCTACACCAGATGTTACAGTTGCAGATATTATAGGTGATGTAGATCCTATTAAAGCGGCCAACTTAAAATTAAGTTATGCAGATGATCGCGTAATTCACTATGGTATGATACCAAGAGCTAATCGATGTATTTTTGTAATAAACGAACTTCCAGATCTACAAGCCAGAATTCAGGTTGCGCTTTTTAATATTTTACAGGAAGGTGATATTCAGATACGTGGTTTTAAATTACGTTTACCGTTGGATATACAGTTTGTGTTTACTGCCAATCCCGAAGATTATACCAACAGAGGCAGTATAGTTACACCATTGAAAGATAGAATTGGTTCTCAGATTTTAACACATTATCCTGATACAGTTGAAATAGCCAAAACAATTACAAACCAAGAGGCAAAATTAGATACCAGACAATCAGAATCTGTTTATGTACCAGAACTTGCTAGAGATTTATTAGAACAAATAAGTTTTGAAGCTCGAGAAAGTGATTATGTGGATGTAAAAAGTGGTGTTAGTGCAAGAATGAGTATTACAGCATTTGAAAATTTATTAAGTACTGCAGAACGTAGAGCTTTATTAGCAGGAGATAACAACACCTCAGTAAGACTTAGTGATTTTATTGGTGTTATTCCTGCTATTACAGGAAAGGTTGAACTCGTTTACGAAGGTGAACAGGAAGGTGCAGATTTTGTGGCCAATTCCTTAATAGAAGAAGCTATTAAAACCTTGTTTCCTAAATATTTTCCTAAAATTGAAAAACTTCAAAAGCAAGATGAAGAAACACCATATGATGCCTTAATATCTTGGTTTTTTAATCAGTCTGACGGTTTCGAATTATTAGATGATACTAGAGATAAAGACTATAGAAATATCTTGGATGCGGTTTCACCACTAAATGATTTAATAGGAGAATATATGCCGAAAACATCAGCAGAGGATACTTATTTTTTAAAGGAATTTATTTTATGGGCTTTGGTAGAGTTTAAACAACTTAGTAAATACAGGTTCTCGGAAGGATTACAATTTAAAGATCCTTACGGAAGTTTTATTAGTGGATTATAAAATTAAAGGGAAGCAAGCTTGCTTCCCTTTGTTAATTTTTAATCTTCAAAAACCCACCAAACAATACCATTACTCGTATTAAAGCTAAGTTTCAAAGTACCCAATTCAGATTCAATTAGGTATTTACCTTCTATATTAAGATAATTTTCTTCCTCATATAGATATGCTCGATATTTACTGTCATTAAATTCAAATGTAATACCATTACTCAATTTAAATTTTAAGTTCTTTTTACCTTCTCTTTTTTTAGAATCTGTTACTGTGTATTCCGCAGTTATCTTGTTAAGTTTTGTAATGTGCCTCTTAAGGTCAGTTTTGTAGTAACTAGATGTTAATATTTTTTCCAATTTGCCTTCAGATAATTTATATATATCAGAGTCATCTTTCCAATTTGGGTAAACGTAAAGGGTATATGCTTCATCAATTTCTATTACACCTGGATTATCACTATTCTTAAATATAATATAACCTTCTTTAGTCTTTAACTCAAATTTAGTACCAGGTGGATACATTACATAATCATTGGCTTTATTACTTTTAGTTATTTTGAGGTATGTATTTTGTGCATTAAGAGTTACTATATGCATTAAAGCTATTAGTGTGTATAAAGTTTTCATTGTATTATTGGTTTTATATTTAACTTCCTATTCTATTTTTTTCGTCTTCAAGACCAGTTTCTCTTGAGCGTGCTTTTTTTATCTCGTTTCTGCCAAAATTGTATATTAGATTAAAACGTACTTGTCTACTATCATTTCCGCCATCACCATTAATAGTTAGGTCTCCAAATTGTGTATCACCTTGCCAAGGTGAGGTAAACAGCACATCATTAAATGCTAATCTTGCTGTAAGTTTATCGTCAAAGAATTTTTTCTGTACAGCAATGTTTAGGGAACCCAAACTTTTAGTTTGATAGGTTCCTCCCCAAACAGAAGGTGAACTATACCATCCAGATACTTCTGCTCTAAATCCTTTTGGTAGTTTAAATGTGTTTTGGGCATAAAAGCTCATTGTATTTTGTGAGATTTCTAAAAAGTCTTCATTAGTGGCTTCATAAATGCTTCTGTAGGCATTAAGACTAAAGTAAACACTCCACCATTTATTAAGACTTGTAGGATAGGATATACCTAAGTTTATTATTTTCTGATTTGCTACATTCCGTTGGCTAATAAAATTCTGATCATCACCAACAGCTTCTGTAACTTGTGCAAAGAAGTCGCTAATAAAACTATAGCTTACCGATGTTGTCAATCTGTAATTGTAAGTGTGCGAAAGTTTTAAATTATCCGTGTATTGTGGCTGTAAAAAAGGATTTCCTCTTCTAAATGATAACTCATCGATTTTATATTCAAACGGATTTAAACTTTGATAATTAGGTCTCTGAATACGTCTGCTGTATGTTAGTGCCAATGAATTCTTTTGATTCATTTGATAGGTAATCCCTCCGCTTGGAAACCAGTCAGTGTAATTACGTTTTACACGATCATTCTGATCATCTTGTAAACTAGTTAGTATGCCATCAGAGATGGTGTTTTCTATTCGTAGACCAACTTGAAAGTTGAATTTTTTGTATTGCTTGTTATAATTTACATATAGAGCATTGATTTGTTCGTCATATTCAAAATCATTAGTTCTGTCCTCATTTATAATATCTTGTCCATTGATACGATCGAAAAAATCGAATTGATTGTCTGTAACAATCTTTGAGAATTTAACACCAAATCCAATTTTACCTTTTAAAGCATTTTGTTCGTAATCAACTTTTGCTGTGATTAAGTTTATATCAATTGGAGTAAGCATATAATTAATGGTTTCACTAATAATCTGTGTTTCGTTACCATTAAAGTATTGATTGGGTTGTAAATTGTCTCTATCGCTACTGTAAGCACCATAATCTAAATCTACATTAAGCGATACACCTTTTTCAGTATTAAATCTATAGTTTGTGTTGAGGTATATATTAGATGTTTTACTATCTGTATCACTTCCTGCTATTAAGACTTGATCAGGACTGTTACTTCCAACATCTGTTATTGGTGTTCTAGAATCGCTATTAGAATCGCTGCGATTAAAGTTACCAGATAATATGATGCCGAATGTTGATTTTTTATTGGCATACCAATCAAAACCTGTTCTAATATTGTTACTATTATTATCAAAAACAGTTTCGGTTTGTGCATCAAAAATAGCCCCATTTTGGGTTCTAAATAGATTTATAAAACTAAGACTTTCACCAAATCGGTTGCTTAATGTTCCGTAGAAACTCGTCTTTTTATTTCTATTATTAAATGATGCAGAATTGTTTATTCTGGCAAATTCACCATAGGTTAAACCAGAGGAAACTGTACCATTTACACCCAAACTTTTATCGCGTTTAAACTTTATATTTATGATCCCAGCATTACCTTCGGCATCATATCTAGAAGAGGGTTGTGTAATAATTTCAATAGCATCGATGTCACTAGATTGAATGGTTTTTAGATAGTTCACCAAATCTTGACCCCTTAAGACCGAAGGTTTGTCGTCTATGTAAACCAGAACTCCAGTTTTTCCTTCGACTATAAGATTGTCATTATTATCAATAATTACTCCTGGTGCTTTTCGTAATAACTCAAAACCAGAGTCTCCTGCTGCATTTATTGTATTTTGCACGTTAAATACTGTCTTATCTGCCAGGACTTGAACCATTGGCTTTTCAGCTTTAATAACTACTTCATCCAGGGTTTCAGATTCTGAAATCATATTTATATTCCCTAAGTCTTTAAGCGAAGATTTCACTTCAAAAACTGGAGATTGATAATCTTTAAACCCTAAACTGTTGATAGTGATAAGATATCTTCCAGCTTTAATGTTTTCAATGATGAAGCTTCCGTCATTTTCAGCAATAGCTGCTTTTATAAATCTTGATTTGTCTTCATTAAATAGTGATACAATAACTGAAGGTATTGCGTTCACTTTATCATCTAAAACCTTACCTTTTATAGTAGATTGAGAAAATGAAAAGTAAGTTGTTAAAATAATTGCGATAGTAAAAATGTTCGTTTTCATGATTCAATAATTTTATGATGCAAATATGAAGTGCTTAAGCTTTCTTATCAATTCATAATAGTTGAATGGTCCTATTGACTGATGAATTGACCAGGACCATTTATCTGCCTATAGGACCACTCGTCTTTAATAATTATATTGAGTCTACATTAATATTATATTTGATAAATTAAAGTAACTAATGAAGAAAGTAACAAGAAGCGACATTCTATTAACCTTTGTGTTTTATGCGTTTTTTTCATTATTGTATCATATTGTATTATGGTATAATAGAGGAGGCTTTAAAGATGAAGGGTTTTGGGGATGGCTCAATCCCAAAGATTACTGGTATACAGCAGGAATGGCCTATATTTTTTATTTTTTTGCTTCCTTAGCTATTTGGTTTTTTGGAGTTAAGTTATTGAAGAAAAAAAGTATTAAAATACAAATCATTGTTGTTGCATTATTAATTCCTTTGGTTGTACTTTTAGTACGCGAATGTCGATATATGGTTATAGATATAATGGAACTCGGACGTTTAAGAGGAACAGGAGAAATATGGGATTGGTATATACCTACTTTGTTTTTATTAATTCAGTTCGGTTGTTTTTTTGCATATCAATACTTTATAGAAAATCAAAAGAAATTAAAACTTGAAGGAGAGCTAAGAAATTCTGCCTTAAAAAGTGAATTATCTGCTTTAAAAGCGCAACTGAATCCTCATTTTTTGTATAACATGTTTAATACAATTAGTGCTTCTGTACCACCTAAAAATGAACGTACTCGACACCTTATAGCTGAGCTTTCAGATTTGTTTCGTTATCAATTAAAGGCTTCAAAAGTTGAACGTGTAACTTTAGATGAAGAACTCGAATTTGTGAAAAAATACTTGGCTTTAGAGAAAGAACGTTTTCAAGATCGATTAATTATTAAAATAAATGTTGACCATACTATTTTAAATGAAATGGTACCACCAATGCTTTTACAACCATTAGTTGAAAATTCAATTAAACATGGTTTATCATCATTGATTGAAGGTGGAGAAATTTCTATTTCAATATTTAAAAAAGACGATAAGCTCCATTTTGAAATTGCAGATACTGGAATTGGAGTAGAGGATAAAGCCTCTGTTTTTGATAAAGGTATTGGATTAACGAACACGAGGTTACGATTAGAAAAAATTTATAAAACAACCATGAAGCTTTCTGATAATACACCTAAGGGATTAAAAATTAGTTTCGCTATATGAAGAAAGTAATTATCGTAGATGATGAGTCTGCAGGTAGACAACTTATTAAAGAATATCTTGAGGATTTTCCTGAACTTATTTTACTTGGAGAAGCTAATAATGGTGTCGATGCTGTAAAAATGATTAATGAGTTTAAACCAGATTTGGTATTCTTAGATGTTCAAATGCCAGGAATGACAGGCTTTGACGTTTTAACTCATGTAGAAGAGTTGCCTCAGATTATTTTTTCTACAGCATATGATCAGTACGCACTTAAAGCTTTTGATGTACATGCTGTGGATTACTTATTAAAACCCTATACTAAAGATCGATTTAAAGTTGCAATAGAGCGTTTACAACAAAACACTAATAATAATGCTAGACCATTGACAGAAAGTTTATTGATGGATAAAACGCAATATCCAGACCGTATTTTGGTACAATCTCAAAATAAATTGATAACAGTTGGTATAGATGATGTTATTAGAATTGAAGCTTATGGTGATTATTCTAAGCTGATTATTAATGATAAAAGTTATTTAAGTAATTATGGAATTTCAGCTTTAGAGGAAAAACTAAATCCTAAAAGCTTTATACGAGTACATAGATCTTCAATCATCAATCTTAATAAAGTAAAAGAACTAAATAAGTATACTAAAAGTTATGACGTGACCATGCAAAATGGTGATGTAGTTCGTGTGAGCAGAGGTTATATGGATAATATAAAAAAGTTAATGTATTAGCTTCTTCTTTATTTATTGCTGTTTTAATATGGTGTAAGTATTAAGATTTCCCCTTCTAAGATTTTCGCAAACAACGAGAGCCTTATCAATTCTGGTCTGGCTGTTTTTAAATCTTGCAATGGCATAAATAATGCTGCGCTGTTTTCCTTTGGTTAAACTCTCAAACACTTTGAAAGCTTCCGCTTCGCTATCAAAAACAGCGCTTAATTCCTCAGACATATCAACACCATATTTAGAAGTATCTTCAAATAACTGTAATTTAAAATAGTCGTTTAGTAGTAAACCCAATTGTTTTTGCTTCTCCTTGCTAAACATAAACTTATAGTCATCTGTATTCTTGTCTTTTTTAACAGCAGCATAAAACTCAATGGATTTACTTTTATGCGATGCGTTGATTTTTACACGACTTTGTTTGGCTTCCGCAAATGGTCTAAAGATTTCTTCAGGAATAAATAGATGGTATTTATCTAATAAACCAACTTCAAAAATTTGACTTTTCAATTTACCAGGCATCTCTCGATTTTATATTAGCATTACACAATCTAATAATTTCTTTTATTCGTTTTTGTTTAGTTGCCTCACGTTTTGCACTATGAAGCCATGATAAATATGACTTTCTGTAACCTTTTGAGAAATTTTGATAATTTTCAAAAGCTCTAGGATTGACATCAAATGCTTTTTGCAGTTCATCTGGAATCACTCCGTTTTCAACATCATCCATTTCGGTCCATGTACCAGTTTCCTTAGCCAGATTTATAAGTTTCCAACCAGGTTCTTGAATCATACCTGTAGCTTCAAGTTCAACGATATATTTTTTGTTTAAAGCACTCCATGTACTTTTAGGATTACGATGTGTGAAATATTGAATGCGTTTTCCGCCACCAAGACTTTTTACAGTAGCATCTATCCAGCCAAAACATAAAGCTACTTTAACGGCGTCGCTCCAGCGCATGGTTAGTATTCCTGTTTCTAGCTTGTAAAAGACTAAGTAAACAGCTTTGTACTTATCATGGTTTTGTAGTAACCAGTCGTACCAATCTATATCGCGTTCAAAATAGAGTTCTGGAAATTCCAATATTATAATTGTTTAGTATAAATATAGTAATCTCTATCAACTTTAAAATCAGTACCATTAATAGGTTTTGATTGCCATTTTGCACTAGGAAAAATCCATTGGGTTTTACCATTCATGTCAACTTCAATAGGCATATCAAACCCTTTTACAATATCTATATAACGAAATTTCAACTCTCTTTTTTCAATCTTATATTCTAAAGTTGGTATGCGCGTATCACGCAAATACTGATTAAAAAACGCTGATAAATCTTTTTTTGTCCGTTTACTTATGTAATCTTCTATTTGTTTTGTAGTTACAGTTTGGTGATAGAATTCAGAATTTAGACCTCTTAAGATGTCTCGCCATAAGTCGTCATCTTCAATAAGTTGACGCAACGTGTGTAAAAGGTTAGCACCTTTATAATACATATCGCTAGAACCTTCTTTATTAACATTGTATGGTCCTATTAATGGTCTATCATTTTGTATTAATCGTCTTGTGCCAATAACGTAATCTGCTGAAGATTTTTTTCCGTAATAATAATCTAAAAATAAGTTTTCAGAATAGGCAGTAAATCCTTCATGTATCCACATGTCTGCCACATCTTTATTAGTAATGTTATTGGCAAACCATTCATGCCCAGCTTCGTGTACAATTATAAAATCGAACTTTAAACCTTCTCCAGTATCAGAAAGGTCTTTACCTAAGTAACCTTTTAAATATTTGTTACCATAAGTCACTGAACTTTGGTGTTCCATACCTAAATAAGGCACTTCAACGAGTTTAAAACTATCTTCATAAAATGGATAAGGACCAAACCAATATTCAAAAGCTTTCATCATTTTAGGAGCATCTTTAAAATGCGTTTTTGCTTTTTCAAGATTATCTTTTAAAACCCAATAATCCATATCTAAATCTCCTTTTTCGCCTTGGTAAACCTCAGAAAAATTTACATAGTCTCCTATATTTACATTAACGCCGTAGTTATTAATGGGATTTGACACAAACCACTCGTACATTTTATAGCCACCAACCTCATATTCGTAGGTGTCTCGAAGTCTCCCATTGGCAACAGCAATTAAGTCTTTAGGCACATCAATAGCAATTCGCATACTGTCTACTTCATCGTACATATGGTCTTTATTGGGCCACCAAACACTAGCACCTAAGCCTTGGCAAGACGTAGCAACAAAATATTTGCCATTATTATCTTTTTTCCAAGAAAATCCACCATCCCATGGTGCACGAACTGCTTCTCTGGGTTTCCCCGAATATTGCACATACAATTCGTTATATTCTCCAGGTATTTGATCCTTTTTAAGAAAAACAAAATATGCAGGACCAATTTTATTGTAGTTTAAATCTTCATTATCTTGAGAAATAGCAACTATTTCCATAGGTGCTTGCAAATCTATTTGTATAACATTATGCGATTTTAATACCTTATATCTAATTATATTATAACCAGCAATAAATTTTTTGTCTGGTTGTACTTTTATATTTAGGTTGTAATAGTTTAAATCCCACCACTCGCGTTCTGGAGTGATACTTCCTCTCAGTGTATCTAGCTTTGTGAATTTGGTTTTATCTTGAAGTAGTTGTGCTTCGGATATTGAAAACACAAGTAAAAAAGCTATAAGTAAAGTATGCCTCACAATTAATTGATTTTTAAATTTCATATACAATAGTTTCCTGTCTGCACAGGAATGACAACACTAATTTCTAAATATTTGATTTGGGAATACCACTAAACTTTCATGACTATTGTTACCAACAGCAGCAACTCCAAAGAAGAAGTTATCAATAACAATACCATCTAGGGTAAACTCGGTAACATCACCAACATAACGACTGTGATCCCAAGTAGGTGAGGTGGTATCTCTCCAGTAAATTTTATAACCTTTAGCACCGTCTACTTTACTCCATTGAAACTTGGCTGAAGCTTCTACAATACCTCCAATACCAACATCTTTAGGACTTGGAGGCGCAGAAGCAAGACTTGCCATTGTAATGGCGTTTACAGCTGTTAGTTTTTTGCAATACGGAAAGTTAACATGCTCAAAGGTATCGCCATATGCAATACCATCTTCCGTTCTAATATCTTGGTGCTGTTGCGTGTAGTTTTCATGCGCTTCCATGATGCGTATACCTGCAAAGCCTAGGTCACAGAAAGGTCTATGATGACCACCACGACCAAAACGATCTAAACGATATACCATCATTGGACTCATTTCTGGCATATAGGTTTTGGTTGTTTTATACACGTAACGTGCTAATTGACGCGAAATACCATCGACCTCTCCACCATAAAAACGACGCGCTCTTGCTTGTCTTGCTAATTTGGTAGCATCTGTTTCGTCAGTGGTTACAGGTTCTGAAAAGATTCTGAACGTACGATTATCGATCACACCATCTACACCTTCAATATTACCAATCATATCATTGTTTAAAACGCCAATAATGTCCCAATTGTTTTGCTTGGCGTAATTGGCTAGACCTTTACCACCATACAATCCTTGTTCTTCACCAGAAAGACCAACATAGATGATACTATTTTCAAACTTATATTTTGATAGCACTCTGGCAGCTTCTATAGCACCTGCCATTCCTGTAGCATTGTCGTTTGCTCCAGGAGAATCGTCTGTATAGTTATTGGGATCACTTATTCTTGAGTCGATATCACCACTCATTATTACAAAACGATTTGGATATTTTGTACCTCGCTGAATAGCAACCACATTTACGACCCAAACATCTCTAAAAATCCGAGCAAAAGGTTCAGTGCTTTTTTCTACTAAGTCTTTTTGATAAAATACCTCAAGACAATTATTACAATCTTTAGAAATTTTATCGAACTCCGATTTTATCCAACGACGTGCGGCACCTATGCCTCTAGTTTCTGAAAGGGTATCGCTAAGTGTATGTCGCGTGCCAAAATCTGCCAATGTTTTCACATCATTTCTTAGACGTTCTTCTGAAACAGCATCTATAATATCATAGATTTTGGTATCGGTTTGTGCAGCTGTAGAAATGGAAATCCCTAGAATAAATAGTACTATTAATTTGTTCATTTTAAATAAGTTTATTTAGTAATTCTCTTACTTTTTGAGGTCCTTTAATTTTATATTTAGCTTTAGTTTTAACATAACCAACTTTTATTGTAGTTGCAAATTCTGGAGCAGCTTCAAACATATATTCATCAGTCCAGTCATCACCCAAAACAAGCACATAGTCATAATTGTCTTTCATTAATAATTGGGAAGTTACTCTACCTTTATTAACATTACTACTCTTTATTTCTATAACTTTATTGCCTTGTAAAACAGATAATTCGTTATTTGATACCATACTGGTTAAAACTGTATTGAGTTCCAATGTTCTTATTTGAGCCAATTCTGGGTCAGCGGTTCTGTAATGCCAAGCTAATGAGTATTCCTTTTCTTCTATAAACGTTCCTGGAGTTCTATCCACAAAAGTTTCTAGAATTGGTTTTATGTTAGACATCCATTCTGTTTTTAAAATTTCTAATGGTATCCATTTTTTATTTTCTCTTATCCAAACACCATGGTCTGTAATAAGGTCATAATCTTTAAATCCAAACCAATTATTAAAAGTTGCTTTATCTCTTCCGCTAATTAAACACAATTTTGTGTTTTTTTGGTTTTCAAATTTATCAAGGATCGTATACAGTTCTTCATCTGGTTTTGCATCTTGTGGATTGTCTTTAAAACCAACCAAGGTACCATCATAATCTAAAAGGACTAAACGTTTTTTTGCATTTTTATAATGTTCTGAAATAAGATCCTCTTCTTTGTCATTCATTTTTTTTGAAATAACCACTTCTTGTAATTGGTTAGTTTCGTCTAAGGTCTTAAAAAATTCTTTTGCCCATTTTTCTACGTCATAACGCTTTAAACGTTTTTGTAAAATTTTCATTCGACTATTTTGTTCTTCTAAAGGCATCTTCAATGCCTTATTTAATGCGGTGGCAAAATCCTCAAAACTATTTGGGTTGATTAACAAGGCTTCGTTCATTTCTTTTGCTGCACCTGCCATTTCACTTAAAATAAGAACACCATCTTGGTTAGTACGTGTAGCTACATATTCTTTTGCCACTAAGTTCATTCCATCTCTAACAGGCGTAATTAAAGCAACATCAGATGAGGTGTATAAATCGATTAGATTGTTAAAAGGAAGTGATCTGTAGAAATACCATATTGGTGTCCAGCTTACTGTAGAAAATTCTCCATTAATGCGTCCAACAAGTTCATCAGTTTCACTTTTTAATTTCTGATATTGTGGTACATTAGAACGTGAAGGTACTGTAAGCATAATTAGTCTTACTTTCTCTTTATATTCAGGATAAGTATTTAAAAAATTTTCAAAGGCTCGTATTCTATTTGGAATCCCTTTGGTATAATCTAAACGATCTATAGATAGTATGAATTTTTTATCATTATCTTCATTTATATGAGTGTCTAAGCGCTTCTGAAGCTCAGATTTTTCAGTGTTTTGATTATTATGAGCCAGAGCAGCGTCATGAAATTTGTTGTAATCAATTCCCATAGGAAAAGAATCTACTTTTATTATTCTATCATAATATGTGATTTCATTAAAATTAACTTCTAGGCGCATAATTCGTTTTACCGAACTTAAGAAATGACGTTCATAATCATAGGTATGGAAACCAACAAGATCAGCACCCAACATACCTGTTAAGAGCTCTTCTCGCCAAGGAAATGTTCTAAAGATTTCATATGAAGGAAACGGAATGTGTAAAAAGAAACCAATAGTAATATCTGGCCTTACATCTTTTATAAGTTGTGGTAAAAGCAGTAATTGATAGTCCTGTACCCAAACTGTATCACCTTCTTCTACAGTATTTAATACTACTTCAGCAAATTTTTTATTGACGCGTTTGTATGCTTCCCAATGGGATTTTTCAAATTCTGTATATTCTAAAAAGTAATGGAATAATGGCCAAAGCGTACGATTACTAAATCCTAAATAATAATCATCAATATCATCTGAGCTCAATTCAACGGCTCTACATTTAGCATTTTCAATTTTGGCGTTGACTTTAGATTTTAAATCAGAATCTAAATCTTCACTTGTTATACCAGACCAACCAATCCAAATACCATTCCCTTCAGCATGAACAGATTTCATACCTGTTGCAAGTCCTCCAACACTAGGAGTTACATTAAGTTTATCTCCTTCAATTGAAATTTGAAGTGGCAACCGATTTGAAACTATTATTGTTTTATTCATACTAATATTTTGATGGCTTTTTGGATTTTCGTTAATTTAAAGAAATTAGATTTTTTATCATCATTTTTAACCTAAAAATAAATGAATAATTTAGATTACGGCATAATAGGAAATTGCCAAAGTGCAGCAATTATATCAAAAAATGGTTCTATTGATTGGTGTTGTTTGCCAAAATTTGATTCGCCATCTGTTTTTGCAAAACTCTTAGACGAAGAACTTGGAGGCACTTTTGGCTTTAAAACTGATGATAGTTATACCATTTCTCAGCATTATTTAGAGGACACAGCAATTTTAATTACCAAGTTTAGTAATGGGTTAGATTGTTTTGAGTTGCACGATTTTATGCCCAGGTATTATAAATCTCAAAATTTATATCATAAACCTCCTGAAGTAATAAGAGTGCTTAAATATGTTTCTGGTAAACCTAGTTTTAAGGTTGAGTACAACCCAAAGTTAGAATATGCTAAAGGTGTTACAGAAACCTTTATTAAGCCAGATTTTATTGTTAGTCTTAGTGAGGATGAGTCTTATGACACCTTGTTTTTGTATACTAATTTAGATTTTAACTCAGTTGTAAATGGGTCAGAAATTACTTTAGAGAAGGATGGATTTTTATGGTTTAGTTATAATGAAAAATTAGTTACTCCTAGTGCTAAGGATGCTCATAGGGAATATGAACGTACTAAAGTTTATTGGCTTAATTGGATGGAGCGCACTTCATCCTATGAACAGTATAATGATATTATTAGTAGAAGTGCTATAACTTTGAAATTATTGAGCTATGATAAAACTGGTGCAGTACTTGCAGCCGCAACTACTAGTTTACCCGAAACAATAGGAGAAGTTAGAAATTGGGATTATCGATTTTGTTGGATAAGAGATGCTTCAATGGTAATTAAAGTAATGTCTCAGTTGGGTCATAAAAATATTGCTAGACGCTATCTTAACTTTATTATTGGCTTGTTGCCAGATAAAGATGAAAAGCTTCAAATTATGTATGGAATTAGTGGTGAAAAAAAGCTAACTGAAGAAACCTTAGACCATCTTAAAGGATATCATAACTCTAAACCAGTAAGAATAGGTAACGCAGCATACAAACAAAAGCAAAATGATATTTATGGTATTTTAATGGATGTTATTTATCAATTACTTTTCAATTTTAAAAATGATGTAGAACATCGAGAAGAGTTATGGACTCTCGCCAAAGGCATAGTTTGGGTTGTAAGTAAACACTGGACAGAACCTGATAAAGGAATATGGGAATTTAGAAAAGAAGATCGTCATTTTACATTTTCTAAGATACTTTGTTGGACAGCTGTAGATAAAGCTATAAAGGTTGCAGATTTATTAGGGAAAACCTCTAAGAAAGCTCGTTGGCAATTGTTAGAGGAAACTATACACCATGATATTATGACGAATGCATGGAATGATGAAATACAAGCATTTACCCAAGCCTATGGTTTTAAAGATCTGGATGCTTCTGTTCTTTTAATGGAGTCATATGGATTCATAGATGCCAAACACCCAAAATTTGTGAGTACCGTTAAAGCTATTGAAAAAGACCTTTGTTACGAAGGCTTATTGTATCGCTATAAGAATAAAGACGATTTTGGATTACCTTCTTCCTCATTTACCATTTGCACATTTTGGTTTATCAATAGTCTATACAAGATTGGAGAAGAATCAAGGGCTATAGAAATGTTCAATACGTTATTAAGTTATAGTAATCACCTTGGATTATTTAGTGAAGATATAGATTTTAAAACGAAACGTCTTTTAGGTAATTTCCCTCAAGCTTATTCGCATTTGGCGCTTATAGAAACCGCAATTAACTTATCATCTGGTGTAAAAAAGAAAAAATTAAAGAGTATAGTTAGATAATATTTCTTTACTAAGGCTAAAGAGTGATTATTCAAAAGATTATAATGTATTAGTCTTTTTTATAATTAAATTTCATGGTTTCCGTTTTATCATTCTCTTTAATATCTACATAGACATTCATTTCTTTTTCAGATACTTTTTCGAAAGTCATACCTTCAAAAACCACTTTAGTTTTGGTGATATATTTTAAAGGGAAATCAACGGTTTCGTCTTTGGTTTCCCAACCTTTTAGCTCTCCATCAAAATGTTTGAGTTGCAGTACTAAAGAGTTTTCTATCTCTCTTATAATTTCTATTTCGTAGAATTGCACTTTGCCATCTGCAACGAGTTTAAAGGTTGCCATCATAGAGCCACCAGAGGGTTTGCTCCAAATTTCTTCGGTTTGTCCTCCAAAAGCTTCACCATGCCAAGTTCCAGAGATCCAAGCGATGTTTTCTAGTTTAGGTTCTAGTTTGGTTTCTTCTTGAGCTTTACAAGAGAAACTTATCATAAATATGCAATAAGCGAGTATTTGTACTTTCATAATTAAGATAATTTATTTTAAATAGTTCTCGACTCCGCTCGAACAGAAAATTATTTATGGTTTTGTTGCTTCAATGATTTCATCAATTAACTTATCGGTTTCAATACAGCGTTCTTTAAGTTGATATGCATACCAGAGATAATTGTCTATATAATTTTCAAATTCTATATCTTGAAACAAAAGATAATAATCTGGCTTTACTTTTGATTTTCCAGTCCATGAATAACCACTATACACATCCATTTGTTTAAAGGAAATTTTGTCTAATAAATAAGGTATAAACTTGTCATTTGCCCAAGCGTCAAATTTTGTTATACGAGTTTTTCTGATTTCAGAAAGTGAGTTCCACTTATAGAGTAAGTCTGTAATGTTTTCATTTTTTAAAAGGTTTAGTTTTCCGCTTTGCATAATGTTTTTAATGGTATTGTCTGCAAAAGCCATTTCACTACTTCCAAAACACTCATATAGTATACTGTCTAAATTATGTTTATTTAGTTCTTTTTTTGAAGAGCCAATTAAATTCATAACTCTTTGTTGTGATTTACACGTACCATTAATATCAAGCAAAAATTGTTTTAAAGTTTTTTTATTTTCTTTAAAATCGGCATGGAGTTTAGCGATTACATCCTTTTCTTCTTTGTCTTCTAAGCGATTGTTGTTCCAGTTATTGACTTGCAAAGCCAAAAGGATACCAATCATAACTAGGATGATTTCACCAATAGCATATTTTAAATATTTACCCATTTTATTTCCTTGAATTAATGAACGACGTATATGACGGAAGAACTTAATCATTTAATTGATATAAAAGTTTTAAAACTAATTCGGTTTGTTTTAACACATCGTTTGTAAGTTCAATATATCTGTTAATAGTATAGGTTTCTTGGCTTAAAAAGGAAATCATATCTTTTGGTAAGTCTTTAGTATTTGTGTTATCCCAAAGGGATTTATAAATAGCTCCTGAACTAAAACGACCAAATGAATGAGGATACTTTAGACCAATATTTTCAAGATACTTAAATAAGTATTCAGAATTTCCATCTTGCACTGCTTGCTCAAAACCTTGAAGTCTATTTAGTTCCATTAATTCAGTTCTTATGTTTTTATCTAGTAAATCAATGTTTCCACTTGAGATTAATAAATTAAAACTGTTTGTATTATAAACGTTTGTAATTCTAACTCCTGAAAATGCATTTGAAAAGAGCTCAATAATATTTTTGTAATTATTCTTATGGCTTAAGATAATACTGTCGGAAATTGTACCAATACGATCGAGTCTTACGTTATTTCTTAATAGCCTTGCATTTAATTGAGTTGTATCCTTAGTAAAGTCATTTATAAGGGAAGTAACATATTCGTTTTTTAATGTCTTTTTTTTCTGTTGTTCATTCCAATTATTGACTTGTAAGGCGAGAAGTATACCTATCATTACTAAGGTAATTTCGCCAATGGCGTATTTAAAGTATCTGCCCATTTTATTTTGTTCTAAAAGTGATTTACGAATATGTCTAAAAAACTTGATCATGATAGTTTGTCTCCTCGATTGCAGTCGAGAGGTTTTAAATAGGTCTCGACTGCGCTCGACCTGACATTGCGCATATGTCTAAAGAATTTTATCATATAACTTAATTAAAAACTAATCCAGATTTTTCTTTTTCTGTTCTTTAATATACATAGCAATAACTTTTATAAGTACTCGTAAAATTAGTGCTGCTGCAACCAGGTAAATGATGGTTTTGGTTTCCATATAGTTAGTTGTTTTTTATGATTTAGTTTTGAGATGATATCTAATACTTCTAAACAAACTTAAGCATGAGATTGATGCATTGTTCAATTGAGCAATTGCTTTTTAAAAAATTATATACTATAATATCCTATATTGAGATTCCTAATCGTCCAAATAAATTTGTTTGAACTCTATCGGAATGACAAGTTACATGTTTGGCTAGGGTTTATTTTGCAGAATAACTTAATCATCACTAACCAATTTGGCCATCATCATTAATGTCTTTACCAGAGCGCTCTTCTAGGATTTTTAATGTTTTAAGGAGTAAGGCTTTGGTTTTAGATAAATCGTCCTCTAAATCAGCAATTCTGCCTTCTAAAGATTCTGCTTTTCCTTTTTGTTCTTCGAGTTCGTTTTGTTGGATTAAATCCCAGAATAGTCCCATGATGGTTTGTTTTTAGAAAGTAGGGTCAGTGTAAATAGAGTTGGTGATTAATTATTTGTATATAAATATATTGAATTGTTACATCATTGAATGAAAGTAACCTTTATTATCTTTCCGTTTTCTACTTCGTAAATGGCTACAGCATTAAATATTTGTCCATTGGCAGTAACTTGTTCTTCATCTATAACCTTATTACCAATAACAATACGTTTTTTTATAAAAGCGTTTAAATCTGGCGTGCGCTCAAACCAATCTAAGTAGCCTTCTCGCATTGCTTTTTTACCCTCAGTTTGCAGTGTGTTGGGATAAGCATATAATTTTACATTGTCAGCATAGTCTTTCATAAAGGCATCGATATCTCTGGCATTATAGGCATCTAGATTTCGTTGAACAATAGATTCTACATCTGAAGTTGAGGTTGAATTAGAATCTGAATTTGAAACAGATTCTGTGTCAGTATTTTCTTCATTAGAAGTTGGTAATGCTCCAATTTCTGCAGCTACTAATAATTTATTTGATATAGAATTTCCTGTAATTCTGGAAATATTTTTGATTCCATATTCTGATAAATCTATAATTTCTTTCCAGTTATTATCTTTATTTATAGTAAGCTTATAGAGCTTATTGTCTTTTCCCATAAGCATATCACCATTGATCAACCAACACATATCTTCAACACCTTTAATGGTATTTGCTATTACTTTGGTGTCACCAGTTACAGGGTTTAAAGATTTTATGGTCCAAGTGGCATTTTCTTTAGAAATAAAACTCACCAAATTACTATTAGGTATTTTATGGAAAGAGCGACCAACATTGGTAGCATATTTGCGATTCCAACCTTCTTTAATATTTGAAACATAGAGGTTTAGATTTTGTTCTTCAATAACTGCAGATACCACTGTATGCTCATCGTACCATGTGTAATAGGCCACAACTAAGTCTGAAATGAGCTCAGTAGATTCACCATTACTTAGGCTATAACTATATAATCGTTGTTTACCATCTTTATCTAAGCGTACTGCAGAAACTGCATTTTTCTTTGGAATTTTTAGAGGTGTATACTCTCCACCTTCAGTAAAATTAACCCAAGTTTTGGTGTCGTAATTTGCTCTATAAGAAACAATATCTGTTTGTCCTCCACGAGTTGATGCAAATAATATTTGATTATCATTAACAAATGAAGGTTGATTGTCATAACCTTCATTATTGGAAATATTTTTACCTTTTGTAAAGGTGTATTTGCCATTTTTAACCTCGAGATCAAATAGAAAAACTTCGGTGTTTGGTTGTGCAAAAGCAAAAGAAAAACTCAAGAATAAGAGTAATAAAAGAAAGCGTGATTTCATGTTGAATTAGTTTGCTTAAAGTTATAAAATAATAGATGACTTTACCTTAAGACATTCAGCTTCATTTTTCTTTAACAAAATTTTAACAAAACCACCTTCTTCATTTTTTCGTAAGTGTTGGTGAGAACAAAAAATCAATAATTCTAAAATCTCAACTATTATGAAAAAATCAAATTATTTAGTAGGAATTGGATTGCTAGCAGTAATCAGTTTCTTTACAATTGCAGCAGATCATATCGATGCGCCAGCAGTTGCAGGTGGTACAAGTGATATCACAGATTTCTATGCCTTTCAAGGCGAAAGCAACAACAATATTGTATTTGTTGCAAATTTACAAGGCCTTCTGAGTCCAACGGCTACAGCAGGAGCTGCATTTGATGAAAATGTACTTATCGAATTTAATATTGACAACACAGGAGACAATGTCGAAGATTTAGTTATCCAAGCAATTCCTCGTGATGGCATTATGTATTTCTTTGGTCCAATTTCACCATCATCTACAGGATTAAACAGTATTGTAGAAACTACAGATGTACAAGGTCAAGTAGCTATTACACCTTATGGTACAGATGCTATAATTGGTACAAGCTCTGGGATGAGCTACTTCGCTGGCCCAAGAGATGATCCATTCTTTATGGATTTTGCACAATACTCTGAGATTATAATGGGAAATGCAACAGGATTTAACAACCCAGGAAGTGACACTTTTGCTGGTAGTAATGTTATGTCTGTGGTTGTAGAGGTTCCAAAATCTATGATTGGTGGCTCAGGAACAATCAATACTTGGGTTGAAGCCAAAAGAAAACAATAAAAAGAACTAATAAAATTATAAAACAAAAGATTATGAAATCTAATTATATAAAAACACTATTAATTTTTGCACTAGCTGTATTTATAGTAAACTGTAGCAGTGACGATGACGCACCAATGGGTCCAACAGGACCAAATTTTTCAGGAACCTATGCACAAAGTGATCAAATGGGAAGACCAGCAGTAAATACTGTATTTGTGTCTTCTGCAAGTAAAGATCAGTTTAACACCACAATTCCATCACAACAAAACGGATCGTTTCAAGCGATGTTTCAAGCTAATTTAGAAGCTTTGAGTCCTGCTTATGCAAATCCAAGTGATGCGAATGCCTTAGGTTTAGACTCAGCTGCATTTACAGGATTATTAGCTACAGATGTACTTAATGTTTCCTTAGATGGCACTACAACATTTTTTGATGGTACAAATGTGTTAACAGGAAGAGCATTGTCAGACGATGTAATTACTGTAGAGTTACTACTCATTTTTGGAGGTGAAGATTTCTCAGAAAATCCTACACTGTCAAATGATAATGTAGATGCAAATGATAAAACATTTTTAAGTTCGTTCCCATATCTAGCTACACCTTGGTAGTAGCCTATTATTAGAGAAAGAGTGCGATTAACCGCTAAGACTATCGTACTCTTTTTATTAAACTAAAAAATCACACTCATGAAAACAATTATTAACATTCTAATCCTATTCCTTCTAGGTAGCTTATTACAGAATTGCGCTACCGAAAACGAAAAAATTACCTCAAAAGAAGATTATAATACCTACCTAAATTCAGAAAAACAAAAGAGTTTAGAGCAAGCGATTGCTGAATATAAATTTTGGGAAGAAAAGCTAGACAAGACACCTAATCAGTTTCCATATATTGCAAAAATGGCAGCTGCAAAAACACAGTTGTTTACTGCTACAGGCGAAATCAGTCATTTAAATGAAGCTGAAGCTTTACTCCTTAATCTCAATAAGAAAACTAAGTTTGAAAATGCAGGCTACCTTAGAAGCTTAGCAAGAAACTACATTTCACAACATCAATTTAGTAAAGCACTAGAAGCTTTGCTTAAAGCCGAAAAGAACGGCGAAAATCTAGAAGGCACTCAAAAAATGTTATTTGATGTGTATTTAGAACTAGGTAATATCTCACAAGCAAAACATTATTTGTTAACTATTAAGAATTTTAGCGATTTTGATTACCTCATAAGGCTATCTAAGTATAATGATCATGAAGGAGATTTAGATGCAGCTATAACCTATCTTGAAAAAGCTAAGACCATTGCAGAATCCTCAAATATTGATTCGGCTAAACAATGGACATATACCAATTTAGCAGACTATTATGGACATGCAGGACGCATTAAAGATTCTTATAATCATTATTTGAAAGCCTTAAAAATAGACCCTGAAGACGCCTATGCCAAAAAAGGTATTGCATGGATTGTATATTCTTACGAGAGAAATCCAGGTGAAGCTTTGCGCATTCTAAATTCTATTTCTAATAATCATAACACTCCAGATTATGCTTTATTAAAAGCTGAAATACTAGAATTTATGGAAAATGATAAAGGCGCAGAAGAACAGCTTAATACATTTCAAGACCAGGTGGCTAATGTTGCTTATGGCGAAATGTACAATGCTTATAAAATAGAGTTATGGGCAGAAGATCCGAATACAGTAAAGGATGCCATTACTCTGGCAGAGAAAGAAATTAAGTTACGTCCTACAGCCCAAGCTTATGATTTATTGGCTTGGAGTTATTTTAAAAATAATGAAGTAGATAAAGCCTATAAGCTCATAAATGAACATGTTATTGGGCACACCTTTGAACCTGTGGCGCAATTTCATATTGCCAAAATATTAAAAGCAAAAGGTCAAGTTCAAGAAGCAAAGAAAATAAAGAAAGAACTTTTAAGTAGTCTCTATGAATTAGGACCTACTATGGAACAAGATATTAAGAGCATTTAATATACTTTGTTACACTAATATATTTAAATGGATATAAGATTATTTTATGTCAGGAACACCCTTTTTTATCAAAGCAAGCTTAACATATACCTTTTAATTATGAGGGAATTTAAAATTATTTGGGTTGATTGATTAATAAAAATGCTTTGAAAGGGAAATTTTTGACTAAACATTTTTGAGTGATTTTAGAGTTTAGTTGATTGTTAGACACCTGCGCGAAAGCGTAGGTGTTTTTTATTTGATATTAAATTTATTATAATTAGTTACTTATATTAAATTGTTCTTATGAATTACTATCACATTCAAAAAATTAATAGACTTGGAAGAGAATGGTCAATTAATGAAATAATAGATACTAGTATTAATTCTGAAAATTCATTTATAAAAGATATTGTTGATTCATTGTCAGATGATTATTATAAAAAATATGGAGATGAAGATATACTTCTTTTTGCTCGCAGTTTATTAAGCAAGGAAAATTGTGATGAAAAGTTTTCAGATTATAGTACTTACAATAATAAGAAACATTTTGAATTTCTAGATCATTGTCGTGTTTATGAAGATTTAGTTTTTAAATTTTTTAAGACAAATCAGCAGTACCTTAAATGGATAAGGGAAGATATTTTTGAAAAAACTAGACTTAAAATTAATCCTGATTTACCATCAAGAAAGAAGGGTATTTGGATTTGTGATATAAATGAATTGCATAGATGGTGGGAAATTTTAAAATCTCAAAATAGGAAAATTTTTAAGATTGAATTAATTGAAGGAAAGACTTTTACTGCTGATGAGAAATATTGCGAGATAAAGAACTTTTCAATTAAAGAATTCGAGGAAAATGCTAACAACTATTGGAACGGAAAAACATCTAAAAACTCAATTATAGAGGTCATATTTGAAGGAAAACTGAAGGTTCTACAATCATATAATTCATTGGAAGAATTAAATGGAAAAGCTAAGAGTTAAGGCGCAACAGTACCTAACGTATACAACTGCTCAAGCGTAGGCGATTCGCTTCCACCTTCTGGTTCTAGTGTAATACCAAAGGCTTCAGAAGCATTTGCATTTGTAATTTCAAAGATCTTATTAGCATCCTCTTTAAAGTTATTTATAGTACCTAAACTCGTTGGTGTTAACGGGTTTAACGTCAGTGACCAAACTTGGTAGACTTTACCCTCAGGAGGTTCTGGTAAGCCTTGTACATCTAAAAAGATGCTATTGTTGGCTTTATCCCAGTACACATTTGCATAACTTTCTGGCGACACTTGCTGTCCACCTAATGGAATAGATAAGATATCTTTATCTCTAAGAATAGTCAGTAAACGTTTGGCTTCGTTGAGATCCGTTTTGGATAATTCTATTTGTTGTTCTAAGAATTGGTTTTCGTTTTCTACAACTCTTAGATTTTCTTGTAGGGCATTCTTTTGATTTAAGTTCCAGAATAATCCAGCACCTAAAATAATGGCAGCAACCCAACCTAGATGTCTTGTCCAGCTAGATGTTTTAGAATCTAAAGGAATGACCTTAGCGTTATCGTCTCCAATTTTAGTCTTAATAGATGTGTACAATACAGAAGAATTAGGTTTAGCTTGCTCAGCAAGTTTTTTGAGCGCAGTTTCAATGCTCAAAACCTCTTGTAGCAACTCAGGATACTGTTGTATGGCATCGTACACCTCCTGATTTTCTTGTTCAGAAAGAGCACCTGCAACATACAGTTCCAAAATCCCAGATTCTATGTAGTCCTTTAAATTCATACACTAAGCATCTCTCGTAATTTGAGGATACAATTTCTATTTCTTGTTTTTACAGTTCCTATTGGTATTTCAAGTGTTTCAGAAGTTTCTCTCTGAGTATACCCCTTAAAATATAGGAGTTCTATAAGTTGTTTACATGTGTCTGCAAGTTTTCCTACAAACTTTTTAATTCCAATGGCATCAGTCTTTCGATCTAAGTTTTCATTAGAGTTTAGTATATCTACGAAAAATTGAGCATCGAGGTTTTGTTTTGATTGTTTGAAATCTTTAGAACGTGCTTTATCAATGGCAGCATTTCTAGCAATGTTTAAAATCCAGGTAAAAAAACGTCCTTTTTTAGCGGAATAGGTATCTGATTTTTGCCACGCTTTTACGAACACATCTTGTAAGATTTCTTGAGCAATGTCATCATTTCTAACAATGTTATAGATTACGCCATGCATACTCTCACTGTACATATTGTAAAGCGTTTCAAATGCAGCTGAATCTTTTTGTTGAAATTTTTTAATGAGTTGCTCTAACTCCATATTGTAAAAGTAGGAAAATTCAAAGCATAAAAAAAGCCATATCTCTAATAAGATATAGGCTTTTTTATCTTGCTATTAATTGGGAGTGTTTTTAGTTTAAAAGCAATATTTATTTTCTGCTTTAACTTTTTCTGCAATGGTGTTACGCAATGCAACAACATTTGGCTGATTAACGTATTTTGTAAAACGTTTAAGTCCCATAAGCATCATGCGTTGTTCATCACCTTCTGCAAAGGATACAATACCTTCTTTAGCATTCTTTTGAATAATATCTACAGCGTTATATAAATACAACTTAGCCATAGCTATTTGTACTTTTTGAGCATCTTCACCAAAACGTTTTGCGTTTTTCTCAGTTCTTAAGATTGTGGACTCTGCCATATAAACTTCAATTAATATATTAGAAGCAGCCATTAGTAATTGTTGATGTTGTTCTAAATCTGGCCCAAATTTCTGTACTGCAGAACCAGCAACCATTAAGAATACTTTTTTAAGTTTACTAATAAGTTCCTTTTCCTCTGAAAACAATTCAGAATAATCTGGAGTATCAAAGGACGGAATTCCCATGAGTTCCTCAGCAACTTTCATGGCAGGATCTAATAAATCTACATGTCCTTTCATTGCTTTTTTAACGAGCATACCAACAGAAAGCATTCGGTTTATTTCATTAGTACCTTCATAAATTCTTGCAATACGAGCATCTCTCCAAGCAGCTTCCATAGGTGTTTCTTCTGAGAATCCCATACCACCGAAAATCTGAATGCCTTCATCTGCACAGTTTTGCACATCTTCAGACACAGCTACTTTAAGTATAGAACATTCTATAGCGTACTCTTCAACACCTTTAAGCTCTGCCTCTTGGTGTGTGTTGCCTGCAGCAACTCGCATGGCTATGCGATCTTCAATATTTTTGGCTGCTCTATATGAAGCAGATTCACCTGCATAGGCACTAGTAGTCATTTCTGCTAATTTAGCTTTGATGGCACCAAAGTCTGCTATAGGTGTTTTAAATTGTTTACGTTCGTTTGCATATGCAATAGCGCTTGTAGTAATTCGTCTTTGAGAATCTAAACACGCCGCAGCTAATTTAATACGTCCAACGTTTAAAGCGTTCATGGCTATTTTAAAACCATTGCCTCTTTCGGATAGCATATTCTCAACAGGGACCATGCAATCATTAAAGAATACTTGTCGTGTAGACGAAGCACGAATACCTAATTTATGTTCCTCTTCACCTAAAGTGATTCCGTTTTCTTGATCATTTTCTACAATAAAACCTGTGATATTTTTATCGTCTTCAATCCTAGCAAATACAATGAATAACTTACAGAAACCTGCATTAGAAATCCACATTTTCTGACCATTGATTTTGTAATGTTTCCCATCTTCAGTAAGTTCGGCTGTTGTTTTACCTGAGTTTGCATCACTTCCTGCTCCTGGTTCAGTTAAACAATAGGCACCAAACCATTCTCCTGTTGCCAATTGCGGAACATATTTTTGTTTTTGCTCTTCAGTTCCGTATAAGGTAATTGGCATTGTACCAATACCAGTATGCGCACCAAATGCTGTACTAAATGAACCAGTTCCACTAGAAATGTAATCACACACTAACATTGTTGATACAAATCCCATTCCTAATCCACCATACTCTTCAGGTACAGCTACACCTAAAAATCCAAGTTCACCAGCTTTACGCATGCATTCTTCGGTTAAGGCATAATCTTTGGCCTCAAAGCGTGCTTTATGCGGAATAACTTCACGATCATTAAATTCAATAACCGCTTCTTTCATCATTTGTTGTTCCTCAGAAAAATCTTCTGGTGTAAATACATCTTCACAGTTAGTTTCTTTAACTAAAAATTGACCGCCTCTTAGTATATCTTTTTCTAAAGTTTCCATTTGCTTTTATTTTTTATCTTTAATTTAAAAATTCAAATATTCCTGCGGCACCTTGTCCAGTACCAACACACATAGTTACCATACCATATTTGCCTTGCATATTACGTTTACGCATTTCATCAAATAATTGTACCGAAAGTTTTGCTCCTGTACAGCCAAGAGGATGTCCCAATGCTATAGCTCCACCATTTACATTTACAATGTCTTGGTTAAGGTCTAATTCCCTCATTACTGCCAAGGATTGAGAGGCAAAGGCTTCATTTAATTCAATAAGGCTAATATCATCTTGTTTTATACCTGCTTGTTTTAGTGCTTTTGGAATTGCTGCAACTGGTCCTATTCCCATGATTCTTGGTGGTACACCTGCTGCTGCATAACTTACCATTCTTGCAATAGGCTTAAGATTTAATTCTTTAACCATGTCTTCACTCATAACCATAACAAAAGCAGCACCATCACTTGTTTGTGATGAGTTACCTGCAGTAACACTACCTCCTGCAGCAAATACAGGTCTTAATCTTTGTAAACCTTCAATATTAGATCCTTTACGTGGTCCTTCATCTTTAGTTACAGTGTAAGAACGTGTTGAACGTTTACCTTTAGCATCGATGTAAGTTTCTTCGACTTCTATTGGTGCTATCTGATCTTGAAACCGATCTTCTTCTTGAGCTTTTAGGGCTTTTAAATGAGAGTTTAATGCAAACTCATCTTGATCTTCTCTAGATACATTAAATTTTTGAGCAACCTCTTCTGCTGTATTTCCCATTCCCCAATAGTAATCTGCATTTCCTGAAGCTACAGTGTCGTAGTTTAGTTCGGGTTTAAAACCTGTCATAGGAACTGAACTCATACTTTCAACACCACCAGCTATAATGCATTCAGCCATTCCTGATTGAATTTTTGCAACAGCCATTCCTATGGTTTCTAATCCTGAAGAGCAAAAACGGTTTACTGTTACTCCTGGTACATCTTCAATTTTTAATCCCATTAATGAGATTAATCTTGCCATGTTTAATCCTTGAGAACCTTCAGGCATAGCATTACCTACTATGACATCATCTATTCGTTTTTTATCAAATTCAGGTAACTGCTCCATCATATAGGCAATAGTTTCAGCTGCCAATTCATCAGCTCTTTTAAACCTGAAAGCACCTTTTTTAGATTTACCTACTGCAGTTCTATATCCTTTAACTATATATGCTGTTTTCATTTCTTTAGTTTCTTAATGGTTTCCCTTTAGTTAACATATGTTGAATACGCTCTAACGTTTTACGCTCTGTACAAAGACTTAAAAATGCTTCGCGTTCTAAGTCTAGTAAATACTGTTCAGAGACTCTTGTTGGTTCTGATAGATCACCACCAGCCATCACATAAGCTAATTTATTGGCGATTTTTTGGTCATGTTCCGAAATATATCTTGATGCATGCATAGAATCTGTTCCAACCATAAAAGCTCCTAGAGCTTGTTTTCCAAGAACTAGAATATCATTACGCATAGGTTTTTGAGAGTAACCAGCCTCAGCCATCAATAAAGCATGTTTTTTAGCTTCAGCAATTTGTCTGTCTTTGTTAACTACGATAACATCTTTACCTTTTTGGAGCACATTCATATCAAATGCTTCATAAGCCGAAGTCGCAACTTTTGCCATACCAACAGTTAAAAAATGTTCTTGCAATACATTAAGCTGTACATCTCCTTTGTGGAATAGATCTTGAGCTCTTAGAGCCATTTCCTTAGATCCACCACCACCAGGAATAACACCTACACCAAACTCTACAAGTCCAATGTAAGTTTCGGCAGCAGCTACAACTTTATCAGCATGCATAGACAATTCACAACCACCACCAAGAGTCATGCCGTGAGGAGCAGCAACAGTTGGTATTGCAGAATAACGCATACGCATCATGGTATCTTGGAAATATTTTATAGCCATGTTAAGCTCATCGTATTCTTGCTCAACAGCCATCATAAATATCATTCCAATATTAGCTCCTACAGAAAAGTTAGCACCTTGGTTTCCAATCACTAAACCTTCAAAGTCTTTCTCAGCTAAATCGACAGCTTTATTTAAGCCAGCTAAAACATCACCTCCAATGGTATTCATTTTAGATTGAAATTCGCAGTTTAATATGCCATCACCTAAATCTTCTATGACAACTCCGGAATTCTTAAATACTTCGTTTGATTTTCTGATATTATCTAGAATGATAAACGCATCTTGTCCAGGAATTTTTTCTTGTGTTTTAGTAGGAATATTGTAAGCGTAAGTTGCGCCATCTTTGATTGTATAAAATGAGCTACTACCTGAAGCCAACATATCATTTACCCAAGCAGCAGGCTCTAAACCTTCTGCTTTCATAATTTCTATTGCAGCTTCAACACCAATGGCATCCCAAATTTGAAAAGGACCATGTTCCCAACCAAATCCTGCTTTCATAGCATCATCTATCTTATACAAATCGTCAGTAATCTCTGGTATACGGTTGGATACATAAGCAAATAATGCAGCAAAACTTTTTCTGTAGAATTCGCCTGCTTTATCTTTTCCTTTAACTAACACTTTAAAGCGATCAACAACTTTGTCAATAGATTTAGTAAGCTCTAGAGTTGCAAATTTTGCACGTTTCTTTTCTCTGTATTCTAAAGTGTTAAGGTCCAAGGATAAAATTTCTTTTTTACCTTCAGCATTAACAGTTTTCTTGTAAAAACCTTGTTTAGTCTTACTTCCTAACCATTTATTTTCCATCATGGTGTTAATGAAATCTGGTAGTTTAAATAACTCATGACGCTCATCATCTGGGCAATTGTCATATATACCATTGGCAACATGTACCAAAGTATCGAGTCCTACGACATCTACAGTTCTAAATGTTGCAGATTTTGGTCGTCCAATAACTGGACCTGAAAGCTTATCAACTTCCTCAATGGTTAAGTCTAAATCTTTAACAGCATGGAATAAACTTTGAATTGAGAAAATACCTATTCTGTTACCAATAAATGCTGGTGTATCTTTTGCAATTACAGAAGTTTTACCTAAGAATTGTTCTCCATAACCGTTTAAAAATTCTAAAACAGATGGATCTGTTTTTGGTCCAGGAATGATTTCAAATAATTTTAAATAACGCGCTGGATTGAAGAAGTGAGTTCCACAGAAATGCCTCTGAAAATCTTCACTGCGACCTTCACTCATAAACTTAATAGGAATACCAGAAGTGTTAGATGTTATTAAAGTTCCTGGAGTTCTATACTTCTCAAGTTTTTCAAACACTTGTTGTTTAATGTCTAAACGTTCAACAACAACTTCCATAATCCAATCTACATTTGCTACTTTTGCAATATCATCTTCCAAATTACCTGTAGTAATTCTGTTTTTAAATGATTGATGATAAATCGGTGAAGGCTTGGATTTTAAAGATGCTGCTAGCGCCTCGTTTACAAGACGATTTCTAACAACTTTATCTTCTAGTGTAAGTCCTTTAGCTTTTTCTTTGGCATTAAGTTCTCTTGGAACAATGTCTAATAATAGAACATCTATTCCAATATTAGCAAAATGACAAGCGATACCGCTTCCCATAATTCCTGAACCTATAATGGCTATCTTTTTAATTCTTCGTTTGCTCATTATTTAATGACGATTTCTTTTTGGTTATATATTTTTTTATTGGATATCATATTATTAATCAATTCTGCTACCTCATAGAATCCATTAAGCTGATCTTCAGTAATATTTTCCCTAATTGTTTCATTAAAGGTTAAAACACGTTCTCTAGAATACTCACGTTTTTCTTTGCCAAAATCAGTTAAATAAATGAGAACTCCTCTGCCATCTTCTGGATTTGGTTTTCTGATGATTAAGCCTTTTTCTTCCATAGTTTTGAGAGTTCTCGAAAGGCTTGTGGCTTCCATTCCCATTTTAGGTCCAAGAGATGTGGAGGGTGTACCATTTTCAGGATCGATACTTAGTAGGGCAAAACCAGTAGCCATAGTACTACCAAATTTAGCGGCTTCTTCGTTGTACATTTTATTGACTGCTAGCCAAGTTGTACGCAACACGTAGTCTATAGTTTTGTCCTTCATAAGAAAAAATTGAAGTCCAAATATACAAAAATTTATTATGCATGCATAATAAATTTAATAATTAGCAAGAGTTCAGATTAATTAAGGACGATATATTTTATCGTATAGACCTTTGTATATATCTTTTATAACAGAACGTTTCATTTTCATGGTAGGTGTTAGGTGTCCTGCATCAATTGTCCATGCTTCTGGAGTTAGTTCAAAACGTTTTATCTGTTCCCACTTTCCAAACTTGGTATTGTGTTTGTCAACCTCTTTTTGAATACGTTTAATGACTTTTTCAGACTGAGCAATTTCTTCATCAGTTGTGCCTATATTATGTCCTTTATGTTCTATCCAATCTCTTACAAAATCAAAATTAGGTTGTATAAAAGCAGCAGGCATTTTTTCGCCCTCACCAATAACCATAACTTGTTCTATAAATAAGGATTGCTTTAATTCATTTTCTAGAAGTGTTGGGATAATATATTTACCACCAGAGGTTTTAAACATTTCTTTCTTACGACCAGTAATCTTTAAAAACCCATCTTCATCAATTTCACCTTTATCTCCAGTATGAAAGTAATCATCAGTCATTACACTAGCAGTTTTTTCTGGATCTTTGTAATAACCTAACATAACGTTTGGACCTTTGATGAGTATTTCTCCATCCTCGGCAATTTTAACTTCAACATTATCTATTGGTTTCCCTACTGTTCCTATTTTGTAATGTGCATCATCATACATACCAACGGATACTACAGGTGACGTTTCTGTTAGTCCGTAACCTTCCATAACTTTCATTTGGGCTGCACCAAAAATGCGAGCAAGTCTTGGTTGTAAAGCAGCACTACCAGATACCATTGTACCTAGTTCTCCTCCCAAAGCCTCACGCCATTTACTAAAGATTAATTTATTAGCAATTTTGAGCTGAAACTCATACCAAGCTCCATTTTTTCTATAAGGTTCCCAACGTTCTCCTAAACCGACTGCCCAAAAGAATAATGCTTTTTTAATTCCTGAAAGATCTTCGCCCTTAAGCATAATTTTATCAAATACCTTTTCTAATAATCTTGGTACAACGCTCATTAAATTAGGGTTAATCTCTTTGGCGTTATCTCCAATCTTATCTAAGGCTTCAGCAAAATAAACTGAAGTGCCAGCATACTGATAAACATATATTAATACACGTTCAAAAATGTGACATATTGGTAAAAAACTTAAGACTCTGGTTTCACCAGATGGTGGTAATGGAACTCTGGGAGAGCTATCTAAAACATTGCTTGTAATATTCCAATGCGATAGCATAACACCTTTGGGTTTACCTGTGGTTCCAGAGGTGTAAATTATAGTAGCAAGATCATCTGGTTTTACATTATTTTTTCTGTCTTCAACTTCATTTTGATTGCTTTCATCTTTACCTAATTCAAACAATTCTGAATAATGTTTGCAACCTTCTATATGATTAAACGAATAAACTTCCTTGAGTTGTGTATTAGCCTTAACCTTATTGACTTTTTCTAGAACCTCTTCGTCAGAAACAAAACAATATATAGATTCACTATGATTGAGAACGTATTCATAATCTTCTGCACAAATCGTTGGATAAATAGGAATATTTTGTGCTCCTGTTTGTAATATACCTATATCCATAATATTCCATTCTGTTCTATTGGTAGAGGAGATTACAGCAATTTTATCATTTTTCTGAATACCAAGTTTAAGTAAAGCTCTACTGACTGCATTAGCTTTATCTAGGTATTCTTTTGTAGATATCGAAGTCCATTTTCCATTGTACTTCGTAACAAAACAAGAAGCATTAGGTTTATGTTCTAATTGATAATATGGAAAATCGAAGAGTCTTGTAATATCAGTCATTAGTTAGTTTTATTGAAGTATTGCAAAATATGAAATAAATAAGGAATTTCAAATTAGTTAAGTTACTTCAACATCTTTTAACAAAAAGAAGAACTAATTTTAATAATCGTTAAATTTTTCAACTGATTTAATAAACTTCTTGAAGGGTCTTATCCAATTTTTGTTACTCATCATAAGTTTTTTGTGAAGTCTGGGTTCAGGATCAGGATCATAAAGAAAGTTGATAAAGTACTCACCTTTAGTATTTATGATTATTATTCCTGGAATTTTTAAGTTTTTCAGAAAAAGAGATTTTAAAGTACCATAATTATCTTTTTTCCATTCAAAATGTTTTATGCTTTCTGGATGACCTTTATTAATGTAGTAGAAATGATAAATATTGGCATAAGTTTTTCTAGATTCATACTTCTCATAACATCTCTCATAGCCATCCAGAAATGATTTATAAGAAAAGAGGTGTTTATGACTGGTACTATCTTTATTATAAACTATTTTATTTTCTTTTGGATAATCAGTTTTTAATTTAAGTGTATCTAAATAATGAATAACTATGGTTTTTGTAGTATCTACATTACTTCTAGAGTTTAATAGCTTAAAAAGCTGAGATTTATTTGATGAATTTAGTTTTCCAAAAAAGTAAGACCATTGAGATTTGTAAAACACAGTAGTATCACTCTCAATTCTAACATAATAAAAGAGTTTATGTTCAATTTTTTTAGTGAATATTGATTTTGTGATTTCAATATTTTCTTCATCAAAAAAGTAAGTGGGTTTTGTTTCGTGATTGAAATTATTGCTTCGGTACTGAGCGAAACTTTTAGATATCATGAAAACAAAAAAAACAGATATAAAATAGTTTATAGGTTTAAAAGTCATCATCTAATTGTTTTTTCATCAATCCAAAGTCTTGCATTAACAAAAGCTTCAAGCCAAGGTGATACGTCATCTTGTCGACCTTCTGGATAATTTGCCCAATTCCATTGAAAGGTTGAACGCTCAATATGAGGCATAGTTACCAAATGTCTTCCAGAAGCATCACAAAGCATGGCTGTATTAAAATCTGAACCATTTGGGTTATGAGGATAACCTTCATAACTGTATTTTGCAACGATATCGTATTGGTCTTCAGTATATGGTAGACTGAATTTTCCTTCACCATGACTAATCCAAACACCTAATGTTGTTCCTGCTAAAGTAGATAGCATCACAGAATTATTCTCTTGCACTTTTACAGACGTAAATGCACTTTCATGTTTTCCAGAGTCATTATAAGTCATTTTTCCATGCTGCTCATGATCTGGATTTATAAGATCGAGCTCCATCCATAACTGACAGCCATTACATATTCCAACAGATAGCGTATCCTCACGATCAAAGAAATTCTTTAATGCTGTATTTGCTTTTTCATTGTATTTAAAAGCACCTGCCCAACCTTTGGCAGAACCCAGTACATCAGAATTTGAAAAACCTCCAACTGCGCCAATAAATTGAATATCTTCCAGTGTTTCACGGCCCGAAATTAAATCGGTCATGTGTACGTCTTTGACATCAAACCCAGCTAAATACATAGCATTTGCCATTTCGCGTTCGGAGTTTGAACCTTTTTCACGGATAATCGCTGCTTTGGGACGAGATTTCTTGACTACGCTCGAAATGACAGGAAGTTTACCAGTAAAATGCTCTGGGAATTTGTATTGTAACGGTTGATTTTTATAGTTGTTAAATCGCTCATCTGCCAAACCATTAGAAGTTTGTTTACGATCGAGTAGGAGAGACGTTTTATACCATACATCTCTTAATCTAGAAACGGTCATTGTAAAAACTTCACTACCATTAATAATCCCTAAAACATCAGATGAGGTAACCTTTCCAATATTATGAAAGTCTATTCTAGCTTCTTTTAAAATAGTCTCAATTGAAGCATTTTTAGATTGAACAACTATGCCAGCATTTTCGGCAAATAGCACTTTGAAAGCATCTTTTTGATTTAGAGCTGTGATATCTAATTCGGCACCAATGTTATTATCGGCAAAACATAATTCAAGTAACGTAGTAATTAATCCACCAGAAGCAACATCATGTCCAGCTACTATTTGCTCATCTCTTATAAGTTGTTGAATAGTATTGAAAACAGTCTTTACATAATTAGCGGATTTTACTGTAGGTGTATCACTTCCAATTTTATTATTGATTTGCGCAAAAGAACTTCCACCTAATTTAAAATCATCTTGAGATAAGTTGATATAATATATATCACCTTGGTTTCTTTTAAAAACAGGTTCAATAACTTTAGCGATATCATTACAATTGGCTGCTGCTGAAATGATTACTGTTCCAGGTGAAATAACTTCGCCATCAGAATATTTTTGTTTCATAGACAGCGAGTCTTTCCCTGTAGGTACGTTAATACCTAAATCTATGGAGAATTCTGAAATAGCTTTAACTGCTTTATATAAGCGTGCATCTTCACCTTCATTTTTACAAGGCCACATCCAATTAGCAGAGAGTGAAACACTTTTTAGTCCATCTTTAAGAGGTGCCCAAATGATATTGGTTAATGCTTCAGTAATTGAGTTTCTACTTCCAGCAATTGGATCAATTAATCCAGAAATAGGAGCGTGGCCAATTGATGTTGCAATACCTTCTTTACCATTATAGTCTAAAGCCATTACACCAACATTATTGAGTGGCAATTGCAATGGTCCAACGCATTGTTGTTTTGCAACTTTACCACCAACACAACGGTCTACTTTGTTAGTTAACCAATCTTTACATGCGACTGCTTCTAATTGTAAAACTTGATCTAAATAATCATAAAACGCATCAGTATTGTATGATATACCACCATAATAACGCTCTACAGAAATGTCGTTCATAATGGTTTTTGGCGAACTTCCAAACATATCATTCATGGCTAAATCCATAGGTTTATCACCTTTGGTTTTAGATTCAAAAGTAAAACGATCATCACCTGTAACATCACCAACAGTATACATTGGAGAACGTTCACGTTCGGCAATTTTATGTAATGTATTAATATGCTTTTCAGAAATAACTAATCCCATTCGTTCTTGAGATTCGTTACCAATAATTTCTTTTGCAGAAAGCGTTGGGTCACCAACAGGTAAGGCATCTAAATCTATTTTCCCTCCAGTATCTTCAACTAATTCTGACAAGCAATTTAAATGTCCACCAGCACCATGATCATGTATAGAAACAATAAAATTATCTTCACTTTCTACCATACCACGAACAGCATTTGCTGCACGCTTTTGCATTTCTGGGTTGGAGCGTTGTACAGCATTAAGCTCAATACCAGAAGAAAATTCTCCAGTATCAGCTGAGGACACTGCAGCGCCTCCCATTCCGATACGATAATTCTCACCACCAAGAATCACAACTTTATCACCTTCTTTAGGCGTATCTTTTAGAGCTTGATCTGCTTTTCCATAACCAATTCCACCAGCTTGCATAATCACTTTGTCATAGCCTAACTTTCTACCATCTTGTTCATGTTCAAACGTTAAAACAGAACCGCAAATTAGAGGCTGACCAAATTTATTTCCAAAATCTGAAGCACCATTAGAAGCTTTTATTAAAATATCTATTGGTGTTTGATAAAGCCAATTGCGTGCTTCAAATTTTTGTTCCCAAGGTCTTTCTTTTTCTAACCTTGAATATGATGTCATATAAACAGCAGTTCCTGCAAGAGGTAAAGAACCTTTTCCACCAGCAAGCCTGTCTCTAATCTCGCCTCCTGAACCTGTTGCAGCACCATTAAAAGGCTCTACTGTAGTTGGAAAGTTGTGTGTTTCAGCTTTTAGTGAGATAACTGATTCAAAATTTTCAGTGGTATAATAATCAGGAATATCAGCACGTTTTGGAGCAAATTGTTCTACTTTTGGACCTTTAATAAACGCAACATTATCCTTATAAGCTGAAACAATATCATTAGGATTCTGCTTTGAAGTCTCTTTAATCATTTTAAAAAGCGAAGTAGGTTTTTCTTCACCATCAATAACAAATGTTCCGTTAAATATTTTATGACGACAGTGTTCTGAATTCACTTGTGAAAACCCAAATACTTCCGAATCTGTTAAAGGTCTTCCTATGCGTTTAGACACACCTTCTAAATACTCTACTTCTTCATCACTCAATGCTAATCCTTCCTGAGTATTGTAAGCTGCTATATCCTCAATATTTAAGATAGGTTCTGGTTGAATGTTTATAGTAAATGAATCTTGATTAAGACTGTTGATTTTCTCAGAAATCATTGGGTCATAATCTTTGAAATCTTCTCCAACAGCTTTGTACTCCTCAATCCTAACAATGCCTTTAATTCCCATATTTTGGGTTATTTCCACAGCATTGGTGCTCCAAGGTGTTATCATGGCTTTACGAGGACCAACAAAAAAAGCATCGAGAGATGCTTGTTCTAATTTAGGTTGGTTGCCAAATAACCATGTCAATTTTGAGATGGTTTCTGTTGATAATTCTTTTGTTGCTTGAACAGCAAATACTTTACTGTTTTGGTTTCCGAAGAAATGAATCATTTACTTTAAATTTTTGAAAGCACAAATTTACACTTTTTTAGGGTTTAATTGATCACAATAGACCGTCTTATTAACCAGTTTTCAACACAATTATTAAGACTAAAAATTGGATTGTAAAAACCTATTGATAAATGCAATTTCTTGATAATAACTTTTAATAACTCTGATGTAAGTTTTTGCTCAAAAATTCTACTTTTGTCCTGAAATATTATATATAAAACATGTCTGATACAATTGAAAAAGTAAAATGCTTAATTATAGGTTCTGGACCTGCAGGTTATACAGCTGCTATTTACGCTTCTAGAGCTAATATGTTTCCTGTGTTATATCAAGGAACACAACCAGGTGGTCAGCTAACAACGACCAATGATGTTGAAAACTTCCCTGGTTATCCAGAAGGTGTTACTGGACCAGAAATGATGATAGAGTTACAAAAACAAGCTGAGCGTTTTGGTACTGATGTGCGTCATGGCTGGATTACAAAAGTTGATTTTAATGGAGACGTGCATAAAGTTTGGGTTAATGATGAGAAAGAAATTCATTGTGATACTGTTATCATCTCAACTGGAGCATCTGCTAAGTATTTAGGATTAGACTCTGAGCAAAAATATCTAAAGCTAGGTGGTGGTGTTTCTGCATGTGCTGTTTGTGATGGCTTTTTTTACAGAAATCAAGACGTGGTTATTGTTGGTGCAGGTGACTCTGCTTGTGAAGAAGCACATTACTTATCTAAGCTCTGTAAAAAGGTAACGATGTTGGTAAGACGTGATGCGTTTAGAGCTTCTAAGATCATGGAAGCTAGAGTACGAAATACAGAAAACATAGACATTTTATTAAATACCGAAACTGATGAGGTTTTAGGCGATGGTCAAGTTGTTACTGGTGTTAGAGCTAAAAATAATATTACAGGAGATACTATAGATATTCCTGCAACAGGATTTTTTGTAGCTATTGGCCACAAGCCTAATACAGATATTTTTAAAGAGTTTTTAGATTTAGACGAAACAGGTTACATTATTAATGTACCAGGTACGTCTAAAACAAATATTGAAGGTGTGTTTGTGTCTGGAGATGCTGCAGATCATGTTTATAGACAAGCTGTTACAGCAGCAGGAACTGGTTGCATGGCAGCTTTAGATGCTGAGCGCTACTTAGCTGCAAAGGATTCTACGTTTGAAGTTAGTACATCTACTTATAATTAAGATTAGATATTAATAAAAAAAGCCTAAGTGTTACTTCGGCTTTTTTTATTGCATTCGTTTTTGGAGTTTGGCAGTACCTGTAAATTTATCAATAACTATAGATGGTTCTCCATAGAGGTAAACACTAGTATTGCCTGAAGCTTCAAGTGTAATAGATTCCATGACTGTTAAAGTGGCTGAGCTTCTTCCTTCTAAAATTAAGTTGCAAGTCTTGGTCGTAAAATTTTTACCACTTAAACCAGCAGAATTATCTAATTGAAGTTCAGACGTTTCAGAATTACCTTCTAAACTAATATCAGAACGTTGATACAAATCAATTGTAACGGATTTAGAATTAATTAGAGCTTCAACTTTATTATTATCTATTAATTCTAATTTTGAAGAATCTGCAGTAACGTTAAGTCTGGCTTTACCTTTTTCTCTTCCTTGGTAGTTAAAGTTTCCTGTTCTAATGTTAAGGTAAGCTCTAGAATTCCCTGAAGATTTTAAATCTAAATGTTTAAGTTCTAAGGAGGTTAATGATCTAATCTCGGCACCATCATTAAGCTCAATGCTATTAAGGATATTTGAATAATAGACTATGATGTGTAATTTCTTTTTACTGGTAATTTTTTTTGTAGTAGAAAATGACAACGTACCTTCATTTACACCAAATTGAATAACTTCATGTAAATTATCATCTGTTTCAATTTCAACTGAAGGTTTTTCGTTGTAAGCTATTTCAATTTCAAAATCATTACTAATGACTATTTTTTCAAAAGCGTCAACGTAAGATTGTTTTATGGTAACATCTCTGTTTCCTTTAATTTTTTCCTGAGCTAAGATGGTTGTGCTAGTAACCATAATTAGAGCTAGTATCGATAATAATTTTCTCATGTATTAGCGTTATTGTACTATTAATTAGACACATTTATTAGATAATGTCACAATAATACATCGATAACAAATATATACAAAAACCATCCCAAACTCTAAATAAGAGCTTGAAATGGTTTATAGATTGGTTAGATTATTACAGTTAAATTAAAGACTGTAATCGTTTTGGTTGATTGTTTTGATTGATTGATTTAAGTTGCTATCGTTTGCTTATGCTACCAGATACACCGTCGGTTTTTTCAACTTTTTCAGGGTTTCCATAGTATTTTACATCGCCACCACTTGTAGCTTTTGCAACCAATTCTTTAGAGGTGTTTACAGTAATATCAGCTCCACTAGTTGCTTTTACTTTAGATGACATTGCTTTTAAATCACCAGCTTTAATATCACTTCCGCTGGTTGCCTCTGCAATTAGGTAATCTACAGTTCCAGATAATTTCATGTCACTACCACTTGTAGATTTACAATCAATAGTTTCTGCATTTACTGACAATTCCAAATCACTACCACTTGTAGATTTTAAGTTTAATGTTTTGGTTTTAATGGTGTTTGTTGAGTACACATCACTTCCACTGGTAGATTTAATAGAGGATACATCTTTAAATGTTAGCATAACCTTCTGCGATTTAGAGCGTTTTACATTCTCGTCTAAATATACTTTCAATGTATTATTTTCTACTTCTGTGATGATAATATCGTGTAAGTTTTCATCGGCTTCTACAATTACAGAAGTGCTATTTCCTTGAGTAAGGTATAAGTCTATACCACTACTTGCCTGTATAGCATTAAAAGAGCCTTCTACCGAGCGTTCTTTTGTGATAACGTTTCCATTACCAATAACACCTTGTCCTATTCTAAAGTCCATGTTGCAGGAAGTCACCAGAAATCCTAGTAGTATTGAGATGATAATTTTTGTTAGTGTTGTCATGATTTATTTGTTTTTGATTGATTTTTTGATAAAAATAGATTTGATGCTTATTAAGTTTAATATTTAATTACTCAATTGTTATTTAAATATGATGGATTGTTAATTATTATTATGAGATGAAATTTTCACACCATCTTTATCACTTACTTTAACGTTAACACCATTCTTACTTGCTACAATACTATCGTTATTAACAATAACTTCTAGTTTTTCCTCTCTATTACTATTTTGAGTGGACCTATTAGTCTTTACATCTTCAATGCTTTCTAAAGGACAGTTTAAGCATTTTAAATCACCATCAATTACTTCTAGATAGTAATCTTCCATACCATTGTCTAAAATATCGTTGAAGTGGCTTTGATTTCTATGATACGTGTAGGTGTTCTTGTCTGCATTGATAATTGTACCAATTGGGAGATAGAGTTTAATAGTAACTTCTTCAAAATTGAAACCGTTTTCAAATTCAGTTAATAAATAAGAATCTAACAATAAGGTATTGCCATCCATTTTAAAATTATAGATAACATTTTCAGCTTGCTCAGAAGCATTCTTGTAATTACTGCCTTGTGCTCTTTTTTCTAAACTTATATAAGCCATATCTTCATTAGTTGATCTTACAATAAGACGAATATCTGTTGAGTAAATATATTTTTCATCCTCTTCATTAAATACGATATTAAAACCACCATTTCTATAAAACTTATTATCTTCATATCTCCAGTTATCCTCAAACATTCTATGCCTTTCTCCAATAAAAGTCATATTATCTTGAGCAGTCATCTTAATATTTAGTGTATCGGTTGTACTAATAGGTAATGTCGATTTTTTTGTAAAGTTTCCTGTATAAGCATGCTCAGTTGCTTGTCTTACACCGAAGATTACTAATCCAATAATAGCAAATAACCAAAGTCCTAGCAATGAAAACTTAGCAATGTTACCTATTGATTTTAGGTTGGATACTAAAATTCGTAATCCAACATAAAACAAAAAGAAGAATGGAATTCCAACAGCAAGAAATGTTAATATGCTTACTAACCATACAGGTGTATTGGAAGCTATAGCAGCGTAAGCGAAGTCGATTCCTGGAATATGAATAAAATCAAATATTCCTACGGAGAATAAGCCAACAATCATTCCTAATAATGCAGCTGCTCCTGTTATAATTAGTATAATCCCTATAAATTTTCCAATGGCTTTTAAGAAAAACCCGATAACATCACCTAATCCTCCGAAAAAACTTTTTGAGCTCGATTTTAGCTTACTTCCTTTTTTTTGAAAATCAATTTGTTTGACAGAATCTGTAATGCTATCTGTTACATTATTAATCTCTTCTTTTAGTTTGTCGCCATGCTTTTCAAAATCAATATTTTTGGCTGTGTCTACAACACTTTCAATACTGTCTTTAATTTTTTTTTCAATGTTAGAGATCGTCACAGGATCTCCAGCCATGGTCAGTTTTTCTGAAGTTGTAAGAGCTTCAGGAACTAAGGCCCAAAATATTAAGTATATTATAATAAATGTGCCACCAGAACCTAAAGCGAATAGTATCCATAATAATCTTATCCATATTACATCTACTGCTAAATAGTGTGCTAAACCAGAGGCAACACCTCCAATGTAAGAGCTCTCTGTATCTCTAAATAGCTTCTTAGTTGCTTTAGTAGACGAAGTTTTCTTTTTTGGTTGTGGCTCGTCTTCAAAAATTTCATCATCAACTAAATAATCTTCTGGTTGTCCCATGATAGCAATCACATCTTCTACATGCTTAATAGAGACGACTTGTTTATCATTTTCAACGCGTTCACTAAAGAGTTCAGCAACTCTTGCTTCAATATCTGCTATGATTTCTGAACGACCTTGAGAGTCTGTAAATGAACGTCTTATAGCCTCAAGATAGCGCTGGAGCTTTTTGTATGCATCTTCATCTATATGAAAAAATATACCTGCTAAATTTATATTGACTGTTTTATTCATTTTTTTGTGGTTTTTTGGCTTGTTACTAGGTTAACGGCATTCTGTAATTCACTCCAAGTTGTGTTTAATTCTTTTAGAAATAATTTTCCGGTTTCTGTAAGACCGTAATATTTTCTTGGTGGTCCAGATGTAGATTCTTCCCATCTATAGTTAAGAAGACCAGCATTCTTTAATCGCGTTAATAAAGGATAAATTGTTCCTTCTACCACGAGCATCTTAGCTTCTTTAAGTGTGCCTAGAATTTCTGCTACATAAGCATCTTCATCTCTTAATATAGATAAAATGCAATATTCTAATACACCTTTGCGCATTTGTGCTTTTGTGTTTTCTATCTTCATATTTTAATGAGATTTAAATTGTAAACTGTTCATTTTTTGATTTTGATTTTGATTGCCCTTCGATTGAACTCAAGGTGAAATTATTTGATGAAATTGATGGTTAAAGGATACTTATATGAATCTCCATCTCTAGCTGACAAACTGGCCTTAATAATAAAAGCTAATTCTAAAAGAAAGCCTAAGAATGCAATGATTCCAAGACCTCCTGTTATATACAACAGAGGAGACGGTTTACCAAAACTTATATGAAAATTATAAAGGTTGTGAAACCTAAAAATATCTAAGCCATCAAAAATATTAATAGCAAAAAACGGAATACTTAATAATCCAAATAGTATGGCATACAATAAAATACTGATCTGAAAATTAATAGCTTGTTTACCATGTTCATCTACAAAAGATGATTTATCCTTGTTAGCAACCCAAAGTATAATTGGCCCAATAAAATTCCCTAAAGGAATTATAAACCTTGAGAAGGTGGATAAATGAATAAAAGTAGCTAGATTTTTTTGGTGATTATCGATCATGGTTTTAAAACATATAATAGTTTCTTATGCAAATATATATCCAAAAAAAGGTATTATGCAAAACATAGTACTAAAAATTAACATAATATTAACATATATATCTCGTTAAATAATCACTATTTTTATCAAAAATTGAAGACTAAATGACTATTACACCAAAAAAACTAAATACATATACCTTGTTTAAGTTACCAGCTGCTTATTTTACTGGAGTGCGAACAAAAATGATTACTGATACGACTTGTGTTGTTACTGTAAAACATCGATGGATTAATCAGAATCCTTTTAAATCTATGTTTTGGGCAGTACAGGGAATGGCTGCAGAATTAACGACAGGAGCTCTCGTAATGTCTAAAATACAAGAGTCTGGTAAAAAAGTGTCTATGTTAGTAGCTAATAATAATGCTAGCTTTACAAAAAAAGCAACTGGTAGAATTACCTTTACTTGTAAAGGGGGTGAAAAAGTAAATGAGGCTTTGGTTAAAGCTATTACTTCAGGAGAAGGACAAACGGTTTGGTTAAATGCAAAAGGTGTAAATGAACAAGGCGTTCAAGTTTCTGATTTTAATTTTGAATGGACTTTAAAAGTAAAATCTTAGATTATACTTTTAAGTATGAAGTTTGTAGTCTCAGTTTTCAGTAGAATATTTAAAATTATGATGTCATTGCGAAGAATGCGGTACAAATGACGTCGCATTCTTTAGTCTAATGTAACAAAATTCTATTTTAGACAACCAATAGATACATCAATTAAAAAAACTAAAATAATGGAACAACTACCTGATTTTTCTGAACGAAATGCTCACGAAATAGATTACCGTATTTATGGTGAAGAAATGCAATATGTAGAAATAGAACTCGATCCTAACGAAGGTGTTATTGCAGAGTCCGGAAGTTTTATGATGATGGATGATGGTATTAAAATGGAAACCATTTTTGGTGATGGCTCTAAAAAAGATCAAGGGTTTCTTGGAAAGATTTTAGGCGCAGGAAAACGAATTTTAACTGGAGAAAGTTTGTTTATGATTGCCTTTTATAATAACCTAACAGGTAAACGCAACGTATCTTTTGCTTCACCTTATCCAGGAAAAATAACTGCTATTGACCTATTAGAATTTGATGGAAAGTTTATTTGCCAAAAAGATGCTTTTTTATGCGCTGCTAAAGGTGTTAGTGTTGGTATTGAGTTTTCTAAAAAACTAGGTCGTGGCTTATTTGGAGGAGAAGGCTTTATCATGCAAAAACTAGAAGGCGATGGTATGGCTTTTGTACATGCTTGTGGTACGACAGCTAAACGTGTTTTAGCTCCAGGTGAAATAATGCGAGTAGACACTGGTTGTATTGTTGGTTTCACGCAAGATGTAGATTACGATATAGAATTTGTCGGAGGATTTAAGAATACTGTATTTGGAGGTGAAGGCTTATTCTTTGCAAAACTCCAAGGACCTGGTACGGTTTACCTACAGTCTCTACCATTTAGTCGCCTTGCAGGACGTGTATTAAAATCTGTGCCAAGAGGAGGAAAAGGTAAAGGTGAAGGCAGTATTTTAGGAGGTCTTGGAGATTTGCTAGATGGCGATAATAGGTTTTAGTTATTAATTTCATAACTATAATTTATCTGTTAAACTTATGTTTAAGATTTATAAATGATATAATTTTTGAGTATATTTAGACGTTAATCAATATATAAACGCCTATAATAAATATTACTTAATCTTAACCTAATATCAATTACAATGGCAAGAGCAATGTTCGAGTACACCAAAACTGTACTTAAAAAAGTTAGTTTTGATGCTACGTTGTTTTGTAGAGAAGTTGAAAAAGCAGTAAAGCGTTTATTACCTTATGAGTTAGAAGAGCTGCGAATTTTTATTAATTCTCTAGTACAACAAAACCCAGAACTTAATCAATGTTTAATTTATTTAAAACCATAAAAGAAAGCGACTTACGAGTCGCTTTTTTTATTTCGTTAAAAATAAACCTAAGAATACTGCTAAAAAACCAATGATAAAACTTCCAATCGTATATAGTGCAAAACTGGTAAAGTCACCAGATTTTAAAAACACATGGTTTTCATAAGCAAAGCTAGAGAAGGTGGTAAAGCCACCACAAAACCCTGTAGCTAATAATAAGGTTTGGTTTTGGGTTAATGAATCATTTTTTGCTGCCATTCCAAGAATAATACCAATGAATAAACTTCCTAAGATGTTTGCAGCAAATGTTCCATAAGGAATCCCGTCTGCATTAGTATTCCATAATTTACCTATTAGAAAACGTAATACACTTCCGAATCCACCACCAATAAAAACTAAAAATGCTTGTTTCATATTATTTAGAATAGTAACGAAAGTAGCAAAAAATTAAAAAGACCTGCTCTAAAATTAGCAGGCCTTTTATTTTAAATCCTCTTACTTTTTAACAGGATAATAAATGTCTGTTTGTATCTCATTAGGTTTTACTAAAGTCGGATCATTGACATAAAGTTCATAACTTTTTTGATTGTTTGAATATTCGTTAATAGACAAATATTCATTGAGTTTAGTATGTGCTTCCATGTCTCCAATACCATAAGGTCCATATTTAGAAATCTTTAGTGTTTTGCTTGCAGGTATAATAATGGATGTCATCCCTTCGGCAGGTGCTAAATCTTTTTTTAGAAGTAAACCAATATAAAATTCAGCCTCATCTTTTTCGTCATCCCATTTGGTGTAGTAAGCTCCAGGTATATAATCCCCTTGTTCTAAATACTGGGCTGCATGCATTCCTGCTTTAGGCATATATTCCATAAACAACTTGGTCATATCTTCCATTGCTGTTTTTGTAGTTGTTTTTTGTAAATATCCAATAAACTTTTGAGTCGGTAAATCTAATTCTTCTATTGTTCCAAGTTTAAAAGAGTTTGCAATGGTTTTATTGTATGTTTTCACCTCTTCTTTCATCACACCATCCATTTTAGCGAAGCCTTTTTCCATCATTTCTCCGAGCATATTATCCATTCCACCAGATATAGCACCAAACATTTTAAATATAAATGGTACTTGGTCTGCCTTCATATTCCACGTTATTTCGGTTCCTTCAGGGACTTCTTCAAAGGTCCAATGTGTTTCAGTAGGTTCAAAATCACCAAATTGTAATTCTTGAGTGATAGATTTATTCCGTTCTAAGGCTATTGTTTTCATACGTCCAGGACCGTCTTTACTCGTCCAAGTGTAAGAAGCACCAACACCAGAAGTTTGATCAGCATAACTAACCTCAATGGTTGGGTCATCATCCATCCATGGTCCCCAATCTTCCCAGTTTTTAAAATCATTAATGTTGTTAAACACTAATTCTACTGGTGCTTTAATAATTTGTTTTCGTTTTACATCGTACTGATTAGGTTGAACAGCAATATATATAGCTGCACCAATGGTAAGTATAAGTACGATTAATAAGAAGTACTTAAATAGTTTCATTTTAGTAAAAGTTAGGTTGTAATTCCAAATATAAGAATTTTTAACTGTTGCTTATAAATAGTACATTTGTGAATATTACAATAACTTATTTATAATGAAATTAAAAACAATAATTACGTTGGTATTTATGGTATCAATGATGTGGTCTTGTAAAACAGATAAAGCTGAAACTGCCGAAGATGTTACTGAGAACTTAGAAGAAACAAAATTTAACTTTAGTGTTGAGCAATTTGCAGATCTTAAAATTTTACGTTATCAAATTCCAGGTTGGGATAAACTGAGTTTAAAAGAGCAAAAGTTAGTTTATTATTTAACACAAGCTGGATTAGCTGGTAGAGATATTATGTGGGATCAAAACTACAGACATAACTTAAAAATTAGAAAGGCCTTAGAAAATGTATATACTACATATTCGGGAGATAAGTCTTCTGATAATTGGAGTGCCTTTGAAGTTTACCTAAAGCGTGTTTGGTTTAGTAATGGTATTCATCATCATTATAGTAATGATAAAATTAAGCCAGATTTTAATGCTGATTATTTAAGAGATATACTAACAGCTACTAATACCACTTTAGAAGGAGAAGCTTTTGATGTTATTTTTAATGATAAAGATGCTAAAAAAGTAAATAAAGCTAAAGGTGTAGATAATGTTTTAGAGTCTGCCGTTAATTTTTATGGTCCAGATGTTACAACAGCAGATGTTGAGAATTTTTATAAAGCAAAAGTATCACCTAATCCAGACAGACCCTTATCTTTTGGTCTTAATTCACAGTTAGTTAAGGAGAATGGTGTTTTAAAAGAGCGTATTTACAAATCGGGTGGATTATATGGATCTGCTATAGATGAAATCGTAAAATGGTTAGAAAAAGCACAATCAGTTGCGGAAAATAAAGCTCAAGGCGATGCTATAGGTCTATTAATTAGTTATTACAATTCAGGTGATTTGCAAACTTGGGACGATTATAATGTGGCTTGGACTGCTGCAACAGATGGTAACGTAGACTATATTAATAGTTTTATAGAAGTATATAATGATCCTGTAGGTTACAGAGGATCTTATGAGACTATTGTTCAAATTAACGATTTTGATATGTCTCAAAAAATGGCTGTATTATCTGAAAATGCGCAATGGTTTGAAGATAACTCACCATTAATGGAAGCCCATAAAAAAGACAGTGTTGTTGGTGTAACTTATAAAGTAGTTACTGTGGCAGGTGAAGCTGGTGATGCATCACCAAGTACACCAATAGGAGTTAATTTACCAAATGCTAACTGGATTAGAAAAGAGGTTGGTAGTAAATCTGTATCTCTTGGCAACATTACTAATGCTTACAATAACTCAGGGAGTTCTGGACGCTTAAAAGAATTTGTACATGATAGTGATGAGTACGATTTAGAAAAAAAATATGGACAGCTAGCTGATAAGTTGCATACAGCATTACACGAAGTTGTTGGTCATGCTTCTGGTCAGTTAAATCCTGGTGTTGGAGAAACTAAAGAAACCTTAAAGAAATATGCTTCTACTTTAGAAGAAGGGCGAGCAGATTTAGTTGGCTTGTATTATTTATACAATCCTAAATTACAAGAACTTGGACTTGTAGAAGATTGGAAAGCTGTTGGTATGGCTGCCTATGATGGTTATATTAGAAATGGTTTAATGACTCAATTAATTAGATTAAAACTAGGTGATGATGTAGAGGAAGCACATATGGTAAATAGACAATGGGTTTCGGCTTGGGTTTTTGAAAAAGGTGAAGCTGATAATGTTATTGAAAAAGTAACTAGAGATGGTAAAACCTACTACAACATAAATGATTATGATAAATTGCATGAATTATTTGGTCAATTATTAAGAGAGACACAGCGAATTAAGTCTGAAGGTGATTATGATGCTGTTGAAGCTTTGGTTGAAGGTTATGGTGTAAAAGTAGACCAAGCTGTCCATGCTGAGGTTTTAGAGCGTAATAAACAGTTTACATCTGCTCCTTACAGTGGATTTGTTAATCCTGTTCTAGTTCCTGAAATGGATGATAATGGCGAAATTACTGCAATAAATGTAACTCAGCCTGAGTCCTTTCCTGGGCAAATGCTAGAGTATAGTAAAAACTATAGCTTTTTACCAGAAGTAAATTAGATAAAAACAATAATCTTTTAAAAGCTGCTTCTTTTGAAGCAGCTTTTTTTATTAATTAAAAACAGTGATCAATTGTATATTATGTTTCGCGCCAATTTCAAGTATATTTGTGTATACACTTAAAGCTAAAACAACCGTATTTTTTTGAATTTTTTCATAGACGTTATTCTTCCTATTCCGCTTCAAAAATTATACACCTATAGTATAACTAAGGCTGAGTCTGATTTTGTTTCTGTTGGAACTAGAGTTGCTGTACCTTTTGGTAAGTCTAAGATTTATACTGCAATTGTTTCAAAAATTCATCATGAAGAACCAAAGGTTTATGTGCCAAAATCTATTCATCAAATATTAGATGAGTCTCCAGTTATTACAAACCAACAAATAAACTTATGGAACTGGATATCTAAGTATTACATGTGTAGTTTGGGAGAAGTCATGAGAGCTGCATTACCTAGTGCATTTTTATTGGAAAGCGAGACACTAATTTCAAAAATAGAGTTAGAGTTTAATGACTTAGATTTAAGTGATAATGAATTTTTAATTTATGAAGCGCTACAATTTAGACCAAAATTAAAAGTTGCAGAAATTGCTGCCATTACAGATAGAAAGACGGTTTTGCCTCTTATAAAACAATTATTAGAGAAAGGTATTATTGAAGTTCATGAAGAGATTTACGAAAAATATAAGCCTAAACTGGTACGCTATGTTCATTTAAATGCTATTTACAGTAACGATGAAAAACTTCAAGAATTAATAGAACAACTAAAACGTGCTAAGAAGCAACAGCAAATGGTATTGAGCTATTTCTCTATTAATTCTGGTAAAATTAAAGCTACAAAAGTTTCAGATCTTATTAAAGTTTCAGGAGGTTCTTCAACAACAGTAAAAGCTTTGATTGATAAAGGTGTTTTCTTAGAAGACTATATTCAAGAAGATAGAGTTGTTTTTAATGATGATAATCGGTTAGAACAAAAATCACTTAATCAATTTCAAAATAAAGCGTTAGAAGACATTAAATCGGCTTTTAAAAATCATGACGTGGCACTGTTACATGGTGTCACTTCATCTGGTAAAACTGAAGTGTATGCTAAGCTAATTGCTTCTGCTTTATCCAAGCAAAAAAATGTACTTTACTTAGTGCCAGAAATTGCTTTAACAACACAATTAGTTGGGCGATTACAATCTTACTTTGGCGAAAAAGTTATTGTATATCATTCAAGATATAGCTTAAATGAACGTGTTGAAGCTTGGTATAAATTATTAAATAATACTTCTGAAGGTTTTATAGTGCTGGGAGCTCGTTCTTCAGTATTGTTACCATTACCAAATTTAGATTTAATTATTGTTGATGAGGAGCATGAACAATCCTACAAACAATTTGATCCTGCGCCAAGATATCATGCCAGAGACACAGCAATAGTTTTAGCAAAATTCAGTAACGCTAAAATTCTTTTAGGCTCTGCGACACCAAGTTTAGAGAGTTATTATAATGCTTCAAACAAGAAGTATGGTATAGTTGAGCTAAATGAGCGTTTTAATAATTTATTATTACCAGAAATGGAGTTGGTAGATATTAAGGATAAGCTGAAGCGTAAACGAATGACTGGCCATTTTTCGGATAGATTAATAGAAGAAATACAGTTCAGTCTTGAAGAAAAGGGTCAGATTATATTATTTCAGAATAGGCGAGGGTTTGCACCAATTGTAGAGTGTAAAACTTGTGGTCATTCTCCACAATGTCCTAATTGTGATGTTAGTTTAACCTATCATCAATTTAGAAGTGAATTACGTTGTCACTATTGTAGTCATAATATACCTATGATTAAAAATTGTGATGCTTGTGGTAATACTAGTTTAGATACTAAAGGTTTTGGTACAGAACAGATTGAAACAGAAGTAAAACTTTTATTTCCAAACTATAAGGTAGCTCGTATGGATTTAGATACAACGAGAGGTAAACATGGTTATAAAAAGGTAATTAATGCTTTTGAGAGTGGCTCTGTAGATATATTAGTCGGTACGCAAATGCTTACTAAAGGCTTAGATTTTAAAAATGTTCGTTTAGTCGGCATTATGAATGCAGATACATTACTAAATTTCCCAGATTTTAGAGCACATGAGCGTAGTTTTCAATTAATGGCTCAAGTAGCAGGAAGATCTGGTAGACAAGGTAGTAGAGGTAAAGTTTTAATTCAGACATATAATCCATATCATAAGATTTTACAACAAGTAGCTTCTCATGATTATAAATCAATGTACGACGAACAAATAGATCAGCGCCATAATTTTAAATATCCACCAGTTTACAGGCTTATACGTATAACCTTGAGACAAAAGGATTACAATAAAGTTAATTTAGCTTCGGATTGGATGGCAAAATCATTACGTCAAATTTTAGGTTCTAATGTTTTAGGGCCAGAGTATCCATCTATAGCACGCATTAGAAATCAATATAACAAGCATATTTTAGTTAAGATTCCAGGAAATCAATCTATTACTAAAACAAAAGAAGCCATTCTTAAAGTTAAGAATAGCTTCACAAGTATATCAGAATTTAAATCGGTTAGAGTAGTTTTAAATGTCGATAATTATTAGAATTACATATTATTTAATGCATCTACCAATTGTGTCTTTTTATTTCTACTCAAAGGTATTTCATAAGCACCTACTTCAACATTCTTACTATTAAATCTGTCAATTTTATCTAAATTAACAATGTAAGATTTGTGTATTCTTAGGAATTTACCTTCTGGTAATTCTTTTTCAAATGCTTTCATAGTAGATAATACAACCAGGCTATTTTCTTCTGTTACAACTTTTACGTAGTCACCTAAGGCCTCAATCCATTTAATATCTCTTATGTAAACTTTTCTTTTCTTTAAATTACTTTTAACAAAAATATGTTCACCATCTGTTTCATTAAAGTCTAACTTTAACTTGTGTTGTTCTAGGGCTTTTTCAACAGCTGCGTTAAAACGTTCTTTGGTTATTGGTTTTTGTAAGTAATCTGTTGCGTCATAATTAAACGCTTTAAATGCATATTCTGTTTTACCAGTAACAAATATGATTTGGGGTTTGTTGTTTAGTACATCTAGAAGCTCAAATCCGTTTAATACAGGCATTTCAATATCTAAAAAGATAAGATCTACCTTGTGTGTATTTAAACCATTTTTGGTCTCTAGTGCACTGCTGTATTCTGCAATAAGGTTAAGTGAGGAATGATTCTCAATTAACTTTACTATGGATAAGCGTTGGATTGCAGAATCATCAACTACTACACAGTTTAAAGTCATAACATTTATTTCTTTTAGGTTAAGATATCGACAATGTTACAAAAAATTCGGTCAAAAACCAAAAAACATCGACAAAGTGTTGTATTTAACAAAATTTTAACAATACTGTTTAAGCTTTAAATAATTGCTTAAAAATGTTGTTAGATAAGGGATTAATACCTATTTTTGCACCCATTTTTAACAATAAATACATATTTATTTATGAATCATTATGAAACTGTTTTCATCTTAAATCCCGTTTTATCTGAAGATCAGATAAAGGAAACAGTTAAGAAATACGAAGATTTTCTTGTTTCTAAAGGTGCTAAGATGATATCGAAAGAAGATTGGGGACTAAAAAAGTTAGCCTATCCAATCCAAAACAAAAAGAGTGGTTTTTATCACTTATTTGAGTATCAAGTTACTGGAGAAGCTATTGCTCCTTTAGAGGTTGAATTTAGACGTGATGAACGTTTTATGCGTTACTTAACAGTAAAATTAGACAAGCATGCTGTGTCTTGGGCTGAGAGAAGAAGAGAAAAACTTAAACAAAAAGCAAAAGCGTAATTATGTCAACAATAGATCAACAAGCAAAAGGAAAAAAAGAAGGAGAGATTAGATATCTTACACCTCTTAATATAGATACTCAAAAGGCAAAGAAATATTGTCGTTTTAAAAAGTCTGGTATTAAGTATGTAGACTACAAAGATGCAGATTGGTTATTAGGTTTTGTAAACGAGCAAGGTAAATTATTACCACGTCGTTTAACAGGAACATCATTAAAGTATCAAAGAAAAGTATCAGTTGCTGTAAAAAGAGCGCGTCATTTAGCATTGATGCCATACGTAGCTGATTTATTAAAATAATAAAGACATAACAATGGAACTTATATTAAAACAAGACGTTGAGAATTTAGGATTTAAAGACGATGTTGTAACAGTTAAGAACGGTTATGGTCGTAATTTTTTAATCCCTCAAGGCCAAGCTGTATTAGCTACGCCATCTGCTAAAAAAGTATTAGCAGAAAACTTAAAGCAACGTGCTTTCAAAGAAAAGAAAATCATCGATGATGCCAATGCAGTAGCAGAAGCACTTGCTGGTTTAGAGATAAAAATACCTTCTAAAGTTGGTACAGGAGACAAATTATTTGGATCTGTTAATAATATCGACTTGGCTGATGCTTTACAAAAAGCAGGCCATAGCATTGAAAAGAAATTTATTAATGTTATTGGAGGTAACGTAAAACGTTTAGGAAAATATAATGCAGTTATTAGACTTCATAGAGAAGTAACTGTAGATTTTCCTTTCGAAGTTGTTGCTGAAGCAAAGTAAAAGTATATTTTATACAAATAAAAAAGAGCTTTCATTATTGAAAGCTCTTTTTTGTACTACTATATAAATGATTAAACTATCCTTATGAAAAACGTATACGCTCTATTCATCTTAATTGTAGTATTAGGTTGTAAGTCTAATAATACCATAATAAAGACTTCAAAACCCATAGAGGTTTTTAGAGTGTCATCTGAAGGAGTGCCAGTAATAAGTGCTCACAGAGGAGGAAAAGGATTAGTTGGTTATCCAGAAAATTGTTTGGAAACCATGATGCATATCTCAGATAGTATACCTGTAGTTTTTGAAATAGATATTGCTAAAACTAAAGATAATCGTTTGGTTTTAATGCACGATAACTCTATAGTTAGAACTACTAACGGTTCAGGATTGGTTTCTAATCTAACATTACAAACGCTAAAAACATATGTATTAAAAGATGATTTTGGTTCCGGAACTTCGTTTAAAATACCAACACTTGTTGAGGTTCTTAAATGGGTGAAAACTAGTCAGGTGTTTTTAACTATAGATATTAAGCACAATGTAGATGTATCTGAAGTAATTGATGTTATCCGTAATGAAGAAGCTGAGGATCATTGTATACTAATTACTTACGATTTAGAACAAGCAAAAAAAGCTTATGAATTAGCACCAGAATTGTTATTATCTGTTTCGGCCCGAAACTTTAAGGAATGGAATACTCTTATAAACTCTGGAATTCCATTTCAGAATATGTTAGCATTTACTGGAACGCGATTATCTGACACTTCACTTTTTGATGCAATCCATTCAAAAGACGTGCTTTGTATTTTAGGTACTCTAGGAAACTTAGATAGAAGAGCTAAAGCTCGTGGTGATCATTTGTACAATAATTGGAAAAAATTAGGAATAGATATTATAGCTACTGATAGACCGTTTAAAGCAAATAAAGCCTTAAAAAATAACTAAGCATGAAATACGCAAGATTAACCAAAGAACAGTTTGAAGAACTTCACCAAGAGTTCATTAATTTTTTAGCGTCTCAATCTATAACAGCCAAAGAATGGGCAAATATTAAACAAAATCAACCAAAAGTAGCTGAGCAAGAGCTGGATGTTTTTAGCGATTTAGTTTGGCAAGGAGTACTGCAAAATGTGAAATATTTAGAGCATATATCGCCAAACCAAATGCATTTGTTTCATTGTGCTGATGAAAACATGCACCTTATAGCATTAAAACTTAAAAACAATACTCATAATCTTACCACTAAAGAAGGCTATAATTGGTTAAGAGAAAATCTAATGTCTGATGATATAGAATTTTATAATGCTAAAAAAGACTATTCAGAAGATAAACTTCAAGATATGTTTCAATTAATTCAAAAAGGAGCAGTGATTACTAAAGGTGAATTATTTACTTATTTTGAAGACCTTATCAGTTAATTTTTTATACTAAACTGCTAATAACTACTCGTAGCGTAACGACTCAATTGGATCTAATTTTGCCGCTTTAATTGCTGGGAATAAGCCAGAAATAATAGCTACTAAAAAACAAATAGCAAAAGCACTAAACATAGCGAGCCACGGTGTAGTGAACTGAAATTTAGCAATTGCTGAAACGCCCCAACCAACCAAGATTCCTAGCCCAATACCAACTAGACCACCAATTTGACCAATAATTAAAGTTTCCATAAAAAACTGAAAAGCTATAGTTTTACGTTTTGCACCTAAAGCCTTTCTAACACCTATTTCTCTGGTTCGCTCAGTAACAGAAACCAGCATAATATTCATTAAGGCTATAGAGGATCCAAAAATGGTAATAATGCTAATAATCCAAGCAGCAATATATAGATACTGAGTTATAGAACCAATTCTATTGATAAGGTCATCACTACGTTCAATTCCAAAATTATTTTCTTCTATTGGGTTTAATCCACGAACATTTCTAAAGGTCATTATAGCATCATCTTGTGCACCTTCGAGCATGTCTTTTTTATCAACCTTAATACTCAGCGCATAATTTATATTAGCATTGGTAAAAATTGTGCGCGCTTTTTGAATAGGTAATAGCACTCTTAAATCTTGATTATTACCAAACGTAGCACCTTTAGATTTGAGTACACCTACGACTTTAAATTTAGCACCTCTTATACTAATAGTTTTACCAATTGGGTTAACATCAGAAAGAAGAGCCTTTTTTAAATCACTACCAATAATACATACACTATTACTATTGGCAACATCAAAATAATTTAATTCACGACCTTCTGATACTTCTAATCCAGAGTTCTGAATAAAATGTTCGTTAATACCCAAAACTGAGACTTCAGGATCTGTTTTTTCATTTTCGTATTTAACTTCAGCTTGTGAGGTTCCAAAAAAAGAAATAGATGTCTTTGTAAATGGAAAATTATAATTGTCTTCAAATTCTTTTACATCTCTATAACTTATAATAGGATTTATTTTTTGACGTTCTCTACCACTTTGACGTTGCGTATTAAACTCATAACGCTGTAAATTAAAGGTATTGGCACCCATTGAAGAGAAGTCACCAGCAATAGTATTTTCTAGGGCAGATACAGCACTTAAAATACCAACAAGAGCAGTAATACCAATAGCAATGATAAAAACAGTAAGGATGGTTCTAAGCAACTGACTTTTAATAGAACCCGTTGCAATTTTAATATTCTCTTTGACTAGGGAAAACATGAATTTTTTTTCTTGTAGTGTTGATTAGTTTATTATAAGACTATAAACAGTCAATAAAGTTACTATTATTTTAAAATAACTTCTCATGGACTGCTTATTTTATAATATTTTTGTGATTAATTCATTATATCACTAAAAAGAGATTCCTGCTTTCACAGGAAGTGAGTATGGCACAAAAACCAAGTATACCAAAAGGTACCAGAGACTTTAATCCAGAGCAAGTTGCAAAACGTCGTTATATTTTTAATACGATACAAAAACAATTTGAGCGCTTTGGATTTCAGCCTATTGAAACTCCAAGTTTTGAAAACTCGGACACTTTAATGGGAAAATATGGTGATGAAGGCGATCGTTTAATTTTTAAGATTTTGAATTCTGGTGATTATTTATCAAAGTTCACGCAATTTTTTAATCAAAGAACTATTAGGTTTTTTGAAGCCTATGCATTTCGTCTTCATAATGAGAATATAGATGTATTAGAGTTTTTGAAGAATGAAAGAGCTAGTTCAACGTTCTATCAAAGATTTTTTGAATCAGAGCTAGTTGGAAGTGATTTCAAAGGTATTGAAATATTTGATGAGAAGTATGAGAGTGCAATTATGCATACAATTGATGAAAATAAGGATGAAGTTGCTATTCTGTTTAATGATATAGATGATGATTTTAAAAATTTTGACGAAAGCAGAAAATTAGTTGCAAGTAAATTGGCATCTCAAGTTTTTTCTACATGGTTATTTAATTATGATTCTAAAGTTTCATCAATAATCTCAGAAAAAGCCTTACGCTATGATCTCACAGTACCTTTTGCACGCTATGTGGTACAACACCAAAACGAGATAGAGTTGCCGTTTAAACGCTATCAAATTCAGCCTGTTTGGCGAGCAGATAGACCACAAAAAGGACGGTTTAGAGAGTTTTATCAATGTGATGCAGATGTTGTAGGTTCTAAATCGTTATGGCAAGAGGTGGAGTTTGTACAATTGTATGATGCTGTCTTTTCGGCTTTAGGTTTAAAAGGTACTACCATAAAGATTAACAACAGAAAAATACTTACAGGTATTGCAGAAGTTATTGGTGCTAAAGATAAACTCATAGATTTTACAGTAGCTTTAGATAAACTAGACAAAATAGGAGAGGAGAAGGTAAAAGACGAGATGCGCTCTAAAGGTATCCCAGAAGATGGTATCTCTAAACTTCAACCATTATTTGGTATTTCTGGTAGTTTTAAAGACCAAGTTGCACAATTAAAACCCATATTAGCCTCATCGGAAGAAGGCCTTAAAGGTATTGAAGAATTAGAATTTATTAGTGAAGCAATCTCAACGCTAGGTTTAACGTCTTCAACTCTTCAATTAGACGTTACTTTGGCTAGAGGTTTAAATTATTATACAGGAGCAATTTTTGAGGTTGCTGCACCAGAATCTGTTTCAATGGGTTCTATTGGTGGAGGAGGTCGTTACGATGATCTTACAGGAATCTTTGGACTAAAACACGTCAGTGGAGTAGGTATAAGCTTTGGATTAGATCGTATTTATTTAGTCTTAGAAGAGTTAAATCTTTTTCCTGAAACAATAGCAAAATCTACAGATGTATTATTTATTAATTTTGGAGATAAAGAAGCATTATCATGTTTAAAAGCTATAAAAATTTTAAGAGAAATTGGTGTTAATGCTGAGTTATATCCTGACGCCTCTAAAATGAAAAAACAGATGAATTACGCTAATAAGCGAAACATTCCTTTTGTAGTTTTAGTAGGTGAAGAAGAAATGATAACAAATACGTTTACCTTTAAGGAAATGAGTTCTGGCATTCAAGATAGCGTTAACATTGATCAACTTATAGGAAAAATTATCAATCCTAGTTAGTATATTAATTATCTATTATTATTTTTTTGTTATATATTAAGTCGTTACTATATACTTTAACGATATAAGTGCCTTGAGCTACACCAATTACAGGAACAGAAATACTATCTGAAGAATTACTTTCTTTATCCAGCCAAGTTCTAACTTTTTGACCTATAATATTATAGAGCTCTATTTTGTCAACTGGATGACCATGTAGAGTTTTTATAAAAATATATTGAGAATTACTTAAATAACTAATAACAAGTTTGTCTTTTTCTAACGAATTTATACTTAGTGTATCATTATGGAATGTAATAAAAAATCTGTTTAGATATTGATCTGCTATTAGCTGAATTTCGAAATTACTTTCTCTTAAATTGTGATATGTATTTAAAAGACTATCATATATATAAATAGGTGTATTGTCAGAAATGTTTTCTAATTGGTCTATTCTAATAACGATTAAACCTTCTTCGTTTATTACTAATCCAATAGGTAATATCTGATCCTCATCAAAATTATTTACTGCTTGGATAACATATTTCACATCATCAAAGTCCCAGAACATGTCTTCGGTATTAATGTCAATAAGTGGTGCATCAAACCCTAAATCGAAATCAGGGCTTGTTAATTCGTCTACGCCTACTAATAATTGTCTGTGATAACCTGAGGGTGAATCAAACATTAATCTTATTTTTTGTCTTTCGTCTATTTCAGAAATCTCAGTTGTTCTAAACATTACAGAATTATCTATACCTTCTCTTTTGTAAGTTCTTTGACTATTTTTAAATACAATATTACCACCAGTAACAGTAGTTGTAGTATTCGTTAAACTTGGGTCTAATGAAGTCGATACAAAAAATCCTTGATTTACTGGAATGTAACGTCCAGGAACCTTAGTGCCCTCAGAACCATTGTCATTTATACGTATATCATTAGAAATTGCTTTAACACCACCCAATAACGTGTATGTTGCATAACCACCAACATATTCTTGGAGGATATGAGAGCCACCACCAAAATGATCCCAAAAGTATAGTGCACCATTAATAATATTAGTTGTAGCTCTACCACTATATTCATTAATATTATCTAAAATAAATTCATTAGCATCTATTGCTGAAGGATATGGATTTCCAATAAGTCTGTTATTGTCTGTTGAAATGCTTAAAGAAATATTACCATTATTCGGTTTACCTTTAAAGACATAATTTTGAGGTGTTGTTATAGAAAGTAACCCAGAAGTTCCTTTCATAGTGTGGCCTTCTCCAGCTTGTAATGATGTGTTTTGATCAATAGAAATCCAAGAATTGTAATCATTTGCAGTACCATTAAACTTAAATAACCAATATGAACTCAAAGTAATAGGAGAAGTTATCACACCATCAGCAGCTGTGTAAGGAGCTTGAAAGTTAATAGCCGCAGGAATTGTTGAATTTGTGCCATCTCTAATTACATTAGCAATAGAATAATTTGCATTTGTACTTGGTATACCAATACCAAGTTGACCAATTCCAGATGGTGTTTGTGGATTTACAGAGGATGTCCAATAATTATAATTAAAACTATTGCCTGTTCCTTGCTGATCACGTTCTATAGTACCACCACTATCTTGGTCTAAGATACTGCCCTCACTTTGAACGAGTTGAGATTCACCCACCAAATCAATAGTACCATCTAACTCTAAATAATGTGTTATTAATAACTGTTTCCCAGAGTTGTTTTCATTCTCTGTTTCTAAGGAATTTATTATAGTTAATTCTTTTCCTGCTGTATCGGAAACTAATCCTAAAACAACAATATCATTAAGTTCTCGATCTGGATAAATTGAAGTGTTAATAGTTTTAGTATCTCCCTTAGATATAATATTGTGAGATGTCTTTACAATATTCCAGTCGATAATGGTTTCATTATCAAGACCCATACTATTTGGCGCATCCCAAACACCTGCATAAGTCCAAGGCGTTTCTTCGTACCAATTACCGTCACTATTTGTGGTGTATGGTAGAGGTGCAGTTTGTTGCTGAGAGGTGTACATATTTCTTAAACGGCCATTTACACTTCCAGCATTAGTAGTTAATCTACCACAGTTAAGATCCATACGATAATAGCCATCTAGGTTAGTCCAGTTTAACCCAGAAATATCAAGAGGTACTATTTCCCCTCTTACTAAATTACCATTACTTTGAATCTGTTGATTCATCATTTCTCTAATTTGATCAACATTTAGAGCTGTGTTCCAAATTCTAATTTCATCAATCCAACCATTAAAGTAATGTGTTGGCAATGTATTAGTATCCATTGCACCAAATAAAAATTTATTGGTATTTGGTGAAGGTATTGCGCCTCCAGTTGTATTAACTAAAATACCATCTATATAAAGCCTGTAAGCGTTAGATGAAAATGTTACAGCAACATGATACCATCTATTAGTAGTTAAATTATATGGGCAGCTTACAACACCAGAATTATTCCAATTAAAGGATAATACATCATTGCTAAGCCTTAAATCATAACCAGTATTTAAATTGTTAGCATCTCTCTTAGAAATAATGGATTGTATTCCTGAGAATAATTCAGGTTTAACCCAAACCTCGAAAGAAAAGTCAGAACTCCTATCAAAATTATCACCAAATGTGGCATAATCATCAGATCCGTCAAAATCTACAGTATTACAATTGTCAATGGTAACTTCAACATCGTCAAACGAACAGTCGGCTATAGACCATCTTAATGTATAAGTACCAGGGTCTCCAGTGAAATATGCGCTAGGATCTCCTAAAGGGTTTGCTGGTGATAAAGCACTAGAAAATGAATAGTTGCCTCCACAAGAATTGGGCATAGACACTACTGACCAAACACCAGCATCTCCAGTTCCTGGATAATCTCCGGTTGTATAATTATTATTATAAGCACCATTTGCTATATTCTGTGCTGCAGTTAATGTATTATCATAAGCATTAAGAGAAACAGTTGATTTTCCACATTCACCAAGTATAGGAGAAATATCTTTCCCTGCATAAGCGAAGGAAACACTTACATCTATAAATTCTGTTCCTTCATCTCCATCAGATCTACAACCGTTGATTAATGAAGTAACACCATAAGTCTGTACACCAGGTGTTACTGGAGTAATAGTAGTTGTAGATCCTGTAGTCACTACAGTACCTGTTTCGTCAGTCCATTCTATAACTTCGTCAACAGGTGCTTGAGGAATGGTAATATTTTCTAAAGCCCATGTGCTATTTGCTGTACCAGAATAGGTGAAACGAATTCTTAAATTTGTTAACCCAACGTAGTTTTGCAATTCAATAGATACATGATTGTCTATATACGTGCCTGGAGAATTACGACATTGTCCATTAAAGCCAACGTCACCAAAACCTGTATCACTAGGACCAGTATAATTATAGGTTGCACCAGGATCTAAAGTTACAGAATAAGTAGTTCCTCCATCAAGAGAGAGTTCTATTAGGCACCAAGCTCCGGCTTCTAAATAATAGGCTTGATCAAATTCTAAAGAAGCATTAACTAAACCTAATGTATTGAATATAGAAGTTTCTAATGTTGATAATGGAGTAATGGTGTGGTCTGGAGCATCATATTGAGGAATTCCACTTACAATTGCAAATTTATTTCCATCAGGTGAGTCGTAACAACGACCATTAAATTTTTTAGGACCATTAGTTAATTTCCAATAAGTATTATTAGTATTATTTCCACCAGCAGACATTTCAGCAGCGCCATCGACTTCCCAACCTAGATTGTTAAGGTTTGCTTCATTAAACATTCCTCCATTATTAAAATTTGGATTTATACCAAATTCACTCTGAGCTTCTACTGTGACATCATCACCTAAACAAACTGAAAAGCTTGACGATCCTACAATTGTAGGTGGTATGTCTGGAGGTATTACTGAGACAATTGTTATTGTGGAAGTTGCTTGGCATGAACCAATTTGTATAACAGCTCTTAATAAAGTTGTTTCTAAAATATTAGGGTAATAATATGTATTAGTCGTATTTATTATTGATGTCCAGTTAACTCCTCCATCTATTGAAGATTCCCATCTTACAATATTACCTGTATATCCATTAACTGTGAAAGTTGCATTTTGTGGTTCGTCAGGACAAGCGGTAACTTCGACTAAATCATCTGCATCAGCAGGTGTTTCGGTATTATTTAAATAACCTGTTACTGTTCCTCCACTAATTGTTGGGCTAACTACAGTTACATTAGCTGTACATGTATCCGTATTTCCACCAACATCAGTAACAGTTAAAATAATTATATTAGAACCAATATTTGTACAGTCAAACATAGATTTTGATAGAGATAAATTGGCTATGCCACAATTATCTGTTGATCCATTATTAATTTGATTAGGTGTAATTGAAGCTGTACCACTTATATTGTCTAACTGTACTGTTAAGTCTTGACAGTTAGCAACTGGATCTGTAACATCATCAATAATAATATTTTGAATAATATTTATATTGTTGCCATTGCCATCGTCAAAATTCCATGTGATTGCATAAGACCCTTGTGTTGAAAATGTCACTGGATCTGATGTAGTACCCGTAATTGTTCCTCCGCAATTATCGGTAATTGTTGGCGTTGAAACAGTAGTTCCACATTCTGCGTTTATCAACGGTAAACTAATTGTATTAGGATCTTCAGTATCGTTAA